>JBDRKQ010000064.1:0-14453 GCA_043813895.1 Planctomycetota bacterium
GTACACGCCGCCCTCGTCCTTCACCACATCGCCGCCGCAGACGGGGCAGTTCTTCGGCGGGACGATCCTCTTCGCACCCTGCGGCCGCTTCTCCATCACCACCCGCACCACTTGTGGGATGATCTCGCCCGCTTTCTCGACCACCACTGTATCGCCGATGCGCACGTCCAGCCGCTCGACCTGGTCGAAGTTGTGCAGCGTCGCGTGGCGGACTGTCGTGCCGGAGAGCTGAACGGGCTCCATTACCGCCCTCGGCGTGATCGTGCCCAGTTTGCCCACCTGAAGATCGACCGTTTTCAGTACGCTTTCCGCCTGCTCGGCCGCGTACTTGTACGCGATACACCAGCGCGGATAGCGGCTCGTTGCGCCGAGGGTGTCTCGCTGATCGAGGCGGTTGACCTTCACGACGAGCCCGTCGGTTTCGTAGCCGAGGTCGTGCCGCTCCTCTTCCCACCGGGCCACCATCCGGACGACCTCTTCGATGTCTCCGCACACCTTCACGTGGTCGCTGACAGGCATCCCCCAGCGCTTTAGCGCGGCGAAGAACTCCGAGGCCGTCTCGAACAACGCCCCCGCGATCTCACCGAAGCCGTGGGCGATGAACGCCAGACCTCGTCCGGCGATCGCGCTGGAATCCAGTTGCTTCAGCGTTCCCGCCGTGGCGTTTCTCGGATTCGCGAACCGGTCGAGCCCGTCCTTCTCGCGTTTCCGGTTGTACGCGTCGAAGTCCTCACGGGGCCAGTACACCTCTCCGCGAACCTCCAACACCTCGGGCCAGCCGCTGCCGCACAGCCGCAGTGGAATCGCGCGGACGGTCCGGACGTTCATCGTGATGTCGTCGCCGGTCTTGCCGTCGCCACGGGTGGCCCCGAGCACCAGTACGCCGTTCTCATAGCGCAGCGAAGCAGACACGCCGTCGATCTTTGGGTCCACGATGTACTCGTAGGGATCGCCTGCGAGGCCCTTGGCGACGCGCGCGTCGAACTCCCGGAGTTCGTCCTCGTTGTAGGTGTTGTCGATCGACAGCATCGGCACGGCGTGCGTGACGTGGCGGAAGCCCTTGAGCGGCTTGCCCCCCACGCGCTGCGTCGGCGAATCCGGCGCAGCGTATTCCGGGTGCGCGTCCTCCAGTGTCTTGAGACGCGCGAACAGTTCGTCGTATGCACGATCCGATATCTCCGTTCGGCCCTCGACGTAGTACAGGTGATCGTGATGCTCGATCTGCTTGCGAAGGTCCGCGATCTCCTGCTTGGGCGTCGGCATGATCTAATCACCTCTAGTGCTCTGTCACCGGTCAACTGATGGATGCCACGGGCAGCTTGTCTGCTTGTGCCGCACTGGCGGGCAAGCCGCCAGTGGCACCCATCTATCTTACCCTTGTATCCCTCACAGGACGCGTGACGGAGCATTAGTGCCGCTTCACCGTGCGAGTTCCGCGCTGCAGGTAGCATCCTGCGCTGGGTGCCCCGTCCTTTCAAGGGCGGGGGACGAGGCTACCCCCCGGCCAAGCCCGGGGGCTCTTGGGCCGGTGGTGCGAAATCGTGAACGACGTACAGCAAGCCGGTGGGCATCGGGTCGCCATCCGGCGTCTTCGCGCCTTCGTTGATTTCCGCAATCCGCTCAACGCCTGGGATGACCGCCGTGCCGGATTCCATGACCAGCCGATAGGCCATCGTCCGCGCGTACCCCGGCCGGTAGTTGAGATGCAGCAGGACGCGGCCGAATCTATCGAGGCTCTCGTCTGAAGGGTCAAAAGACCTCGGCTCGCCAAACGCCATCCGCTCGAACTGCATCAACTGCTCGTGCGCCCGGGGGGGCATCACGATGTAACGCACTCCCAGCCGGTCGAGTTGCTCTCGCGCGGCGAGCGGGTCCCGTTCCGCGAAGAATCGGGAGACCTCCAGTATGCCCTCCAGCGCACGATGGTACGGGGCCGCAACGACGGGCAGGCCCGTCCAGTACAACAGCGACGGCCCCTCTCCGTCTTCGCAGAGGATCGCGGTTCTCGTCCGGGCTTCGTCTGAACGGGTCGTCCGTCCGCCACGCCTGGAAGAGGTGGGGTACCCGGCAGCATCGCGGAGTCGGGCCTCGTATGCGTTGATCTGTTGTGCCACGAAGTCCGTGCGGCGCTGATAGGCGACGGCGAATCGTTCTCCCTCGGCCGTTCGCGACAGGATTGCCCTCGCGCTCGGATACGCCAGTACGCCCAGCAGAACCGCTGCGGCAAGGAAACAGCGGACTGCCTGCCTGCGCGTGTGCCTGGCAAGGAGCGTCCTGCACAGTTCCAATCCGCCCAATACGACAACCGGCGTAACGGCCACGTTGACGTGGTCCATCCAGCGACGCTGCAAGATCGCGAGCACCAGGACAATTGGTGCCGCCAGCCCGAGCGCGCACTTCACCGGGCGCGGCACGGACTTCGACAAAACGAAGAACACCCACAACAACGGCAGCGCATACGGCATGAAGCCGAGCCATGCGTGCATCGGCTTGACCGACCAATCCGTGAGCGTAGTCGAATAGAGCGGCTGCAACTCGGCGATGTGCTCGGACCACCGGAAGAAAGTTTCGCCGGCAACATGTTCAAATGCCCGGCCACGGTCAATCACGATCCACACGAGAAACGCTGCCAGTGTCGCCAGGAATGCGATTGTCCGGTTCGTGTGGGCCTGCCCGCGAGCCGTAACTTCCGATTTCGCCGGGGCGTTCTCGCCCGTGAGGGTTCCCTCTTCGCTCCGTCCGACATCGGCCCGGCCCGGTGCAAGAAATGCGACCGCCATGAGCGCGACGTGCGCCAGGCTGATCTTGTCCACCGCCACGACGTACTGGGCCGGCCAGTTGTCAACGAGGAAGCCGGCAAGGACGACAAGGCCCGTTGCGCAGTTCCAAGCGAACCGCACCCTGGCATACCGCCGCCCCGCCTCCGGCGAGCCGACCAGGCAGGCGTAACTCAGACCGATGGCCAGTGCGGCCCAAAAAAGCAGTGCCTGTGACGCCACCCAGATCGCCAGCCCCATCGCCAGGCCGCTCACGATCGCGCCCGTCCTCGTGGGCTGTCCGGCCAAGCCGTCTTTGCCGGCGCGGGGAATCCAGCCCGCCAGCGCGACCAGCAGCAACAGCTCCACCAGGCAATGGTGGTCGGGATGTCCCAGCCGGAAGACCCGGTGAAAGCACGGCGAGAGGGCCACCAGGAGTCCCGCCATAATCGCCGCCTGCCACCCGAAGCCCCGCCGCATCATCCCGATCATGACAACGACGTAGGCGGCGCCCAGACATACCGGCAGCCAGGCCCAAGCCACATCCAACTGAGATGATGCATTGATCACCGGGCGGAGCAGGATTCCGACGCTTGCGAGAAGATAGTCCATCGGCGCCGTCCAGTGCAGTGTCACGCCGATGGGCGCGTTGATCTCTTCGGTATGGCGGATGAGCAGCGCGTCGCCGTCGAGGATTTCCCTTGCGCGATAGACTCGCATGTAGTCGTCCGGGCCGGAGAGCAGAACGCGATCCTGTCCGAACACGGCATCGGCGACCGGCGCTTCGAGCATGACGGCCAGTGCGACGATCAGCGCCGTCGCGGCTGCAAGCGTGAGGTTTGTTTGCAGTGCTGCGCGCCGTGCGTCCGTCATCGTGAGCGTGCCTCGCTGTGGCGGCCCAATGGAGCAGTTAACGATTGGGGGTGGCACCGGCGCCAACGCCGGTGGGAGTGAGGAAGCTGATCCCCGTTGCCCCACCGGCTTTGGCGCCGGTGCCACAGGCAAGCGTGATACCCCATCGTCCGTCGCGAGCATTGTACCGGACGATGCCGGCGCGGCGCGCAAAAAGAAAGCGCTGAGCCCCGCTAAGGGGGAATCTCAACGCTTTCCGGAGGGGAAAGAAGCCGTGCCTCTATCGACTCCACTGAGTGTTCAGACCTTCGCCCCTGGAAGAAACCAGTTATACCGCCCGCAGGCACTTGCGCGTGTCGCAGGCAATGAGCCCTCGCCGATACACTCCTCCCCTGTCCTTCCACTCCTCAGCACTGTGCGTAGCCACAACTGTGGCACTTTGTACAATTCTCCCCTGTGTCCAGGTCGCTGCCGCAGTCCGGACACTTCAAACGGTACGACAATCTCGCCGGGATGGGTCTCGCCGCGGGCTCGGCGAGATGGTTCGCGGCCTTCAAAGTGATATCTCCCCCGCTGCCGTTGCCGCCGTTCGTGCTGCCGCGGCGACAGTATTCCTCGTCGATCTGCGCGGGGTCAATCTCTCCCAGCAGCAAGGCTTTGAGGCCGTGACGCTCCTTGGCCCGTATGTACCGTTTCATCGCTCGGGCCAGCCCGTCGCCCAACGACATGATGCGGCCGTGTCGCGTCGGGATCTGGAGCGAAGAGCCGATGCCCGAGAGCTGCTTGATGACGTGCTTCAAACCGCCGCCTGCGCGGAGCCACAGGCTGATCATGCGGCAGATTGCCTCCAGGTCGCTCGTGGCGATGTCGCCGCCCTTGCCAAGCTGTGCGAACACCTCCAACTCGCGCTCGTCGACCGGGTCGACAGTGATCTGGATGTGCATGTTCCCGAAGGGTGTCGGTTGGCGGACCCGCACGCCGCTGGTGATGGCCGGCAGCTCCCTGGGTTCGAGGGAGGTGTGCTTTTTCTTCACTTGCGTGATCCGCTCTCCGAAGAGATTCGTCTCGGTGATGATCTCCTGGCTTTCGAGCCGACCCTCACCCACGGGGGCGATTTGCGGTGTTTCCTGCTCCGCCGTCATCTTCTCGTGCCTGTGGTTCGATTCCGAAAGCGCCATCGGCTGGCTCGCACGGCAACCGTCGCGGTACACCGTGACGCCCTTGCACCGAAGTGCGAACGCCATCTTGTAGATACCGTCAACCCCGGATACGTCCGCATCGTGGGGAAAGTTGATGGTCTTGCTGATTGACGAATCGCAGTGTCGCTGGAATGCGGCCTGCATCCTGACGTGGGACTCCGGCTCGATGTCGTGCGCACACACAAACACGTGCCGGACGTCCTGTGGGAGGAAATCGAAATGAGCGAGGGTGCCCTCCCTGGCAATGCGTTCCATCAATCCCTCGCTGTAAAACCCCCGGTCTCGCGCGACGCGCTCGAAGGTTTCGTTGGTTTCGATCATCGGTGAGCCGCCTTCGCGCTGTCCTTTGAGAACATTCCGCGTGAAGGCAAGGCTGAACATCGGCTCGATCCCGCCGGAGCACTCCGCGATGATGCTGATCGTGCCGGTCGGTGCGACCGTCGTAACGCAACTGTTCCGCATCGGCCGGTGGTGGATCGTGTCCCAGTGACTATCCTTCCAGTTCGGGAAGCTGCCGCGCTCTTCGGCGAGCTTCTCGGAATAGGCGTGTCCCTCATCGTTCAAGAACTTCATGAACCGTTCGCCCCAGGCGATGCCGCCCTCCGAGTTGTACCGCACGCCCAACTTGTACAGCGCATCGGCAAAGCCCATCACGCCCAGACCGATCTTCCGATTCGCCTTGCAGACGTCGTGGATCTGCTGCAACGGATATCTGTTCGCGTCGATCACATTATCCAGGAAACGGGTCGCATCCTGGATCGTATCTCTGAGCGACTCCCAATCCACATTGGCCTGCGGTGTGCTCGCATCCTTCACGAAGGCGGCGAGGTTGAGGCTTCCCAGATTGCACGCCTCGTACGGAAGCAGAGGCTGCTCACCGCACGGGTTCGTTGCCTCGATCCGCCCCACGTGCGGCGTCGGATTCGCGTCGTTGATCCGGTCGATGAACACCACGCCAGGCTCGCCCGTCTGCCAAGCGTGATGAACGATGATGGACCACACATCGCGGCGGCTGTAGACCGGCGTCTGCCCGTCATACTCATCCGAGCGAACCAAATCCCTCATGTCGTATTTGTCGATGTCCACGCTCTTGGGCAGGTAGAACGCCTGGCAGTTGCGCGGGTTCCTCACCTCGTGCGGCGCGTCGGGCTCTTCCAGAAAGCCCGTCATCCAGCCGTCGGTGATCTTGACCGAGATGTTGTAGTTGGTGAACTGCGTCAGATCCTGCTTGGCGTTCAGGAATTTGAGGATGTCGGGGTGATGGATGTTCATCATCCCCATGTTGGCCCCGCGTCGAAACGCCCCCTGTTGAATGGCGTTCGTTGCCTCGCTGAAGGCGCGCCAGAAGCTGATGGGGCCACTGGTCGTGCCGCCGCTCGAGCTAATATAGTCGCCCGTCGGACGCAGCCGATCGAAGGCAAAGCCCGTTCCGCCGCCGGCCTTCTGGATCAAGGCCGTGTGCTTGATGGAATCAAAGATGCCGTCGACCGAGTCCGGCACGGGCAGGACGAAGCACGCGCTCAACATGCCCATCGACCGGCCCGCATTCATCAGGGTCGGACTGTTCGGCATGAATCTTTGCGACGTCATCAGTCGCTTAAACCGCGTTTTCCACTCGCTGCAGCCGGCTTCGTCCGCGCCGTAGTCCCGCTCGACCTCGGCAATCGTCCTTGCTACGCGATCGAATAGGTCATCCGGTGTTTCCAGGCACCGGCCGGACTGGTCCTTCTTCAGGTAGCGCGCGCGCAAAACGCGCAGCGCATTCTGCGACAAGCCCCAATCCGGAGCCTCGCAGAGGGGCTCACTTGATGGGGCATCGACATCCTTGTCGACCGCACTGGCTCGTTCCGTCGAGGCAGAAACCATTTCAGCACCTTTGCTTGCCCTGAGAACCAACATCTGTCGTGTCGAGATTCGACACCCATCCAACACATCCGTCCCGCGCGCTGCCCATCCAGGGCGAGCAAATCGTCCGCCTCTTTCCCGAGCCTGCGCCGTTGTTCGGCAGTAACCCCGACGCCGCCCCCCCCTTCGACCTTTGCCGCCCGTTTGCCATGAGAAGGCACGACCCTCGCACGACCGACCGGGTACAATCCCGGCAGCCATTCCGAACGATTCACTCGGAATGTTTATCGGATGGTCGACAAAGACGACTTTGTGACAAATACGTAAATACCCCAAGATATGGGGGCTGTCAACTTGATCTAGACAAAATGTTGTACGTCCGTAACTTCCCGATGCGAGCCCCTTTACGAAGCGGCCGGCCTGTTTTCGGTGTGGCACAACGAGTTGCGCTGCAAGTTCAGAACAGACGGAGGGTTGCCGGGGCAAAGGTGCGGACAAGGCCCGAAAATAAAGGAGTTTGCGGCGACAAAAAACTCTGTTTTTTTCTCGCACGCCCTGGCGGCCGAATCTCCTAACGCCTGCAAGGCCAGGCAATTAGAACGAAACGAAGGATTCATGGCTCTCTTGTGCCACTTTTGCCGGACCCGAACCTCTCGCGTCTTCCACGACGGGAGAAGACCCTTTTTCCACTGCCCGCGGTGCGATCTTATCGTAGTGCCCTCACCGTGGCACTTATCGCCGGATGCACAAAGGCGCCGGTACGAGAAACACCGAAACACGCTCGAAGACATCGGCTACACCGACATGCTCGCCAGGCCGATCTCGCTCATCCGAGAGTACGCCCCGGACGCCCGTCGCGTGCTTGATTACGGCTCCGGACCGGCGGAGATTCTCGTCGAGATGCTGAAGCAAGCGGATTACGACGCCGCCGGATACGATCCGATCTTCGCAAGTGTCACAAACCTGTCACTGCCATTCGATGCGGTAACGTGCATTGAGACGTTCGAGCACTTCGCCGCGCCTCATCGCGAGATCAGGCGGATCGCGGCTCTCATCCGACCAGGCGGCCTCCTCGTCGTACAGACTCTGTTTCACCCGGGCCCCGATCGGCTCGGAGATTGGTGGTATGTTCGCGACCCCACGCACGTGGCCTTCTACTCACACAGCACGCTGGATTGGATCTGCCAGGCCTTCGGGCTGACAAGCCTGTATCGGGATGACAAGAACCTCGCCGTTTTCCGGCAGAACAAACACGCGCCGTCGATTTCGAGCCGTGAAACAAAGATTTTCACGTGAACGTCATCGGTGTGACATGGATTGACCATCCAAGGCCGATGATGGCCGTGTGAGGGCGGGTTTTGTGCCCCTGAATCGAGCGCGGTCCGCGGCAGGACAAGGCCCTGAGCGTGCTTTCCAGTGCTGGTTTGCTGGTTTTGTCTCAGGAAAACCAGGCTTTGCGTGCCGATATCAGGGGCAGGTCGAGTCTCAAAAGGGGACAGGACCATGGCAGGACACGCCCCCGAATTCCTATCACCCGGCAAGCGGCTGCAACGATGGCTCGATGAATCTTCCGACGTCCGCCTGTCTGTCTACATGCTCATCACGGCCGCCGTGATCGGCCTGCTGCTTTTGGTACTTGATCGCAGCATTCTGCCGTAAGACACTCCGCCAGCGCATCTGTCGCCTCCCTTCCCCCGTCGATTCATCGCATGTCTACGCACACAGCGATGGATTCATGGCACGCCCAGGGAGGCGAGCCTTCGGACAACGCCCGTGACGATGGCGGCGGCGCGATCGACCTCTGCTTCTGTCGTTTCGCGAGACAGGCTGAAGCGAACTGCGCCGTGGGCAATGCGCTGGTCAACGTTCATCGCTGCAACTACGTGCGAGGGCTCCATTGCACCGCTGCTGCACGCGGAACCACTCGATGCGGACACACCCCTCTCGCTCAGCAAGATGAGAATCGCTTCGGCGGAGAGCCTCTCAAAACCGATGCAGGTCGTGTTCGCGATTCGCATGGATCGGTCGCCGATGACGTGTGCGAAGGTCACGCCTTGCAGGAGCTGCGCTTCGAGCCGATCGCGGAGTGCCGCGACTTCGGCGGCGCAATTCAGAAGCGACGCCGCGGCGAGTTCAGCGGCCTTCCCGAATCCGACGATGGCGGCGACGTTCTCCGTTCCCGGGCGAATGCCACGCTCCTGGCTTCCGCCGACGAGTTGACTCCTCAGCCGAATGCGCGGGCCGACGTAGAGGGCGCCGACGCCCTTGGGGCCGTGCATCTTGTGTGACGAGAGGGTCAAGAGGCCGACCCCGAGCGCCTTGACCTCGACCGCGATCTTGCCTACGGCCTGCACGGCATCGACGTGAAGCGGCACGCCCCGCGCGGCGGCGAGTTGCGAAACTCGCTCGATCGGAAAGACGACTCCGGTTTCGTTGTTGGCGTACATCACGCTCGCGATCGCGGTGTCATCATCGATCGCCTGCTCGAACTCCGCCAGGTCGAGATGCCCCTGCGAATCGACGCCCACGAACGTAACGCGGAAACCCTGCTGCACGAGTCGTTCACACAGCCTGAGGACCGCAACATGTTCGACCGCCGTCGTCACGATGTGTCGCTTCGTGGGATGCGCCGCCAGCGTTCCCAGTATCGCGAGGTTTGCGGATTCGGTGCCGCCGCTGGTGAAGATGATTTCGCGCGGCTTGGCGGCAATCAGGTCGGCGACCTGTTCGCGGGCGTTTTCGATCGCATGACGCGCCGCTTGTCCCTCGCGATGCAAGCTGGAGGGGTTGCCGTATTGGAGCCGCCAGAAAGGCTGCATGGCCGCGACGGCCCCTTCGGCCACGCGGGTCGTCGCATTGTTGTCGAGGTAGATAAGGTCCATCGGTGGAATTATAGCACGCGACTATCCGATCCATTGCGGCATCCCGCGCCGACACCGCCTACCACCTTGACACTTCACCGGCCCACTTCCATAATCCGTTGGGAGTGAACCTTCCATGAGCACCGAGATCATCCCGATCGACGCAGAATCGCCCGCAGAAGCCCAGATTCAGCACGCCGCGGAATCTCTCGCCGCCGGTGCGTTGGTCGCCTTCCCTACTGAGACTGTGTATGGCTTGGCCGTAAGCGCGGCCGATCCGGACGGGGTGGCAAGACTGATTGCCGCCAAGGGGCGGACCGTTCGACAACCGTTTACGGTTCATGTCGGTCGCAGGTGTGATGCGGAGGCATTCGTCCCTGACCCGCCGCCGCTGGGACGCAGGATAATGAAGAAAGGTTGGCCGGGCCCTCTGACCGTGATCTTTCAGGTCGAGGAGCCCGCGCGGGCCGCAGTGTATGAGAAGCTGTGCAGCCAAGGGGCTGAGGCGATTTACGCCGACAAGAGCGTTGGAATCCGGTGCCCCGACCATGCTGTTGCGGCAGCGCTGCTCACGCGCGCCGGCGTGCCGGTCATCGCTTCAAGCGCCAATCCCGCGGGAACGCCCCCACCGACAGACGCGGACGGCATTCGCACGTCGCTTCACGACGAGGTCGACATTCTGCTCGACGCAGGGCCGACGCGATACAAGAAGGGGTCAACGATTGTCTCCCTTAACGGGACGGGATACAAGATTCTCCGCGCCGGCGTTCTTGATGAACGCATGGTCCAGAAGCTGGCAACCGTGAGTATCCTATTTGTCTGTACGGGAAACACCTGCCGGTCGCCGATGGCGGAGGGCTTTTGCAGGCAGATGCTCGCCGAGCGCATTGGGTGTCGCGTGGCGGAGTTGCCCGCGCGAGGAATCCGCGTGGGTTCGGCTGGGACGTTCGGACTGCGCGGAGGCCGGGCCTCGCAAGAGGCGATCGAGGTGTGCCTGCGCGAAGGGATCGACATCTCATCGCACCGTTCCCGTGGGCTGGAGGTCGAACTCATACATCCGGCTGACTATGTTTTCACCATGGCGGCCCATCATCGAGACGTCGTGTGTTCGTTGTCGCCGGAGGACGCGGACAGGGTGGCCCGTCTGATCCCGGACGAAGACATCGGGGACCCGATCGGAGGAACCGTGGATGACTATCAGCGCGTCGCCGAGAAGATCAAACAGGCGCTGGAGAATCGCCTCAGCGAGGTGGCATTATGAGAATCGCAGTGGGAGCCGATCATCGGGGTTACAGGGCCAAGACGCAGATCAAGGCCGTTCTGGACGAGTTGAACATGGAAGCGGTCGATTTCGGAACCGACTCGACGAAATCAATGGACTATCCCGACCCGGCCGGTGCCGCGGCCACTGCAGTCCGCGACAAGGAGTGCGACCTTGGCATTCTCTTCTGCGGTACAGGCATCGGCATGTCCATCACGGCGAACAAGGTCCACGGCATCCGCGCTGCCGTTTGTCACGACGAGTTGACGGCGGAAATGGCCCGCCGACACAACAACGCGAACATCCTCTGTCTTCCGGCCGATCTTGTGGGAGATGCCCTGATGCGCCGCATCGTACAGGTGTATCTGCGGACTTCCTACGAAGGGGGCAGGCACCAGCGGCGTATCGAGAAGATCACCGCGATCGAGAACGCGCAGTGTTCATATCGGTCGCCGAAGGAGGAGTAACGGGAGCCCGCGCTGGAGTCGCATCAGAGCCCCGAGCGCAAGCGAGTGGGTCGCACGGGCAGGCTGCTACTCTGCGGACCCGCTCGCTTGCGCTCGGGGCTCTGATTGCAGATCCGTGCTACTCTACGCTTCGATTCGCCCGCGCAGAGCGGTCCATTCGATTGGTGTCTCAGAAAGAACCACGCAGATTCGGCGAGGCCCGTGCGCGGGAACGACGAGGAGCTTCTCGATGTCCGCGGTTCGGCTACAGCCGGTGATGCAGACCAGGTTCGTCAGGGCGGGGCGGCTGGCCCCTGGGGGCGCAAGGCCCTCATAGAACTTCAGCAGGTCGGGTACGAGTTGGCTCGTATCGGCCACGACGATGTGCAGATCAACCAGGAGCGACGAGTAGCCGTGCGATGCCGTCGGTAGCTCGAGGATGACCGAGCCTGTCGCGGCGACCAGGGCCTTCGCAGGCGTGATACCGATGGCGTAATCCCGTTTCCGCAGCGACTCCGGCGGGGCACCATACCGAATGATCTTCGCCTTCGGAGTCCCCTCACACATCGCCGCGACGGCCTCCACCGCACGATCCGAATCAGCAACCCGAACGACGGCGGGCTCGTCGTCACCCGGCGCGCGAAGGGCGTTGAGACGCTCCTCGAACACGGTCGCGAGATCCGCTGGCACAGGCGGCGCGGCGACCGGCGAAGGATAATCAACCGGATCGAGTGCGCGCGTGATGCGGGCAATGTTGTCAATCTTTCCTTGCAGCACGGTTCCGCTTCCACCAACTCGCAAATGTCTGATCCGCAATCAGGGGCAACTCGCGTGTCGCCCGCCAATCCCGGCCGGGCCCGAGGAGGCCGGCAGTCGCTTCGATCCAACCGGCAGGCGGGCGGAGATGCCGGTACACCTCGGGATGCCCCATCAACCAGGCCCAGGCGCCAAACGCCATCGCCTCGCTTCGAGGTCGCCCCTCCTGCTCGACGATCCGGTCTCGCCATTGCAGCAGCCGTTCGTGAAGCGGAATGGCCACCGGGCAGCTTTCCGAACACGCCCCGCATAAGCTGCTGGCGAACGGAAGTTGGCGATACCGAGCTTCGGATCGCAGATGCGGCGTCAGCACGGCGCCGATCGGACCGGGATAGACCGACTCGTAGCCGTGGCCGGAAACGTGGCGATAAACCGGGCAGACATTCATGCAGGCGCCGCAACGAATGCAGGTCAACAAGTCGTAGTGTTGCTTATCCGCAAGCAGACGGCTCCGGCCATTATCCAGCAGGATGATGTGCAGCTTGCCATAAGGGCGGTGGATCAGCGAGACATACGCCGACTGCCGCTGCCCTGTCGCGGCAACCGGCAGGAGCGAAAGGAAGGTGCCCAGGTCGGCGAGTTTGGGGATCAACTTCTCGATGCCGACAATGGCGACGTGGATGTCGGGCAGAGTCGTGGATAGCCGAATGTTCGCCTCGTTCTCGACCAGGACCAACGAGCCCGATTCGGCAACCGCGAAGTTCGCGCCGCTGATGCCCATGCCCGCGGTCATGAACTTCCGGCGGAGCCAGCTCCGCGCGCGTGCGACCATCTCCGCGGCCGCCGCGATGCGCTCCACATGCTCGCCGGGATCAGAAGCTCCCGACCTCGGTCTTTCCACCAAAACACGCGGCACCGCTCCGATCACGCCCTTTGCCTTCATCAGCCGCGCGATCTCTTCCATCGACCACTGAATGACGGGCGCAGTCACATGGCTGGGCATCTCGCCGGCAAGCTGGCAGATCATCTCGCCCAGGTCGGTCTCGACGGGTTCTATTCCCGCCGCCAGCAGGGCCTTGTTGATCTCGACTTCCTCGCCGGTCATCGACTTCGCCTTCGTAACACGGGCAACATCGTGGCGACGCGCTAGTTCCACAATGTAATCACACGCGTCGCGACCCGTGTCGGCCCAAGTGACCGTCGCACCGCCGGCTTCCGCCGCCTTGACGAACTGGTCGAGGTACTCATCAAGATGTGTCAGCGTGTGGAGCTTGACCTGTCGGGCCCGGCGGCGAAGGTCTTGCCACTGGGGCATGTCGCCCGCGAGCACGGCGTATTTGTCGAGCGACGTCTGTGTCGCGGCGTACAACTTATCCGCCAGATTAGCGTCTGCGACCTTCTCACGACTTGTCCGGGCAAACCACCCTGTCTCAGGAGGCATCCCGGGAATCCTATGCGATTGCGAGCGGCTTTCCCATGCTCGTCCATCGCAGTTTGAGAAACTGCCCACATGATGGACTATCCAACCTTCTGCCGAGTAGGCTGCAACGTGTCGCGTCGCGACCCCACTGCGAGAGGGTCTTGCGAAACTCGCCGGACAGGTTGTCGATCGTCCGGGCCGAGAGGAGAATGTAAGGAGAATTGAGGTGCTCCATGGATATATGGACGGCCCTGTTAGATGTCTTGATCCTGCTGTTCGCAGCACTGGCGCTCGGCGCGCTGTGCGAACGGTTGGGGCAGAGTGCGATTCTGGGCTACCTGCTCGCCGGTACGCTGCTGGGGCCTAACGCGTTGGACGCGATGCCGAATCATCGGGCGGTGTCGGCAATCGCGGAACTGGGCGTGGCCCTGCTCCTCTTCACGATCGGGCTTGAATTCTCTTGGCGGAGGCTTCGAAACCTCGGACCGATCGCTCTCGCCGGCGGGACTCTCCAGGTCGTGCTGACTGGTGCGGTGGCGGCGGGGATCTGCTCGGTGTTGGGCTTGGGCGGTCCGGCGTCCGTGGCTGTCGGCGCCATGATCGCATTGAGCAGCACCGCCTGCGTGTTGCGCGTCCTGGCCGGCCGCGCGGAGATTGACAGCGTCCACGGCCGCAATGCCCTCGGAATCCTCCTCTTGCAGGACATCAGCCTGATTCCCCTTGTCCTGATCATCACGGCACTGGGGGGCGAGGGTTCCATGGCCCAGATGGGGTGGGAGATGGGGCGCGCGATCGGGGGGGCGGCTGTCTTGATAGCGGTGTTCTACGTTTTGTTCAACTACTTCGTGCCGCTGGTGCTGAGCACGGAAGCAACGGCCCGCAGTCGCGAGTTGACCATCCTGCTGGCAATCGTCACGGTGGTTGGGGCGGCGTGGGCGGCGCACCGTGTCGGTCTCTCACCGGCCTTGGGCGCTTTTGTTGCCGGCATGTTGCTGGCTGGGTCGCCATTCGCGATCCAGATCCGCGCCGATGTCGCTTCCCTGCGGACGTTGTTCGT
>JBDRKQ010000065.1:0-4314 GCA_043813895.1 Planctomycetota bacterium
GCCCAGAGCGCCCCGTAGAACGTGCCGGCAAACGCACACGACGAGGGCATCATGATGCCGACGTGACCGGCTCCCGTGGTCGTCTCGATCTTGCGCTTCATGACGGCGGCCAGACGAACCAGGTTTCCGTAGCTCAGCGAGTGATATGGATCGCTCACGGCAGGCCGATTCGCGCCCTTCTCGGCAGCCGCAAGTAACGCATTGACGATCACGGTGAACTCCTGATCCATCGCCGCAGGATGTCGCAGCGGCAGAAGAATAGCTGAGAGAACTTGAAAAGCCCATCGAATAATGACCGTCCGGATTTGATTTTGCCATATTCGGGGGGTATGATAACTAAACGTCTGGTCGTTGGAAGGAGCACCTCCTTCGGCCCATACCGGCGCGCACGACCTCGAGCGGAAAACGTGCGATTCTAGTCCCATTCAGACTTAGTTGAAAACGGAGGCCTCGCATGGCACGAAAAACGTCGACCACGATCCTATGGATGATGGCCCTCTCGATGGCTTGTTGGCCGCCTGCCGCACACGCGTACGACCTGTACTGGACGGACTTCGCCACAGGCGCCATCCAAGCCGCCGACTTCTCCGATCTCACGCCGCACACGCTTGTCTCGGCGCAGTCCGAAGCGTATCGTATCGCCATCGACGCGGATGGCGGAAAGATGTACTGGACGGGCTTCGGATACGTCCGCCGGGCCAATCTGGACGGCACGGCGGTCGAAACGCTTATTAACCACTTTGGCGATATGACGCTGGGCCTCGCCCTGGATTCGGCCGGCGGCAAGATGTACTGGACGGAATTCTCCGACGTATATCGTGCCAACCTGGACGGCACAGACATCGAGGAATTCGACATCAGCACGGGCCTTTACCAGGACCTGACCCTCGATCTTCTTCACGGCCACGTGTACATCAGTGATTGGGGCGGGAATCCCGCTTCCCCCGGCCGCGTTCTTCGCACGAATCTGGACGGATCGGGCCTGACGTCCATCCTGGACGGGATCTCACGCGGGCCCGTCGGAATCGGCGTCGATCCCCTGGCCGGTCACCTGTATTGGGCCAGAACCGACTTCACTTCGGGTCTCGGCGGCGTGCAACGCGCGAACTTGGATGGGACCGACACGGAGGACATCGTCACCGGACAGAATGCGGATCCGCTCACTCTAGACCTCGGCAGCCAGCGGATGTATTGGGCCGGCGGATCACCAGACGGCACGTCCTGGGGAATCTGGCGGGCGGGACTCGACGGTTCCGACATCGAAATGCTGCCGATACCCGGAATCAACCCTGCCGGCGTGGCCGTCATACCGGAACCGACGAGCCTGGCGCTGTTGGCTGTGTGCGTCGTCTGCATGTTGGGTCGCCGCCGGAAGATCAGACCATCTTAGTACGACAGCGCTACTTTCTGGTGCGACCGGCCTTGGCGCGGCCGAAACCGCCGATCGGTCTGAATGGCCACACGCGACGGCGCGGCCAAAATCGCAGGTCAGCCGCCAACCTAGCGCTGTCGTATTAGAGCAGTTTAGGCTTGAAACTGTCTATGCCATCGGCGGCCATCAGAGCCGCGCCCGTGAGGAAGCGGTAGGCGTCTAATCCGAGCCCCGAGCGCGCGCGAGCGGGTCCGAAGACCTATGGTCTTCCCACGAATACCCCGCGCTGGCGCTTGGGGCTCGGATCAGCTCCGCCGATAGTGTCATGGACCCCATGGCCGACGAGGAACACGAACCACCACTCACGGCCGACAGGGGCGTCGGCCGCTACACATGCGGAAACCCACGTCACGGGGCGGCGGGCGTCTGTCCCCGCGACGATCTGATTGCGTCGACGGCGGGCAGGAAGTGGTCGCGCGCGATCACGTCCCAACTCATGTGACGTGCCAGCTCGTAGCCCCGCTTGACGAAGGCCGCCTTCTCTTCCGGGGTGCGTGGCAGGCGTCGGAGGACTTCTTTGGCAACCTCCGCGGCGACCTCTTCATCCAAGGCTATCCGCGCCTCGCGCGTGAGCCCCTTGTATCCTTCGATATCATTCGGCGCCCCGCCAAGATCAGTGTAGTCCGCAATGATCACGTTGGGAGAACCGTCCGGCCCCGCGACCTGCGATGCGAAACCTGCGCATCCACAAACCTCGCTCATCACGCAGACGGCCCCAAACGACAGGGCCTCGATCTGGGCGATTCCGAACGGCTCATAGATGGACTGACCGAACTCCACGTCGCTGCCCTTGCGGATGTCCCAGAACTCCATATCCGCCGGCATCCGATCACCGCAGCTTTGACGGTCAAAACCGAACTGATTGATGAAGAGCACTTTGCAGTTTCGGCTCCTGGCGTTGAACGCCTGCACACCGGCGTAGAACAGGGCCTCGCCCTCCGACATGTCGGGCATGCCTTCGCGGTGCGCGACGGGCCAATCCCACCAGCGTTCCATGTGAAGGATGCCCTGGCGTTTTCGCGGTCCGCCGATTTCCGTGGAGAGCACAATGAGGGCCGCGGTGCGACCGTCTCGCCGGAACTGCTCTTCGACGTGCTTCATAACGGTCACGTCGCGCCACAGCCCCTTGCTGGGCGTCATCCGCGTCACATGCGTGAAGACATAGTCCGGCCGATAGCCGAGCAGCGTCTCGATGTAGTCCTGCAACCGACTCTTGCTGGCCGCAGCCTCTTCGAGCGTGATCGGGTGTGCCGGGATGCCGTTGTAGGTGAGGCGGATATCGGCGGACTCCATCTCGGGGGACAGGAAGCGCAACTCCTCCACGACATTCCGGCCCACGGCCAACGTCACGTCGAGGTGGCGACTCGCCTCCACCAGGGCGTGGCGGAAATAGCCGAACTGGTCGCCGAAGGTCTCGTCGATGTATCGTCCCTTCCGCCTGCACTCTCGAAGCACGTTGTAAAACATCGTGTCGTGCCCCGGATGCTCCTCGACGATCTTGCGGATGGGGGAAACTTCGTGCGCATAGAACACGGTCCCCATACCCCAGTCGGGGTTCATTCTTGCAGCCAGGGCCGCCGGCATCCCCATGAACTCGTGGGCAACGACGATGCAGTCGTCGTCGGTCGCAGCGCCAAGCGCCCGAACCGCCGCGAGCCCCGGCTCGGCCAGCCGGACGTACTGCTCGAACTCCCAACTGTCTTCATACCGCGTCGAGACGATCCCAAAGTGCTCGTACAGACCGGCCTTGAAGGCGTCTACGCAATGCGGCGCCATTCGGCTCAACTCGATCAACAACACATCGGGCCGCTGCTGGACGCCGGTCAACTCGTCACGAACCAGCCGTCGGCCGTACACAATGTTGACCTTGAAGTGGTTCTCAATCTCCGAGAATGCGCCGGCCGCATCATGGTCCGTGACGCCGTCGAGCGATGAGTACAGCACTTCTCCGCCCGGCCCCAGGCGCGTGTGGACCTCGCCATCCGTCGAGAACAAGGGGCACAGCAGAATCGTCCGCCCCACCGCTTCGATGTAACACGGCGAGGTAATAAGGCCTTCGAGGACTGAGCCGATCCCGCCGATCTTGTAGACCGCCTCATGCGTCACGTGTACCAGGCTAAGCATGGTGAGATAAACCTGTTGAAGAGAGAATCTTCCGGAACCTCAAACCAGTGAGGCCAACGACTCGCATTCTACCCCAACTCCTCGAGTCGCCGCGACACCCTCTGACCGACAAATGGCTGGGACGTCCCGAGGGTGGGACAGCGGTTTGGGCGAGCCACGCACCGAAACTGCCGGATGCACGCCTGGCGTTCCGCCGGACCTCGATCGAGGCATCCTATCACTCGATGGCTGTCGGAGCACTCCTCTTGCTTCGGCATTCTGTCACCACGACCTGCACACCGGCTCATGGCAGAGCCAGGAAACCACCACTTGCGGATGTCGCCGGCGCTCCCCTAACATGAACGGCGGCAGACAGTGGCGAGCCGCGGACTTCAGTCCGCGCGGCTGTTCACAACGAGAAGGCGCTCGCATCCTGGGACGGCCGCGCGGGCTGAAGCCTGTGGCTCTTCTGCCAGAGAAAGACCTGGCGTTGTCATACGAAACGCGGTTGCTCGCAAGAATGCTGACCTTCTCACTACAGTCCGGATCCAACGGTAACGCGATCTACGTCGAAGCGGGAGACGTGCGTCTCCTGTTTGACGCGGGGATCAGTGGCAAGCAGGCGGCCTCGCGCATGGCGCTGCGAAACCGCGACATCCGCGACTGCGACGCCGTTATCATCTCGCACAACCACAGCGACCATGTCCGCTGCGCCGGCATCTACCAGCGTAAGTTCGGCCTGCCGGTCTACCTGACACAGCAAACGTACGGCGCGGCCG
>JBDRKQ010000066.1:0-11392 GCA_043813895.1 Planctomycetota bacterium
AACACCGGCGAGACGCCGGCGCCACAGCAGGATGGTGCGCCAAGGAACGCGACTTCTTTACTGAATGGTGCGTCAAGGGACGTATCCTGCACTCCGGGGATTCCGTTCGATTGACAGCAGGCTGCATTGGGCCTAGGCTCAGTCCGCGTCTTTCAGCGGGGGGCGCGTGTTTCTTGTGAGTTCTTGAAGAGTGAGGAAGTTCGATGAATCGACTGATAGGTATCATTCTTGTTAGTGTCGTCTGCATCGGCGTGGCGATGCCGATTGCAGCTGTTGCCGATGACAAGGCGGAGGCCAAACAACCTGAGAAGGCGGTGAAAGCGAAAGGGATGGAAGACAAACCGAAGATTCCGGATCGGGTGTATGCGACGATGTCCACGTCGATGGGGGACATCCTGATTGAGCTTAACCAGGAGAAAGCGCCGATTACCGTCGAGAACTTCCTGCAATACGCGGACGACGGTTTTTACGAAGGCACGATCTTCCATCGTGTGATGCCCGGGTTCGTCATTCAGGGCGGCGGGTTCGACAAGGAGATGACACAGAAGGAGACGCGGCCCGGCATCAAGAATGAGTGGCACAACGGCCTGAAGAACAGTCGCGGCACGCTGTCGATGGCGCGTCTTGGTCGACAGCCCGATTCGGGAACCTCGCAGTTCTTCGTCAATCTCGTTGACAACGGGGGCCTGGACCAGCCACGTGACGGCGCGGCGTACGCCGTTTTCGCCAGGGTGATCAAAGGGATGGAGGTCGTTGACAAGATCGCCGCGGCGCCGACGGCCACGAAGGGATCTCACCAGAACGTGCCGGTGGAGGCTATCACAATCAACAGCGTGAAACGGCTGGAGGCCCCTGAGGAGATCGAGGAGGCGGCCATGCTGGGACGTGCGTTGGAAGCGGAAGAGAAAACACGCATGGATGCAGAGGCGAAGAAACGTGCGGAGGCGTTTATGCAGGCGTTTAGCACAGGTCAGAAGTTCGCGCTCGCGAAGGCGGGCGAAGGTGCGGAGGGTCGGGTGACGTCCACCGGGCTCTGGATGGCGGATGTCAAGGAGGGCGGCGGCGCTTCACCGAAGCCCAGCGACAAGGTGACCGTACACTACACCGGTTGGCTGTCGGATGGCACGAAGTTCGACTCGTCGATGGATCGCGGCCAGCCGGCTGTGTTTGGCCTGACGCAAGTGATCAAAGGCTGGACCGAAGGGCTCAGCACGATGAAGGTCGGCGGCAAGCGAATGCTGGTCATCCCCTACGAGTTGGGCTACGGCGTACAGGGCCGACCGCCGAAGATACCGGGCTCCGCCGTGCTCGTGTTCGAGGTCGAGTTGCTCGGCATTAACGAGGGTGCGTCTTGACGCACCATTTCCGCTGATTCAGGGCTCGACGTTGTCGCCAGCGGGTTCGAAGGCGGGATCGCCTGCGGGGTGGGCGGTTGCTCCATCGCCGACGACTCTGGCCTCGGGTTCCAGCGGAGACTCCCGCACGTTGCCGCGGAGCCAGCCGAGGACGAGGTAGTCGCAGGCGAGCCGGTCCTTGATCGTCTCGGGGTCGAACTCGATCGCCAGGGCGGTGGCGCTGAGCTTGCGGAGGTCTTCCTCGGTCTGCTCGGGTCCGATGATGTCGTAGTATCCCGCTGCGCGCAGGGCCTGGACAAACTGCCGGGCGGTGTTTCTGCCGAAGGCGTCGGCGCGCGTCCGGCTGCGCGAAGACATGAAGGGCGAGACGGCGATTCTCACGTTCAGCCGCCGGTCGATCTCCGCATCAAGGAACGCGACAGCCTGCTCGGCCAGCCCGGCCGGGTCTGCCGGGTCTGTGACGACCTCGGGCATCGAGACGGCGCTTCCCTTGCGCACGTCGATCAGCCTGAAACGCAGTGCCGACGCGGTGGCACTCATCCCCGTCATCGCAGCGTCGGCCGCGGAGGCACAGCGGCGGATTTGATCGGCGGACATCGCGAGAGACACATGATCCAGGATTTCGGCGGGTTGTCGGGCACGGGGGTCCACGAGGAACCGGGCGGGCAGGTCGTAGCTCCAATCCACCGCGAGCCAGTCCTTGATAAGGCGCTTCTGCTCCTGCGGGATCACGACACAGGGGAAGTTGGCACGGGCGTCGTTGAGAATCGGGACCGTGTGCGTGGCCCAGCGATCCGGCGCGTCGAGGTTGCAGGCGACGACCTGCAAGCCGTCAGGCCCGAGTGACTCCTGGAGCCGAGCCATCTCGGCCAGCTCCTTCGTGCTATGCCGGCACCAGGAAGCCCAGAAATCGAGGAGCACGAGGCGGCGATGGTGCTTGAAGCTGGTGACGAACACATCCAGGTTCTTGGCATCGAGAACGGGGGGCGTGTCGGGGTAGCTGTAGGCCAGAGGCGGTCGCTGATCCGCGGCGGGCGTTTCCTCCGGCGAGTGGGTCGCCTGGGCGGTCTGGTCGGTCTGAGTGGTTCGCGGCGATCCTTGCCACCAATTGCCCTCCTGCGAACAGCCGGCAGCCAGCCAGAGGACACCGACCAAGACAGGAAGCCCCATCAGGCGGCATACAATCGCGGGTGTTGCAGATTTCTCAGAGACACGCTGCTCGGCCATGCGTGACATCATCCTTGACCTCCCGGCCACGAGAGCCTCTTACGGGATATGTGGATTGTCGGCGGCGGACCGTCGTGGTCTCCACCCCAACGGGGATTGTAAGTGCAACACGGATGAGGTCAATTGCAGGGTGATGCCGAGCGAGAAGGGGCATTCTCCGAGCAGCATGGTCAATCGGCAGCCGGCGCGGGGGGAGCAGCTTCATCGTTGGACCCTTCGAGCTCTTCGGCCCGCTTTTTAAGCAGGTCCATGCGTTCCCGCACTTCTTGAGCCATGCGTGAGTTCGGGAATTCCTGGACGATCTGGAGGCCCGCATCGAGGGCCGCCCGCCAGCTGTGATCGGCGGCGGCGAGCGAGAACTGCACGCCGAGGTTGTGGAGCTTCGCCCGGAAGACGCCACGAGCGGACTCTTCCAGGGCGGCGGCTTCATTGGGCATGAGGAACTGATCCAGCTCTTTGAGGATCGCGATGCCGCGGTCGACCTCGTTGCGCTGGACGGATTCGTCCCAGGCCTTGAGCAGGCGGCGTTTGTGGTCGTTGCGATACTTGGCGAAGAGCTTGGGGAGATCTCGCAGTTCTTCTACTTCCGGATGTGCGGCCATCAGGCGATCCATCTCGCGGCGCGCGCGGTCCCAATCCTGGGCGGCCATCAAGGCGCGGACCTGTTCGACGGCTTCTTGAAGCTTGTCGGCACGGTCTCGCTGGCGCGAGGCGTCAAGCTCACGGCGTAATCGCATGGCCTCATTCTTGTAACCGTGGCGGGCTTCGAGCAACTCGACCAGCGAGTAGGCGGCCTCCCAATCGCCGCGGATGATTTCCTCATTGATGGCGAGGCGCAGGGCGGTCCGCTCCTTGCCGCGATGCGTAATCGCCCTGGCGGTATCGGAGAGCTGGGCGTTGTCGGCAATGACGCGGAGCTGCTCCTTCTGGTGTTCGATATCACCCTGGAGGTCTCGCAGGAGGCCGTACATGCGAAAGGTGTTGGCTTCGATCTTGAGGAAGATGTCCATCAAGCCCCAGCCAAGAATGAGGACCGACGCGAGCAGCAGGGCCCCGGCGAGGACGCAGATTCCCAACGGCAAGTGAACGTCGCCGGTTTCCGACTGGCCGGTGAACAGCATGATCGCTGCGACGACAAGGGTGATCGCGCTAAGCAGCCAGACGATTCTGCCGACGCGAACCGCCCTGCGGACGTTCTCGAATCTCTGTGGCACCATAGCCATACTGCGTCTCAAGCCGGTGAGGTAAGTATCTCAGCCACCGTCTGGCAGCGTAGTCCTCGGCACGTCGCGTGTCAATTGATTTGCGGTTCAGATCAGAGCCACGACCGTCGGGGAGTCGGTTTTCGTTCTCATCGAGGGGTCCTCCCGGCGCGCGCTGGCCGCTTGCTGACGCGCGCGGCTCTGATCATGCCCACACGTTACCAGGTGCATCGCGCGCCCCTCAACTGTTTGTTCTTCTTCCTGGCCGGCTCTAGTCCACGCCCGTCGCTTCGTACACGCCTTGTTCTGAGGCGGCCTCCCGTTCGGCCTCGCGTCTTGCTTCCTCTTCCTTTAGCTGCGCTGCGTGCACCTTCTCGGCCGTCTCAACGACGGCATGGCGCGCGCCGGCGAGCATCATCAGGAAAGCCAGACCGCCCACTGCGAGGAAGCCGACCGTGATGAGCCACATCACATCCTGCATGGAAACCCCCTAGTGGTGGCGCGTGCGATCGAAGAGTCGGTCGTCGCGCTGCCACATGCCGTCGGAACTCCCGCCGAAACCGCCTTTGCTCGACGAGGGTATCATCAGGAGGTTTGGCTCGTTCAGGAACTCACTCTCGGACATCGTGAGCGGATAGTAGCCGGACTTCATGATGCGGATCTGCCCTCCGCCCTGGATCTTCTCCTTCATGATCCACCATCGGCCGTTCCCGTCCGTCGTGCCGAGTACTTTCCAGTCGCCGTCCGATTGCCGCTGCTCGATGTTCGCGCGGTTGACCGATCGACTGGATTCCTGGTCGCTGAGCTGTCCCATATAGACCAACTCCTGGCAGCCGCAGAGGATGGCGGGCAGTGCGACAAGCACTAAGGCACGTAGCGCACATGCCGATCGGGACAGCCGCCGGGTGTGCGATGATGCGACATTCACACGCTTTATCATGTTCCGATGTACCTCGCGTAAAGAGAGCGGCCTCTTTCCAACTCGGACACGCCCTTGATGATCGCGCGCCCGTCCGGGAAAAGTGAGACCTGACATCCTTCGACTTCGAATCGCAATAGATATCGGTTGAATTGCGGGGGTGCCTTTGCCACGGGGGTGATCCTGGCGGCGATTTGCTCGAAATCCACGATCTTGCCGGACCCAGGGCTGACTTGGACGGCATCCCGGCCACACAGCAGGGCCGTGCGATTGGTATCTCCCGCGTCCAGGAATTCGTACTTGCCGTGCTTGCAGCAGGGACAATCGCCCTTGTCGTAGGCGCTTTGCGTATTGAACTGCTCGAACCGCCCCGTCCAGACGTCCACTTGCACCAGCTTGCGGTTCAGCGCGTCCGGTTGCCCGGTCAGGATCTTCAAGGCCTCCACCGACTGCAACGCGGCGACGATGTGGACGGTTGCCGCGAGGATGCCTGCCGTGTCGCACGTCGGGCTGATGCCGGGCGGCGGTGGGCGGTCCCACACACACCGCAGGCAGGGTGTCTCGCCGGGCAGAATCGGCATGACCATCCCGTCGGTGCCGACGCACGCGCCATAGACCCAGGGGATACGCCGTTTCACGGCAACGTCGTTCATCAAGAAGCGAATCTCGAAGTTGTCCGTGCCGTCCAGGAGAAGATGGGTGGATTCGACAAAGGACTCGATGTTGGAGGGTACGGCGTCCGCGACGATCGGCTCGACGTTTACGGTCGAGTTGATCGCGGCGAGCCGGTGGGCGGCGGCCACGGCCTTGGGGATTCCCTCCGCGACGTCGGCCTCCGTGAAGAGGACCTGCCGCTGGAGGTTGTTGAGTTCGACGTAGTCACGGTCGACGATGCGAAGGAAACCGACGCCGGCACGAATGAGCGTGTCCGCCAGGGCGGTGCCCAGTGCGCCGCAGCCGATGAGTGTCACGCGAGCGGCACTTAGCTTCTCTTGTCCCTTTCGGCCCAGGTGCTCGAAGAGCACTTGGCGCGAGTAGCGATCCGCGTGTTGCAGAGGCTTACCGGCTGCTTGGTTCGGGTACTCGTGAAGGTCTGCCATCGCAAAGGCCTGGCGTGCGTTACTCCGCCTACTGGGGCGGATCGGTCGGCGGCTCGTCCTTCTCTTTGGAGAGCGCGGCCAGGTAGCCGTCCTCGGGCGGGGGTTGGCCGTTTCTCGGGAGAGACTCTGGATGGACGCTGGCTGGATGGGGGGGCTCGGGTTCCGTCGGTTCAGCTGGCGCGCCGACGGCGGGTGCAGCCGCAAACTGACCCGCGCGACTCTGCTTGAAGAGCCCGTAGGAGGTGCAGCCGGCCTTGCAGAAGAGCAGGCCGAAGAGCGCGAACAAGGCGTACTGAAAAACGAAGCCCTGTGCCTTCCATGCGTCTACGAGCCAGTACCCGCCGCAGAGGAGCAGGATCAGACCACAGAGGCCGGAGAGGCCCGCATCGAGGAGCAGCCCCACGGTCTTGCCCGCCCAGCAGATACCGGCGGCCAGGATGAAGCCGGCGCCTCCGATCCACAGCATCCAATTGAAGAAGTCCACCGTGAAGTTGAAGAAACGGTCTTCAGAGACGCCTTCGAAACCCGAGAACTTGGCGTAGGCGAGCAGGACCAGGCCGGCGACCAATGTGTAGAGGGCGTTGCGTTTGGCGTGTTCGTTCATAATCGGTATCCGTCTGTCAGGGCAGAGATTGCAGCTTCTCGCCTTCTATCGGCCGAAACGCCCGATCTCGTGCAAGGCTCTCCTCATTCGGGGCCGAACGGCGCGCTGAGCCCCAGTTCACCGAATTCCACGTTGATTCCCTGGTCCCGCAGGTAAGAAACCACGGCATCCACTTCCTCCGGCGCCCCCCAGAGCATGAGGGACATGATCGCAACATTGCCCCCGATTGTGGACTGCGTGATCTTGTACGTGACGTTGAACCGCCGCGAGATCGTCCAGAGGAAGGGCTGTTTCTTCTGGGCGCCGAGAAACGTGAGCCAGAGCTTGCGCTGGACGACGTCGCCGCTTGGTGCCGCCTCTTTGGGACGTATGGGCACTTTGGGGATCTTCGCCTTGGACTGATACGCGGAGAGCGTCTTGAGGTCCACGTTAAGCGAGCGAAGGTAGTCTTTCGCCTTCTTCACGTCCGGCGGTTTACCGAGCAGTGAAAGGCGCATGCTCGCGGTGTCGATTCCGACGCTGAGATCGTCGACGTTGAACATGACGCTCTTGAATCGCCTCGTCATCTCGCAAGTCAGCGGCTCTTGCACGTGGGACGGTTGGAATGCCAACTCCAGGCGGTGCTTCACCAACATCGACGAAGTTCCTCCAAGCTCGGCGGCGATCTATTGCGGGCACCATTGTAATACAGCACCCGCGACAAGACCACCAGTTGACTCGCTGCTTGCCCGTTGGGAATGCAGCACGGCTCGGCCGAGCGTGGTGGCGGGTCATTCCGGCACGGTCCACGCCGTGCTGCCGGGCTCTCCCTCATCGTCCCCGAGGTAGTGTCGGGCCTGACGGATCTGTTCAGGGTCGGTCAGCCGGGGAAGACACGCGAGCAAGTGTGTCCGCGCCTGCTCGGTCTGCTGGAGGTATCTGGCGTAGAGGATGCCCAACACCAATCGCACCTGCACGACATCTCCGTCAGTCGGGTAGGCCTTGAGGTACTTTTCATACGCGGCCGCCGCCTGCGGGTAGCGTTGGAGCGTCATCAACTGGTTGGAAACCATGAGCATCTGTTTCCGCGGAAGGCACTGGTTCGGATCCTCGACAACCAGGGCTTCGTATCGCTCGGCGGCCTCACTGTATGCGTGATCGGCCACCAGGTCGGCAATCTCGGCTCGCAGGCGGCTCACGGCGTCGGGGGCCTCATTCGGCCAGGGCTCCACCGGCCGGGCCGTGACCGCCGAGATCGGCCGGGCTACGCGACCGTACGTGGCCTGCGCGCGCGCAGTCGGATCGGCCATGGCAGCGCGAAACTGTTGCCGTTGATGGTGGCGCTTGATCAAGGCAAGGATGTCGTATTGGTCCCTCGGCAGGGCCCGAACGAGCAGCAACACGATGCAAACGATGAAGCCGAAGAGATAGCCCGCGATGTGGGCCGAATAGGCTACGGAATCGATCGTCCCTCCGCCAAGGCTTGGCGCGAGAATGTTGTCCCACAGGACGACCTTGAGGAGGATCAGCAGCATCGCGCGAATGCGCCAGACGCCGATGATGATGAAGAGCCAGTAGAAGACCGAGACCTCGCTTCGCGGAAAGAGCACGAGATAGGCCATGGTGACGCCGGCGATGGCCCCACTCGCGCCGATCAGATTCGAAGGCAGCGCACTGGCGACCGCGAAGCCGACCGCCGCGAACACGCCGCATGCCAGGTAGAAGAACAGGTACGGCAGATGGCCCATCTTCGAGTTCACGGCGTTGCCGAAGACCCACAGGAAGACCATGTTGCCGGCGAGGTGCCAGATATCTCCGTGGAGGAATTGGTAGGTGAAGAAGTCCAGGATCTCCGGCAAGGCCAGGGAGAGCATGAACCTCTCTTTGAGATGGTATCCTGCGAGTGAGCCGCGCAGCCCGCCAAAGACGTCCGTGACGATGAAAACCAGGACGTTCGCAATGATCAAAGCGTGGTTCACACGCGGGGGACGGCGAAGAGGTACGTCTGTTCTGAAGGGGACAATCACCGCGGTGTCTCTCTGGGATCGGTCTGGATGCCGAACTGGCGCCCACGCACCCGTCTTGACGTTCGTGCTGCGACGCGGCGATTGTAGTCGCACAGCGGCCGACTCGGTAGCACAGCGTCGCCAGAGGGCGTTGGGGGGGCGTTGCGAGGGGCGAGGTGTGAAAGGGAGATTATCAGACTTTCGTGTCCGCTGACGGTCTTCCGACGGGTTTAGGAGAGAGTGAGGTGGAAAAGTCTGAGGAGAGGGGCAAGCGATCTCCGCGGGTCCTTGCATGTTCGGCGATGTTGGCCCATACTAGCGGGACTTGGCACTCCGAGGCGTTCGGATGCCGTTTGTGCAGGAGAATGCAAGAGTATGTACGCCATTGTCGAAGACGGCGGGAAACAATACCGCGTTGAAAAAGACGAGACGATCTACATCGAACAGCGTGACGTGCCGGAAGGCGCGGAGACGATCGAGTTCGATCGTGTTCTGATGTTGGGTAACGGCAAGCAGAGCAAGATCGGTACGCCGTGGGTCAAGGGCGCGAAGGTCTCCGCCAAGCTTGAAGGCGAGGTCAAAGGCCCGAAGGAAGAGATCGTCAAGTTCAAGCGGCGCAAGGGCTATCGACTGCACAAGGGCCACCGTCAGAACTACCTGAAGGTGACGATCCAAGCGATCACGGGATAGGGTGATCCTTCTCCCGGGCGGCGGCGCGTGTGAGCAGCGCCGCGACGCACCCTGTCGAACGGGCATCGCCGCCCTCCCGAGCTTCAACGAAACAGACATCTTCACTCCACGAGGCACGGCATTCGAACGATGGTCAACACGGTTCGATCATGTGCCTTCCTGTTCGGCATTCTGTCGCTTGTTGCCTTCTCCGCGGTGTGCACGAGGCCGGCGGGCTTCTCCGATGTCGAAGCGCGCCAAGTGAAACCGCGCGAGATTGAACCGGCCCAGACAAAGCGGCAGGCTCCAGCCGCAGTTGAGACGCCGACGGACGAGCGACCCGCGCCTCCTCACCATTCGAGTCCCGATGGTGAACGAGAACACGGCGATACTGATACGCGTGTCAAACCGACGGAGCCAGCGGTCGAGACCGCAATCTCGCCATCCGTGGTGGATCCCAACGAGCCTGCATACGCAATCGCTCTGAAGTTCGAGCCGGGGGAGACGACCTACTACACGATCGAGAACACATTCGTTGACAGCGGGGGGGTACCGCCGCTTCTGACCTTTACGACGACGGCGAAGGATCGGCGGTTCATCATCCAGCGGGTCGACGCCCCTGCGACGCAAACGGCATCCAACCCGAGCCATCGACCGCCGGCGAGCGTGACGTGGGAATGTGACCGCTACGACGTTCGCGAAGAGGGAATGAAGGACGACCTGGCCTATGATTCCCTACGTCTGCTCTATCCGCCGCCGCGTCTCCGGGCGTTGGGAGGCATACCGGGGAGCACTTCGACGTTTCTGATCGACGGCGTGACGGGCGAGACCTCGCGGGTGAGAACGCGACTCGCGCCGATCGAGGGTTCGACGACGAGGGCCAAGCTGAGCGGGACGGCGGCGAAGGCCCAACTCACGGTCAATAACCTGAAGTCGCTTCTCGACGATCTTGGGTGCCTCTATCTTCCGGGTTCGCCCAAACGGGTCGGCGAAGCGTGGACCGTAGAGCGGCGGGAAACCCACAAGAGCTTCGGTACGGTCCTTACCGCGATCACATGCACGTTGCGGTCGGCTCGCAAAGAGGGCGACAGCGAGGTCGCGAACATCGACATCACGAGCGTTATCTCGCTGGAAGCGAAGGCCGAGCAGGAGAACCGAGGGAAGCCCACGTCGCAGCCGGGGCGAAAGCTGCCGAAGAGCGGCAAGTCGAGAAACTACCGTCTGGACCGGAAGGCGTGTGCCGGCAGGGTCAAGCTTGATCTGACGCATGGTCTGATTATCGAGATGGACTTGCACCGGGAACTCGAGTTCGTAGCGGACTTGGAATCGAGCGGGGCGTCGTCGATGGTCACCGAGATACGCAAGGGCGAGCGGCACGACCTGCGCGTGCGGGGCAGCCGCACAGCGCCGCGGCATCCGGAGATCGTGGGTGGGCGCAAGGCGCCGGTGATCCCCCCGGACGAGAAGAAGCCGCCTCCGTCAAGGCGTGCGTCCGGGCGAGCCAAGTCGACCACGCAGTCGAGTCGCCCGGCCACGAGCCGGAGAGCGACATCGAGGCCGGACCGGCCGTATTCGCGGGTCAATCGTAAGCAGCCCACCACGCAGCCGGCTGGCGGGCGCGACGCCGACAAGCAGCGCGTCATCGACCGCAAGCCGCCCGACGCGAGGACGACCTCGAGGCCGTCGCGCCGGCGTTCGAGCCCCGGCGGCTTTCGCGGCAAGCAGAAGTCCCGACCACACAGCCGGTCGACGACGCAACCGGTGACCTCCAAGTGTACTTCTCCCCTCTTCGTTCAGGGCGAATGGGCCGGCTGCGCCCCGTGCGACATCACACTTCAGTGGGGTGGGCAAAGCTCGCCCATCGTGTGCGAAACCTCGCGTGACCGCCGAGCCATCGCAGCATGGAATGGGTCGTTTGGCGAGTTGCGTCGCAGATCAGACGATTCCAAACGGCACGAGTGTCGTTTCCAGTAGCCGCGTCAGCCGAGCATGGCGTCAACGAAGGCAGCCACGTCATTCATGTCGAGGCCGTCACCGCCGTCGGGGGGCGGATACATGTCGCCGCAGGCGCAGTCGCAACCGACCGCGGCGCCGTCGAGCACACATTCGAGCATACACCGGATGTCCGCTCCGTCGATCTCCGAATCGCCGTTGAGATCGCCGGCGAAGTACTGGCACGTCGGCGAGCCGGTTGCCTGTTCGACGTACGCCGGATCGGGATCGTCGAGGGGATACCAGTTCGTCTCGGTTGCGAATAGGTTCCTCGCCTTCACGCGGAACCGGTAGGTGGTTCCACTCGTCAAACCGGTCGCGGTGATTCCCTGCGACGTG
>JBDRKQ010000067.1:0-40018 GCA_043813895.1 Planctomycetota bacterium
GTGGTTTACGAGGCGATCCAGGAGAAGCTCAATCGCAAGGTCGCGCTGAAGCTGCTGCCGGCCCTCGTCAGCTCGACGCATCCTGAATTCGTGACGCGTTTCCAGCGCGAGGCGACGGCCGCCGCCAAGCTCCACCATACGAACATCATCCCGATCTACGACTTCGGCGAGGTGCGAGACGGCTATTACTATGCCATGGAGCTGATCAACGGTCAGCCGCTCAGCGGGCTGATCAAGCATCTGGCCACGGTGGACGCAGCCAAGATTTCCGCCACCTCGATTGCGGCGTTTGTAAGCACTCCCCATTCCGGCATGCAGGATGAGGCAGACGACAACGACGCTCTGCCGGACGAGCCTTCTTCCGGAACAGGGAGCGGTTCGGCCGGAAGCAAGGGGCGCGGCTACTACAGACAAGTGGCCCAGTGGATGCTGGAGGTTGCGAAGGCGATACATTACGCGCACGTGCGAGGCATGGTGCACCGCGACCTCAAGCCGAGCAACCTGATGCTCTCCACGGACGGTCGCGCGATCGTCCTGGACTTCGGCCTCGTCAAGACGACGAGCGATCAGTCCGTTACGGCTACGGGCTCGCTGCTCGGCACGTATCGCTACATGAGCCCGGAACAAGTCGGCGCCAAGCGCATCAAGATTGACGCCCGTAGCGATGTGTATTCGCTGGGTGTGACACTCTACGAGCTGTTGACGTTTCGGCCCGCCTTCGACGCCGTGGAACAGTCGGAACTTCTCAGCCAGGTGCTCTTCAAGGAGCCGGCGGCGCCGCGAAAGGTCTCTCCGTCGGTTCCGCTTGACCTACAGACGATTTGTCTCACGGCGATGGAGAAGGCCCCGCAGGATCGTTACCAGACGGCGCACGCGATGGCCGATGACCTGGAGTCGTACCTTCGGGATCAGGTGATCGTCGCCCGCCCGCAAGGGCTGGTGCGGCGCTCGATCAAGTTTGTGCGACGACGGCGTGTGGAGTCGATAGCGGTGACGGCGATCCTGTGCCTGGCAATGGTGAGCGCACTGGCGTACTACTTCTACGATCGAGCGCAGCAAGCTTGGCGCGATGAGCTCATGAAGGATGGGATTGCAGCAGCTTGGATATCGCATGATCTTGACGCGGCAAAGCCGGCGTTTCGCCGAGTGCTGGACGCGAATCCGAATGACTACGCCGCATTGGTGAACTTGGCGAACGTCCACAAGGACGAGTACTACGCCCGCGGCACTGAGCAGTCACTTGATGAGGCTATCAAGCTGCTGGACCGTGCTGTTAAGGTCAGACCGGAGCGCGTGGATGCCTGGAATGCGAAGGGTGTCCTCTATCAAGCATGGAATCGTCCTTCGGAGGCAAACGCGGCCTATGAGGAGATTCTGCGAATAGACGAAGAGTACTACCCGGCGTGGGTCAACTTGGCGATGCTCCGCGCGACGCAAGGAGGAATCGAAGAGGCGGAACGATGCGCCGAGAAGGGCGTTGAATGCTCCAGAGAGAAGAAGGCCGTCATGCCGTTGCGAATTCTCGCCGCCATTCAGCTCTATCTTGGTCGCGAAGACACACTGAAAACGCTGGAGGCTGCTCGCGCCGCCTCCGAGAACTCGGATGTTCGCACCCTGATACTCCAGTCTCAATATCACCTCACGCAATGTGATCCAGATAGTCTCCAGAACGCCTTGAATCTGGCTGTCACTGCAAACACGCTCGTCGGTTCCGCCGAATCCACCGAGAACCCTGCAGCGAAGCGTATACTCCAGGCGAGGATCAAACAGACACTCGCATTGGCCCAACTCCGCAACGAGGAGTGGGAGGCAGCGGTGAGGGCCGCCAAGAAAGCCCTGGCCGTGAACGACGGCTGCGCCGTTTCACATCTCGTCCTCGCAATAGCCCACGGCCACCTCGGTGACACGGCTGCAGCTCAGTCCAGCCTCCGTGCCGCGGAGGAGACTTGGCCGGAGGCGCTCAGACAAGCCGAGTTGCACGTCACCCAGGACGGCAGTTCGCTGTGGTTCGACACTGCGGGCGAACTTCGGGCTTTGCAGGCGGAGGCACGCCAACTTCTCGAAAAGCCACCTGAATAGCCATGATGCGCCGGCAGGTCGGCTCGTTTGGGGCTCCCGTTGACTCCGAGCCACCAGCGTCACGTCATGCCACCGAACGTTTGCAGAATGGAGTGACAGGGAAGGTCGCGACTCACCGAGGTCGGGCATCAAGCCACAGATTCTGCGGAAGAACCCAGTTTGGCAAGGCACGTGCCGTGACTCATCAGATGTCCTCCTATCGGCACATCAGCTCGGTCACCGTCTGAGGCCGATTTCCCGCACGCCACCAGACCGCTGCCACGAGACTACTGCTGCTGCGTGAGGGTGGCATTACCCTGGTCGATGCTGATCTCCGTGGATGTGAATGGAATCGTGAACTCGGTGGTAAGCTTCCCGGTGGCGATGGTAAAATCGTCATTGAAGGTCCCATCGAAGATCAGATTACCCGTGGTGGCAATCGACACGTTGCGATCCACCACCGATGTTGAACGATGGACATCCCGTTCGGTGACGGTGATCGCGAGGAACACGCTTCGCATCTCCGTAATCCTGCCGAGTTCGTCGAACACGAAGACATTCTTGGCCAAGCCCAGATACTGGTCCGGGGTCAGATCCCACGTTCCCGCCAGGACGGCCTCAGGGGGTGGGACCGAGGGTATGGTTTCGCAGCCGCCCCCGATCCCCAGGAACAAGATACACACAAGCGGATAAACTCTCTGATAGCGGGCAAGGGCGTTCATTATTCGCTCTCCCTGTTCGGGCTGGCGCTTTTCCTGTTCACTCCGGCATGGCAGTGCCGCAGGCTGGCAGGCGACTGTCTGATATGCGGGCTTGCTTCCCTCCGCCTTTCACCAAACCTCCGCGATCTTCGGCCCAAGCTCCCGCAAGCGCGACAATACTCGCGTTTTGCTGATGTACACGGCATTTCGAGACATCCCGAGGTGCTCAGCGACCTCCTCTGCCGGCCTAGCCTTCAGTGCGTACAACTCGAATGCCCTGAACGTCTTGGCATCGGATTCTCGGCGGGCTTCCTGCATGCACTCGGCTGCTACCGCACGGCGCCACTCGGCATCGAAGATGTCCGTCAGCTCGTGGTCGTCCGGGACACGATTCATGAAACCGGTAGCGCTGGTCGACTCAGCCACCTGGACCTCCCGCTTGGCCAAGCGATGACGTGCCCGCTTGATCCGGTTGAAGGCAATTCCCTGCAGCCAGGAACGCAGGCGACCCTTCTGTCTGTCGAACTTGCCTTGGCGGAAATCCTCCAGGAATGCCACAAGCGTTTCCTGAACGACATCTCGAGCATCAGCGTCACGCAGTCCCGCTCGGCAGGCAAACGCAAACAACATCGTTTCGTAGCGCGCGGAAAACTGCCGCCAAGCCGGTTCGTTGTTCGGCTCGTGTAGGCCCTGGACAAGAACGGTACTGCTGATGGTGGTGAACACGAAGAGGCGCCTCCACGTTCCAGAACTGCTGCTGAAGTCATCTAGTTTACCACTTTCCAAGTCGCTTCGCCAGTCGCCCTCAAGGCCATCTTAGAAAATTGCCCGCAATGGCGAAAGATATCCGGCATTGGAACGCATAGTCTACTGCGGACCGCGTGGCCCGCGCGAACCAACGCCAAACGTGGTGCAACAGGACAACAGGAGACCTGCCATGAACCGTGATCTTCACAGGGAAGCTGTTGCCGTTCTGAGCTTGACGGGAGATCTCACTCGCCGGCGCTTCTGCCGAAGGGCGGCCGAGAGGCCGGAGGATTCCGGGTCGACCGGCAGGCCGGACGGCCAGTGCGTCGTATTGAGTCCATTCTGTGATACGGGAGTAGCCCGACCAGCAGCTCACTCGCAGCAGCGCCGCTACGGCCACGGAGAATGACGTTACCTGACGCCTCTTCGCAGCTCCGCTCGAATGCCCATCAGAATCTCGCAATAAAGCCACGCCGGTGGGGCATCGGCAGCCTGGTGATGATCTGGGCGAAGAGCAAGGTCGCCTGTCGATAGCAATACGTCGCGCACCTCGTGGTTCTGTCGCACCTTCTCCCTGGTGGCCTGGAGGATCAGGGCGTAGTGCTTGCCTTTCCCCGGCGTCCAATACTTCATCTCCCGACCTTCGAAAGTGACCCAGTCTATCCCCATATCCTTCATGTTCTTCGTGGCCAGTTTACCGGCAGCCTTGGCCTCCGCTCCGACCATCTGGGAGACTTCCTCGCGCGTGTACTTCCAGGTGATCCCAGGAAAAGTCGCCCGTGGGTCCGCGGAGGTTTCGGGGTACTTCATCATCTGCCAGAAGCCTTCAAGGCTTGGGTAGCGTTGCCCGTGGAAGACAAACGGCGTGTAGGCGAAGTTGGAGAGCAGGCCGAGTTCATTGCGTTTCGAGACGATGACTTCACCCGGCCCGGCCGCCTGCGGGAGTATTTCCCATGATGCCGCTTCCGCTTCAGGGACAGGCTCCCACCAGTGCTGTGGATAGGGGGACGATTGCGTGTGGCGCTCTGAGTCGGTCGAGGGAGTAGCGGGTTCGCTACAGCCGGTAATCCAGAGAGCTGCGGCCAGAGCGCAAACTCGCTTGGTGCTGTTCATTTTGCGTTTCTCCACGATGCCCGGGTCATTCTGCCCTCGCTCGTTTTCGTAGCCACAAGCCGCGGAGAGGGCAGGGTGGGACGGTGTGGTGCTTCGCCAGGGCGGAGAACCGGGCGACCGGCGGCTCCGAAAGAGGCGGCTCAGTACCCCACTGCTCCGCCGTGGATGCGCTTGTCTGCCACACCGTAGTACATTTCTTCACGGACAAAGATCGTGTGCGCATCCCCTTGCACATAGGGCGATCCGTCGGAATCCTGTCGGCTGATCGTGTGGCCCATGGCACGCAATGTCTCGATCGTGCCTGACGCAACCGGCTCAGCAGACGCCTCCAGCTTCACTTCATCGGGGAACCACTGATGATGCAACCGTGGTGCATCCACGGCTGCCCGAGGGTCCATATCGAACTCCAACACGTTCAGCACGACGCACAGCACCGTGTTGATGATCGTCCGCCCACCAGGGCTTCCCGTGACGAGCACGACTTTCCCACCACGAGCGACGATCGTAGGCGTCTGAGAGCTCAGCATTCGCTTGCCTGGGGTGATCAGATTCGGTTTCGTGCCGATGCGGCCCTCCGTGTCGGTCACCCCGGGACGCCTGTTGAAGTCGCCCATCTGGTTGTTGAGCAGAAAGCCGGCGCCGCGGACCACGATCTTGGAACCATAGCTCTGCTCCAACGTGTACGTGTTGGCGACTGCCATGCCATTCTTGTCGATGACCGAGAAGTGCGTTGTTGAATTCCCCTCCGGCAGAAGCGGGATCTGGCCGGCGAGATCTTCGCTGGGCGTCGCCCGAGTGGGATCGATCGTCCTCGTGAGTTCACGGGCATACGACTTCGTCGTCAGGTGGCGTGGGACCTTGACGAAGTCCGGATCGCCGAGGTAGGCGGCACGGTCGCGGTAGGCCCGGCGCATGCACTCGATGAGGAGGTGCAAGGTCCCGACAGACCAGCGATCCTGCCGCCGCAGCTCGTAGGGTTCGAGCATGTTGAGCATTTGGATTAAGGCGATGCCTCCCGAACTGGGCGGAGGCGGGACAAAGACGTCATAGGCCCGATAGACGCCGTGAATGGGCTGACGCAGCTTCGCACGGTAGGCGGCAAGGTCATGCTGCGTAATCAGACCGCCGCTTGCTTTCATTTCGGCGACGATCTGATCTGCGATGGCGCCGCCGTAGAAGGTGTCCGGGCCCATTTGGGCGATGCGGCGCAGTGTTCGAGCCAAGTCTTTCTGAATCAGCCTGTCTCCAGCCGCCCATCGTTCATGGCCCTCGGGTGGGGCGTAAACTCTCTGCAGTTCCGCCATCTGCGGGTACCGCTCCAAGACATCGTTAAGTGACTCCGCCAACGCCGCGCTGATGAGGAAACCATCTTCAGCCAATTCGATGGCAGGACTTACGAGTTCCTTCCAGGCGACCGTGCCGTACTTTCCATGCGCCATGGCGAGTCCGCGGACCGTTCCAGGAATGCCGACCATCCTGGCGTCCGTTCGGTCCACCTTGCCCGCGAGCATGTCCTGGGTCGCTGCCGCCGGCGCCGTCTCTCGATAGTCGATGCACACGGGCTGCTGGCCATCTCCCGGATACGCGAGCATGAACCCTCCGCCCCCGATGTTGCCGGCCGGCGGGTATGTCACAGCGAGGGCGAAGGCGACCGCCACTGCGGCATCCACCGCGTTGCCACCCTTCTTCAAGACATCGATGCCGACACGGTTCGCATGGTCGCAGACCGAGACCACCGCACCTTCCCGCGATTGGACGACGGCAGCCGGGGGCCCCGCGCGCACGCAACCCAGGCCGGGAATCAGGACGGCCAGGCAGCCGGCCGCCGCGCGTACAAGACGGTATCTGGTTGGGCGTTTTAGATTCTGCGGTGTTTCAGGAATCATCATGCACTCGCTAGAAGCCTACGAGGGTGCGGATCAGGCACGCTTGTCGCGCAGTGTACCATTCTCCCCCGATCTGAAAACGTGAGAAGACGTTGATTCCGGGCGTGGTGAAGACTGGCCCTTCCGCAGCCCATAGCTCCTGCCACATCATGGAGGAATCGCGGCCAGAAAAGCGGCCGCGAAAAAGACGTGATTGAAAGAGAAGAAGAACACGGGGAATCAGCGCCTACCGTGGAACCAGGCGAGCGTCTATTATGCTCGCGCCTCGTCGGCAACGGAGGATCAGCCATGAAGAGAATCTGTCGGGGCGCCGCTCGCTCATGTTTGATTGTGCTGACCGCGGGATTCAGCTTGGCGTGCAAACCGCAGGCAAGTGTGCCGCCTGATGCCAGCGGTTCCACCTCGGCCCCCTTCGCCTTCATTGAGGTCCCCGACCCTCTTTCCGGCGACAATCCGACATATCCACTTGCGCCCGCGGAAGTCCCCGCGCCGGCGCAATCGCTGACCGATGTCCAATTCGGAACCACCATGACCCGCGTCGGCCAGACCGAAAAGCTGCGGCATGAGTACTCACGGCACGATCCGTTCAACTGCGACAAGACCCTCATCCTCCTGCAATACTTCCCCGACGGCGATTGGAGGGTGTATCGCACCGCGACGGTTCCCTATGACCAAGCGAGCAACCTGGTGCGCACGCTGGACCTGGCCGAACCACGCTGGGATCCAGATGAGACCAACATGATCTGGGGCTTTCAGGGATTCCGCATCGTCCGCGTGAACGTCCAAACCGAGCAGGTCGATGTAATCAAGGTTTTGCCAGCGATGTGACCATTGGCCCAATCCTGACGGCCAACCCCGATTTGTACCGCGTCACCATGATGGATGAGGGCGAACCCTCTACGGACATGCGCTACTGGGCTGTTCTCCTCCAAGGTAGCCAGGACGACTACCGAGCCCGGTATCTGTTTACTTGGGATCAGCAACAGGACCGGATCGCGGGCCTGTATCCCTTGACTATCGAGGAATCGCGTATCGACTGGGTCGGCATGTCGCCCCTGGGCAACTGGGTGCTGATCGGCGGCGATTGGGACAACGGGGGAAAGTTAGCGGGCTTGGTCATAGCTGATCGCGAGCTGACCTCGTTCCACCGGCTCGATTATGCCACCGCCCATTCCGACGTCGGCCTAGACAGCGACGGGCGCGAAGTGATCGTGATGCAGAGCAGCCAGACCGACTACATCGACATGCTTCCCCTCGACCCAGCGACGCAGCCGATTCTCGACGCGGGCGGCAGCTACGACAACACCGGGCGTGTCCGTCTGATCCGCCTCTACTATGATTCGGAGTCTCCTCTCGGTTTAAGTAGCGGCGTACACATCTCCTGCAATGCTCCGGGCTACTGTGTGGTCTCCACCGTCACCGAGCCGAATCGGCCGGAACAAAACTGGCTCGATCGCACGATCACGCTCGTCCGGCTGGACAGACAGCGCCCCCGCGTGATCTACCTGGCGAAGGTACATGGCACGGCAGCGGCGTACTGGGAAGAGACCCACGCCAGCATCAGCCGGGACGCCAAGAAGGTCGTGTGGGCGACGAACTGGAACCGCAACGTGGGACAGGAGCGCGTGTGGCTGATGGAGCTGGATATTCCGACCGCATGGCTGGATTCTCTGGTGAAGTAGTCGATTGGCCGCTCGTGGCAATCGTCGTTCACCCTCCGAAAGCCGTGGACTTCATCGTCTCGACGACCGATTCCGCCGCCGGCGCCGTTTCATCCAGCCCCAGCCGAGCAACATGACCGGCATCATTGTGCCTGCACTCGGACCGCAAACACCGCATGGCTGGGCCGACGGTCCCAGCGGTGTTTCTCCCTCGCCGCCGTTGCCAGCGGCGATCGCTGCTGCCACGGCATACCAGCCGAGGGCGATCCGTTGGCAGCCTTCGGCACTCAGGTGCCCGCCATCCGAACTGTAACCACTGTTGAGCTTCTGGTAGGTCTGGCCATCACTCGCAAAGGTGGCTGCATTGCCCGCCGGGTCGTGGGACTCCATATCGGCGATGTCGAACAGCAGCCGCGCGTGTGACTGGCAGTACTGACGGACGGCCGTGTTGTACTGATTTCGCAGCACATTGTCAGCGTCTTCGTCGGTGGTGAGGGGCATGGTCGTATAAACGAAGGTTGTGGCTGGCCAGGCCGCCTCCAGCGCCGCCATTGCGTCGGCATACTGCGTGGCATTCGCGTCCTGATCGATGAAGCAGAACTTGTTCATCACGATCGCAGTAGCGTTAGACCGCCAGCCAGAGGTGTTTACGGAATTCTGGAAGATGGTGATCTTGGCCTCCCAGCCCGGATTGCCACGATCGCATTCGTAGATCGTCCCGGCCGTCGTTGGCGTCGGGGGGGCGTCTGCTCGGTTCTGTCCCTCGTCAAACCCGACGGAGGCCTGATCCAGTCTGTATCGCCCGGTGTTCGACGCGTGCAAATCGGCCATGCCGCTCATCATGTTGTCGCCGACCGACGCGTGCGAGAAGAACCATCTCTGCCCGCCGATGGCGTCCATGGTGGACTGCGGCAGGGACGCGACGCCGTCGACATCGACATGGTCGATGATCTGGGCAGAGCTCTGATCGCTGGCGAACAGGAGCAGGATCAAGAGTACGCATCCGCAACGGACTGTGGGTGTGATCATCGTTCACCTTCGAACCAGAGCGTGCGAGTCGCTGCATATATCGTAACCATGCCAGCCGAAGACAGCTACCAGTTTCTCGCCCGCAGGATGTCGACCGCTGGGAGGAGGAGGTCAACAAGACCGGGACGTTTCAACCCCAGGCGGATGAGCAGGTTGTTGAACTCCAAGGAAACTGCCTGCTGGCGCCTCACCCGCAGCGGTCCATTGGTTGTTCGCTCCGAATGGCTTCCACTTTCCACGGGTTGCCAAACACCATTAAGAAGACCAACCCTTCGTGCTCTGGCCTGCGCGACTTCGGCCGGGCACCGCTCAGGACATCCCTAAGGGCGGCCATCGTCTCCGGCCACAGTGGAGCCACCCTTTGAACAGCAGTTTTCGGGCGCTATGTTTTTCGACCGCCCTGCGCTACGCATTTCATCCGGCGTTCATATAGGCAGGCCACAGCAACATCGAAACGACCCAACGGTACCACGCCGCGGCCACGAACGACCAACTGGCTTTGGCTCGGCGGGCCAGCGAATCCGCACTCTCCGCCAACGAAATAAGGCAGACTGACCCCCGGAGTGACCCCAAAAGCCCAATCTGGGCTTGAAAAACACGCTAGATCTGGTACAAAGTTCTTGTCATGCAAGAAGTTGCGCCCGTAGCTCAGCAGGATAGAGCATCGGATTTCTAATCCGACGGTCCCAGGTTCGAATCCTGGCGGGCGCGTTATCGTCACCTGTCGCATCACGTCGCACAACGTCGCATCCGACCTTTATTTGCAGGGTTTTTCGCGCATCGGCCGTGCGTGTCGCGTCGTCCCGTCCAACGCACGGGTCCGCATCGTTTCGCACCACTTCGCGCCTTAACTGTCGGGGAATTTGGCGACACCCTGTCGGGCTGTCTGCGCGGGCGTTGTCGGTTCCCGTCGCCCGCATTCTCTGTCGCTCGGGCAGGTCCGCCCGTCAGGCCGGGCAAGCCATCTAGGGCTCCCACTAGATCGTGGACGCCGAGCTTGGCGTAGGTGTGCATGGTCGCGACTCTACTGCAGACCGACTGCGGGGTCTGGTAGGCGCGTGCGCCGCTCATACCGAACGTGAGCTTAGCTCGTCCCATGGCATGACGTTTCGGGTCGCCACGCCGAGAATGAACCCCATAGCTGGCCACTCGTCCGTGATCGAGTCAAACACGCTAGGAAAGACGTCAGGTCGGATGCCCAGCCGATGGGCGTGGTTGCTCGTGGCCGTCAGGGATTCTTGCCTAATTCTTGACTGCGTGAGAATGAGCGCCACCTGTCCGGCCAAATGGAGCGTGCGGGCAAGCCAGTGCTGAGGGGAGCCAGGGTCGAGTTTTCCCAGATTGGGGGCGTCCTGGAAGCGTGCCGCTGCACACAGCGCGTCGGGCAGGTGCCAGTCTGTCATCATTTCCGCGGCGAGCTCGTTGTGGTCGATGTCGTACAGTCTGCGCTCGATTGGCAGGAGCGCTGCTGGGTCATCGCTTGCGGCAGTTTGCAGGACGTCGGTGTAGGAATCGGGATGCACTGTGGCAAACGCGAGACGCCCGATCTGACCAAGCAGTCCACCGGTGAAGGCTTCGTCCGGCGCGAAGGTACGCAGTTGGTGGGCGATGCGCCGTGCCGCTGTTGCCCTCGCGATGGACTCCGCCCAGAACGCCTGGTAGTCAAACGCCTTGCAAGGCCCATGTCCGTGTTGGCCGACCAGCGAGAAACCGACCGCGATAGACTTGACGGTGTTCAGGCCAAGAAGCGTGACCGCCTCAGAGATGGAGGCGATTTTCCCAGACAGGCCGGCGAGCGGGGAATTGACGAACTGGAGAAGACGGGAGGCCGTCGCGGGGTCCTGCTTGATGAGGTTTGCGATCTCTTGGACCGTCGTATCTTCATCTTTGGCGAGGCGGAGGATTTCCAATGCGATGCCCACAGGCGATGGCAAGCGGCTGCTCGCCTTGATCGCGGAATAGACCGGATTCTCCATCCCTGACTACCTCCGGTTTTTGACCTTGTCCGCGGACCTGAATTGAGTCCGAGTGGAGTTCGATGGTGTAACTCGTCGTCCGACGTTTCTACCCGCAGTGCTCCATTTGCCGGACTTCGGGTCATCATCCTACCGCATGAGGCCTCTCGATCCAAGCGGAAATGGCGGATGGGGCGTCATCGCGACTTCCCATGTTTTCTTTCTGTCCTTTTGATCTCACCACGCCCAAGAATGGGGTGTTTACCCGATGTTGAAATGGGGGGCAGTCAGGGTACCCTGGCATGAATCCTATGCCCTACTCCGGTATGACCGGGCGAGCCGAGTTCTTCCTCCCGCTGATCCAGCGGGACAGGGAAAGAGATCGATCGGCCTCGCCCGGTTTCATCGTTCTCTCGATGTCACTGCCGCCCGTGATCCCGACTTCTACTCGAAGTTCAATGAACGAGCGTGAGTCAACGATAGCTTCAGCCAAGACCGCAGGCGAGAAACTGGGATGTTTACGCCATAGAAGCCGCGAATGCCCGGATGCTATGCTGTGGTCGGTCGGCATGTGGGTGGAGGGGGCTTTGTGTCCGACTTGAAGGCCGGGGGCATCGGAAGTCCCCTGTTGTTGGTTGAGGGTGGAACCAGGAACTCAGTTGCTCTCGGCCTTCTCCATTTCGTCAGTGACAAGTCCAAAATCGTGAAGACGTGAAGATCGTGGACGTGGAATAAGAGGGGGCCTGCGTCTGGCGATGAAGTCGCCTCATTAGAATCCTCTTGGCCAGATCGATCAACTTCTGGAAGATCTGGGCCGTCTCAATGACTCGATTCTCGTACTTGCGGAGGGCAGCTTCGAGCAGCTCCTTGAAGGAGCGACCCTCTCCTCCCGATCTGCTCATCACCGCGCGAAATCTCAGAAAAACCGGGAAGAAGATTGCGGCGGCCGGGTACTCCCTACAACGAACGACACAGGGTCGTTCGGAAATGCAACGCCTTGACGAGGAGTACTCAGATGAACACGTTGAAGAAGATGAGCAAGTCGGGACTGGTCAAGTCGGTCTTCTGTCTGCTCGGCCTGTTCGCCGTCGCTGCGGCCAGCACGGGTTGTGACGACAGGCCCCCCCAGACCCAGACGCAGAGTTCGGAGTATCAGTACTATTGGATTGACCCGGTGACCGGCAACATCTGGTTTTTTTAAGCCGCCCAACATGCCAGGCGGCACACCGGGTCAAACCGAAGGAAAGACAAGCCCGCGAAACAAAGTCTTGCAGGTCGGGTCCTGCCCACCCCCCGAAGTGGACGGAACCCGACCTGCGCGTTGTTGATAGGGCAACCTCCCTTCAGAGATTCCATCCGGCTTCCATCCGAGCAGGATGACTGGACTCGTTTACGGGGTGCAAGAAGCCTCCCCTCCTGCCAGCCGGTCGGTCCCGTGTTACGACCTTTTGCTCCATGTTGCCCAGAGACGCGCCCGCTGGTTTGCCGCCAAGTACACATACAGCCGCGCGGGCGTGTCTGCGTCTATGTTCCACGCTTCCATGCTGCCAAGGGTAAAATCGGGAATATGGCGGGAAAGTTCAGCCGACGAAAGCGGGCGTGCGGGGGCACGAAACCGACCGGACGCGACCGTGCTGACTCCGGCCGGCCTGTTGTGTCGCCGCCGGGTGAATCGGCATCGTCGTCCAGCCTGAACGTGCCCTTCAAGTCACGGACGTGTCGCACGAGGTCCTCGTGCTCGGCAACAATCGCCGCGTCGCGCTTCGCGCATGACCCACATGACGCCAGATGCTTGCGCACACGCCCCACCTTGCCGTCGTCCATCTCGCCGGCGTGGTAACGATCCAGATCGAAATCGCTCGGACAAACACTCACCGAGTCATTCTCCACCTGGCGCTGGTTGCGAGGCTGTTGGTTTCGTTGTGGCATGAGCCCGCTTGTTTCGATCTGTCTCGCGATTGGTCCCTTCCGCATTGTCATCCGGCGTGGAAGTAGGTTGTGAAGTCCATGGCATCCTCGCCCGCCACTGAGCCGCCTTCTCGGGCTTGCCCCACGTCTCATACAACTCAACTAGCGACTGGCGGACTTTGGTTGTTCTGTCGTGATTCTCACCGAAGCTGCGCAGGAGGGCATCGTGGCCTGCGAGGAGGCGTGCCTCGGCCGCACTGAGCTCCTTAGTCTGCACCAAACACTTGCCGTAGGCGGACAAGAAGATGCCGATGTAGCGATGCTCGGCGCCGAGCGTCTCCTCGGCGGCGTCGACGAGCTCGGCGAGCAGCACTGCGGCCTCGTCCTGCCGTCCGGAATCTCGCAACAACGTCGCCAGGTTGAGCAACGAGATCAGTGTATGGCGGTTCTTCCTGCCGAGCGTTCGGGTCTCAAGTTCCAGTACCTCGCGATAGAGGTGTTCGGCCTCTTCGACTTTTCCACGATCCTTCAGTAGCAAGGCAAGATCATTCATTGATTGGAGAGTATCGGCATGCTCCGGGCCAAGTGTGCGAAGGCGCGCATCCGTCACGCGACGGGCCAGCGTTTCCGCTTCCTGGTACTCTTCCAGATCATGGAGAATGCCTGCAAGCCTGCTCATCGCGTTGAGGGTATCAACGTGCTCCGGCCCCAAGCTGCGCGATCGCGCTTCGATCAACTCCCGGCACGTTGTTTTCGCATCGGCGAACTTCCTCTGCTGGGTGAGCACGGACACTAACCAAGCCATCGCATTGATCGTATCTTCATGATCCGTACCCAGTGTGCTGCGCCTCGATTCCAGCAGCCGACGGAACGCCGCTTCCGCCTCAGCGAGTTTTCCCTGGTCCAGGCAGACTTTGCCCAGCCAATAGGTGGCGGACTGTTGTTCTGCACTGAGTTGGTCGACCGGCGTGCCCGCGTCCCCCACGAGAGTGCGAAGGAGTGCCTCTGCTTCTGGCAACTGACCCTGTTCACGGAGAAACACACTCCACGAGGTCTTCACCGTTACCGTGCTCGGATGGTCGGCTCCGAGCGCCTCTTCGAATCCTCGGGCCGCTGCTTCCCACGCGCGGCCGGCTTCCTCGAATGCTCCGCGGTCTTCCAAGAGGAGCGCAAGGTTGTTGAGCGTTCTGAGCGTCTCCATATGGCCCTTCGGCAGCACGCGCCGTTGGATGTCCAGTGTGGCGCGGAAGAGAGATTCCGCCTCGTCGAGTCGGCCCAGCGCGTGGTAGATCAGAGCGAGGTTGGATGAAGCGGCGAGCGTATTGAGATGATCGCTTCCCAGTGTTTCCCGGTAGGACTCGACGACTTCGTTGAACAGGTGCTCGGCTTCAACGAGGTCTTTCTCCCGGTACTCCAGGGTGGCCAGGTTGTTCAGGACGCCGATGGTATCCGGATGCAGTTTGCCCAGGCTCCGGCGACAGGATGCCAAGCACTCCCTCAGCAATAGTCTGGCTTCGGTTGCGTTGCCTTGTTCGTTCAAGACTTGGCCGAGGTTGTTCATCGCCAGCAGGGTGTCTCTGTGCTGCGAGCCACGTGAGCGGCGGAGACCTTCAAGACACTCGCGGAAGATATGCTCGGCGTCTGGGAGGTTGCCTCGCAGAAAGGCGGCTGTTCCCCAGTCGTTGAGTGACGTCAGCGTGTCCGGATGTTCCTCTCCAAAAACGCGGCGTTTGACTTCGAGCACATCACGACAGGCCTGCTCAGCCTCTTGGAGTTCACCCTTTGAAATCAGCAGCCGGGCCCAATCCTGCCGCGACTGCAGCGTGTCGACATGCTCAAGCCCGAGGGACGCCCCCCGCAATTCGAGAGCGCGGCTGAGGTGGTCCTCCGCCTTGTCCAGGATACTCAAGCCGTGATAGGTGGTGCCGAGAGCTGCCCGAATGCCCGCCTCGACTTCCACGTGCTCGGTAAATGCCCCCGGCAGCTTCTTTGCGGCATCATCGAGAAGGTCGACAACGCTGGCATCAGAGGGAACGCCGCCGCTGGCATTGGTGAATGGATCGGCGGCCCTCAACATGTCGGTGAGGAATAGATTGATAAGTCGTGTGGTGCCCGCTGCACGCTCTGCTTCAGCCCGAGCCCGTGAGGCGGCTTCGCCTCGGCGCGAGGCGACTACGGCCATTGTGGTCGTCCCGACGATTCCCAGGACCAGCGTCAGGCCGACAACCGCGCTTGCGACAACACCGATCCGGTGGCGACGAACGAACTTCCTCGCGCGATACATCATGCTCGGCGGGCTCGCCAAGACAGGCTCGTGGTTCAGGTGCCGCTCGATGTCCGCTGCCATTTCTGACGCCGAGCTGTACCTCCGCGTGCGGTCCTTCTCCATCGCCCGCATCGTGATCCAGTCGAGGTCGCCGCGGAGTTGTGAAATCAGCGACGGGGGATCGGTGTGTCGGTTGTGGGCGACCGTGATTGACTCGCCGCCCAGGCTGCTCAGCCGCGTGCTCGGCTTGGGCGGATCGTCCTCCCGGATGATCCGCTGGATCTCGGCGTAGCCCGCGCGACGCATGCATTTCGGATCGAACGGCAACGTGCCGGCCAACAGCCCGTAGAGCAGCACGCCGAGTGAATAGATATCCGTGCGCGTGTCGACGTTCAGCCCGGTCATCTCCGCCTGCTCGGGGCTCATATACTCCGGTGTGCCAATGAGCTGGCCCTGCTCGGTGAATAGCGTCTGCTCCGTGAGTGGCCGACTGATCGCCTTGGCCACGCCGAAGTCAATCACCATTGGCACCGGGCGATTGTCCCGGACGCTGACGAGTACGTTCGAGGGTTTGATGTCGCGGTGGATGATCCCTTTCTGGTGGGCGTGCTGAACCGCCACGCAAACCTGGATGAACAAGCCCAGCCGCTCCGCGGTGCCGAGGAGGTGACGGTCGCAGTAGTCCGTGATCGCCACGCCAGGCACGTGCTCCATGGCGAAGTACGGCAGACCCTGCTCCGTCGCGCCGGCATCGAAGACCTTCGCAACGTTCGGGTGGTCCATCATCGCCAGGGCCTGCCGCTCGGCCTCGAACCGTGCGACGACGCGTTTTGTGTCCATGCCCGGCTTGAGAATCTTCAGGGCGACGTGCCGCCGGATCGGCTTCACCTGCTCAGCCAGATAGACGACGCCGAATCCACCCTCACCAAGAACCTCGAGCAGCCGGTAGGGGCCGATGCTTTGGCCGATTAGCTCTTCACCTGCGGAGACGCGCCCCGGCTGACTCCGGCCGGCCTGTTGTGAACCGCCGCCCGGCGAACAGGCATCGTCGTCCAACCCGAACGTGCCCTTCAAGTCACGGACGTGTCGAACGAGGTCCTCGTGCTCGGAGACAATCGCCGCGTCGCGCTTCGCGCACGACTCACATGACGCCAGATGCTCGCGCACACGCCCCGCCTCGCCGTCGTCCATCTCGCCGGCGTGGTAGCGGTGCAGATCGGAGTCGTCTGGGCAGTTGTTCATGGTCACGCCAGAGAAGCTAGTGCCGTTTCCATTGCAGAGGGGTTTCGCGCCGCGCGTAGCGTCGGCCCCCCGTGGCCGACGTATGCGACGAGCAATCGTTCTGCATTCCCCGTCGGCCACGGGGGGCCGACGCTACAGCTTGACCCTCGCTTTCGCTTCGGGCTGGTAGGGTCGGACCCGCTCGCTTGCGCTCGGGGCTCGGATTGTCGTCCGACACGGGGGTGGAACGCTGTGCCGCTTAGCCCGTGCCTTCCAAGAGCTCCTTCATCTTCTCGCTGAGCTTCTGCGTCAATCGCCATTTGATTTTGTACAACCGGTTCGCGGTGATCCCCAGTTCCTCGCAGACCTTCTCCACCGGCTGCTCCTCGATCACGTAGCAGGAGAACGCCCGAAACGTCGCGTCTTCGACCTCCTCGCGGATCATTAGCAGACAGTGCTTGAGATGCTCGTCCATCCACAGCTTGTCGAACAGCTCCTCGGGCGACTGCTCGCATTGCTGACCCCGGCGGAAGTCCTGAGACTCGGCGAGCTGCTCGTGCCGATCGCGCGCGAGGTTTCGAATCCGGTTGTTCACCATCGTCCGCAACCAGCCCTTGAAGCGGCCCTTTCGCGGGTCGTATTCGAAACTGTTGATGTGGCTGTTGACAGCGACCATGCACTGCTGGACCACGTCCTCCGCCTGCGCGTGGTCCAACCCGCGAGACACCGAGAACCGGTAGAGCATCGGCCGGTAGATCGCGTCGAACATCCGCCACGCTTCCGTATCGTGGCGGTCCTTGATCCGCACCAACAGGCTTGCCCGTGTCGTCTCCATGGTTTGAGGCCCATATAGCGGACAGCATCATATCACGTCTCCTTCCTCGTCGCACCACAAGCCGACCTTCCTGGGCGGTGATATCCGTGTGGATGCCCCTTAAGCCGCCTGGGCGAGATCGGCCGGTTTTCTTGCGGTTTCCGCTGACTAATGTCGGGCCGCCATCCGTCCGGTCCTCTTCGTCAGTACACATGAACTCGCCGGATCTTCCGCCTTGGGTGGCACGGCATTGCCCTGCGACAAGTGGGAGCGCAGCCCCGGACCTCGGCCGTGGGCTCTTTCCATATAAGAAAAACGGAGTTGCGGCGGAAGAACCTTCTCCCTGTCGGGTACCCCGGGTAGTGACATCCCACACGCGGGAAAACAGAGACAACCTCGCACACAAAGCACACACAGGAGAACTGACATGGCTGGAAGAACAAAGAACGAAGCTACGCGAACCCCGGAATCTCACAGGAATCATGGAGCAACAACCGCCTTGTTGGCAGGTGCGGTCGCCGTCGTCGCACTCTGCGGCCAGGCGGCCCAGACGCACGCCCAACAGCATTTCTGCGTTGCCGCAGGGATTGATCACGACATCCTGGAAGGAACCAGTGATCTATCCTCCTGCGTCAACGACGCAAACGGATTCGTCGATGCGCTCCTGGGCGACGCGAGTCGATGGAACGCCGAGAACGTTCAGATACTCACGGATTCGGCTGCGACCAGGATGAACATCAGGAACGCCCTCTACAACATGGCCCTCAGCGCCGGACCCAATGACGTCTGTGTCTACTTCCACTCTAGCCACGGCGGCAGCTACGGAGGCACCAGCGCGTACCTCTGCACGTACGACGAGCACTACAGCGACGATGAGCTGGGTGCGGATATCGCCTACTTCTTTGATCCCGGCGCCACTGTCATCGTGATTGTGGACGCATGCCACTCCGGCGGCCTCTTCAAGGACGAGGCATCGGGAAAAGTCGTTTCGCCGCAAACTGCGTGGTCGTTCGGGCAGAACGCCATGGCCGCATGTCAGGCGACCCGGATGGCCGAAGCCGCAAAGTCGGGCGAGCCGCTGCTCAAGGACCCCGCTGGCAACGTCGGCTTCCTGACCGCGTGTGACTACTACGAAAGCTCGTGGAGTGGCAATCCGTACAGCGAGTTCGCCGGTTACGTGATTGAGGCGTTCGGCCTGCCGGAGGCGGATGCGAACGGCGACCAACAGTGCAGCTTCTGGGAGCTGTTCTCCTGGGCGGCCCCGCGGGCCCAGGGTCAGACGGCCCAGTCCTGCAACCAGCCGCTGCTGAGCAGGACCGTCGCCGCTCGCGGGAGCACGAGCTCCTCAGCGAACACTGGGCGATACCGCCCGGAACTCACGCCGTCATCGCCGAATCTTTGCGGCGCGATGGGCAGCGGCGCACCGATGCTCATGACGGTCGGCGCGGTCGGGCTGGTCGGCCTGGCCCGAAGCTCGCGGATTCGCCGAAAACGATAGACGACGCTGGCCTCCGGATCGCCATTGCGGGGCGCCCCCATCGTTGGGGGCGTCCCGCTTGTGTTGGTGGCCGATATGTAGCGCCGGCGGATGAGAACATTGTGCGTCAAGACGCACTCTGCTGGCGCAGCGCGAATACCCAAAAGAAAACGAATCTCTGCGGAAGATCTGGCCGTGTGCCGGGTACCGTTGATAGTGAAAGTCAATCAATGGCAATCAACAACCCAAACAAAGGAGAAGAACAATGAATCGCACACAGAACACAATCAAGAAGATGTTGGTCAAGGTCGTGCTCACCATCGTTGTCGCGGCCGGCGCCGCCGCCACCACCGCGGGCTGTGACGACGCGGCCATGGATGCGTTCAACACCGGCTTCCAGATCGGGTATCAGAATCCCGGGCTGTTTTCCGGCAACACGGGCAGCTACGGCAGCACCGGTATCTACGGTTGGTAACCACTCCTCTCCACGCTCTCGACCCAAGGCCCGACGGCAGCGAATCTCACCTTGTTGCCGCCGGGCCGTGCCCTTGCGCGAGCCTGCCGCGGTGATGACGGTTGGCAGTGCCATTCCTTCCCAACGCCGTTTTCCTTGCTGAGGCCGACTTTTCTGGGGCAGATTCCGCCCTCGGGCGTGTACCCCACGTAGACGGGCTCCTCAGAAGCCTGTCTCGAGGAGAACCGCCGTGACCGGCCTCATCACGACAACCAACGGAAACAAGGCAGTGCTGTCTGCCAGACTCGCCCGGCATATCCGACGAGGCTGTCAGGGTCGCTCGGCTAATCCACATGGGCTCGGTGTCAGCGAACTCTTCACCGCTCCCCCGCAAGAAGCCAGTATTATCCTCGCCGCCCGTGACCTCCGCCTCAAGCGATACCTCCTCGGCGGCTGAACGACGCATCCATTATTGACCTTTGATTAGGTAAATAAATCGCGATATCCTTCTGAGAAGGATGGACTGGAGCTGTCAGAAGCCCGAACGTCGAGCCCGCGAGCGGAACGAAGAGGCCATCGCTCGCTGGCGCAAGCAGGACTGGCCGCGCATAAAAAAAGCGCGTCGAAGCGACCGTAGCATCGTCTTTATTGACGAAAGCGGCTTCATGCTTCAGCCGGTGGTGCGTCGAACCTGGGCCCCGCGCGGCCAGACGCCGGTGCATCACAGTTGGGACCGGCACGATCGACTGTCGGCCATTTCCGCCCTCACCGTCTCGCCGAGACGTCGTCGGCTGGGCCTGTACTTCGACATTCACGAACACAACATCGGCACCGAAGAAGTCGAGTCGTTCATCTGCTGGCTGCAGCGCCGTTTCCCGAATGGCATCATCCTGGTCCTGGATCGCCTGTCGGCGCATCGATCGGCGGCCAAGCGGCTGGTTGCCCGGTATGGCTGTCGCGTGGACGTCGAATGGCTGCCGCCGTACGCCCCGGAGCTCAACCCGGTCGAACAGGTGTGGGACCACACGAAGTATGCCGATCTGGCGAACTAACTTGGCCGGCGAGTTTGCCCGGGCAGCCTCCGAGGAACGGGAGCTGATCCTGGCAGCGCTGGAGGGCGAGAGGTGGCTGGCCGAGTCGTGCCGAGATGTCGTCGAGGGCCACGATTCTGCCTGAGACATAGCCTCTGTGGGGCTCGGACTGCGGGTCGGACATCAGTACATTTACTGCTACTGCGAACCACGCAACAGTGCCGACTCCGGCACAACAACGCCATCCACGATCATGAAGTCTGTTTCTTCCATTTGAAGCACTTCTGGTGAGACCGCTCTGTCGGCTGTTCGCCCGGAAAGAAGCGAACCGCCATCTTGCTTTGAAGGTGAAGCACCACTGAGCGGACCCGCCGATAAAGCCTCCGTGTCGAAAACTGGGAGATCAACCACCTCGGTCCAGCTGAGCGATCAGAGACCAGCCGCGTTGTTTTGGTGGCGAGAGTCAAGGACATGTCTTAGACTCGTTGCTGAGAGGAGAACACCTGTGGCGCGAAGATGTGATATGAATCCGTGGATTCTGGTGGCTCTAGCTTTAACTGGAACCGCCAGTGCTCCTGGCTGGGCTCAACAGGCCGGCGAGGTCCGACCGACGTGCGCAATAATGCCGTTCCACAACCTCACCGGGCGCCCCGGCTCGGCTTACCTGGCTTCCGTCATTGGCCAGTGCTTGCCGCCGGCACTAATGCGCACCGGCACATGGCAGTTGGTGGAACGAGCACAGCTCAAGAAGCTGCTCGAAGAAGCGGACCTGAAGGACAGCGACATCGTTGAGGGCCGGCCGATCCGTCTGGTCGGCGTGCAAGTTCTGATTCTGGGCGAATACCGAGACGAAGGCGGTATCGTAACCGTCTCCGCCCGGTTGGTTGAGCTGGCCAGCAGCAGAATCGTCCGCCACGCAGCCTGGTCAGGACATGTGTCGGGCCTTGTGGACAACATGGCGCCTCGGTTGTCGGCCATGCTGGCCGAACAGGAGCTGACCGCGGAGTTGATGCCGCCGCAGTTGCAGCAACTGTTCAAGAGGGCTTGCCGGCTGTTGGAAGAGAGAGATTTCGACCAAGCCATTGATGTCTGTACTCAGATTCTGGATCGTCGTCCCCGCCATCTCGATACGCTGTTGGTTCGCGGCTATGCGGAGTTGCAGAAGAAGGGATGGACTCGGTATGCGACCAAGGATTTTCAGGCTGTGCTGGATATTGATGCAAAGAACACGGCGGCCGCGCTCGGCTTGGCCAAAGTGAAGCTGACGGGCGACCGGCGCTTGGTGGAGGAGTCCCTGGCACTGTTGCAGAAGATCCTGCGCGATCAACCAGACAATGGCGAAGCCCTCCTGCTGGCCGCGACAGCGATGGAACGTCTTGGGAGGATCACGGATGCTATGCTAGTCGCTGACCGGGCTGCGGAGGCAATCCCGGAGTATTCGCCTGCATGGCAAACACTGGCGCGGCTCCAACTCGCGCAAGAGGTGGAGGAAAAGGCCGTGAATTCGGCGAAGAAAGCAACGGTGTGTGATCCTGACGATCCTTTCGCATGGAAGTTACTCGGGGATGCTCAATTCGCGAGCAAGGATCGAGTCGGGGCCAAGCAGTCTTATCTCACAGCACTTAAGCGTGATCCCCCACCAGATCTCAAGAAACAGTTGAACGCGCGCCTCCAGAGATTCGATTGACCACTAGGAATCCCCCATTCGTCAAAATGGGGTGTTTCGCGGCCTGAACAGGTTCAACGGTAGTCTTCGGGATCGAGCGGGGCGACCTCCTGTTTTGAAGCGTCCGTCGGGGTCTTGACCGCAGGCGGAGTAATCGTGCGCACGGATACTCTTCCCTTTCCAGTGATTGCGAGGAACTGATATTTCACGCAAACCAGATTGTCTACGTTGTACCAAATGTGCGTGTCTGCTTCAGTGCTGCTCTTGGTGATCAGGTGGACTTGTCTGAGCTGGCCGGACGGACCGAGGATGAGTTCCATGCAGACGACTTCGTCCTTGAATGTCTCTGATTTTCCTCCGACGTGCTCCAGCGTAACGACCAGATCAGCAGGGGAATCCTGCTCCGTCACGGCAGGTTGGGTCACCTGCTCCGGAGGCTCAGATGGCCAGGCCATGAGAGAAGGGACGACAAACAACGAGGAAAGGAACAGGAGTTTTGGCCCCATCGCGAGATCACTCCTACTTGAAGACGACCTTGTCGTCCACCTTGATTTCCGGTGTCTTGCCTTCCACTGTATCCACTACCAGAGCCTCACATGTCGCGGCGTTGACCGCAATCACATAGGCCTCGCCGACATAGATGTCGCTGCCGAGGAATTCGCCGGTCTGCGGATCCTTGATGATATCACCGCGCGATGCAATGAGGGCCCACATGCCACGCTGAACGCCGCTGCCGCTGCCCAGGTTAAGGGTGATACGATTGTCCGAGCGGGACAGCACCAAGCCGGATGCCAGCTTAGGAAACTCGCGTTCGATCCACTCTGCGATACGCGTGATGTCTTCGCGGTCTGCGTCAACGTTGATGGTTCCGGCATAGCGAACGGTAAAGGTCTTGGCCGCCATCGTCAGCCCGTAGGCGTTCATGACATTGACGTTGAGGGCCATGGTCTTATCCGCCGGACTGAAGTGCGTAATGCTTCCCACGACGAGTGCATCGAGTCGGCTTTGATACTGCTTGCGGATCGAATCGATGTCGTTGAGATCAGTGCCACGTACCTCCGCGCGCTGCATCAACTCGAAGCGCTCGGTCTCAAACAGAGCGACGTGGAGCATCTCGGAGACATTCTCCGAAAGTCGACCGCCGGATCCCGTCGGATCCAGCAGGTTCAAAACGGCAAGCTTCATCTTGTAGGATCGAGGCGTGATGCCTCGACGCGGCATGCCCGGCTCCAGGCTCGGGGGCGCATTGATCACGCTGCAGCCACTCGCCAGAACAGTAAAGAACCACACGGCAGTCCATCTGGTTGTGTTTCTCATGATCATGCTATCCAGCTTGTTGGTTTCGCCGGCTCCATTGCGCGGCCATGGAGGGGTTGTCCAATTCAATGGCCCGGACAATGTGTTTCTGCGCTTCTGCCTTCTGCTTGGTCTGAATCAGGATGTAGGCCATCCAGGAATGGATATCAGAATTCTCAATGCTGGAGTTGAGAATCAGCTGGAGGTTCTTCTCAGCCTCCGTGTACTCTCCACGAAGCGCCTGCACCTCGGCCATGTACAGACGGGCATCGGCGTAGCCCGGGCGGTTTTCCTGAGCCTCACGAAACCGTGACATGGCACTGGAGAAGAAGTTGTCCCGAGCCGTGCGGTCGATCGCCGATCGTCCAAGGATCAAGTCGATGTAACCGATGCACAGGAACGCGTAAGCATTGCTGGGTTCGCGTTCCAAGACCACACGGTACCAAGCTTTGGCCTCTCGCCCAAAATGCTCGACGATAGATAGAGGAGCTTGGTTTTCAAACCGCCCGACGCAATCCGCCCGGTAGCGGTCGCCGCGGCGGATGAGATCCATGACGTCTTTGACCCGTTCGGCCTCATACTCCGCCTTGCCATAAGGGAATGGTTGCTCCTCGCTGTTGGTGCTCCGCACAGGTGCCTGGGAGACCGCCACGCAGCCGCCACATAAAGGTACAAAGAGCAACCATATTCCAAGCAATTTCATAGCTTGTACCTCCTCATGCTGCAGGCACTGTACAATTGGCCGATTTGGATGTCAACGATGTCTCCCACGTTCTCTTCGATCGTAGAGGCTGAACATTCCTGGTGATCGGCGCGCAGAATGAGCCCGCCGCAGGCGCCCCTGCATCCTGTTTCCCCCTTTCTGGGGAGGGGCAGGACCAGTGATCACCTCGGGCGGGCGTGGAGACGATTCGGAACTCCGGGAGGATGAGTGCGGTCAGTCGGCCACCATGGCAGCAGCCGGTGTCGATGCCGCATACCAGGCCTTCGATGATCAGCGGCTCGCTGCCCAGCTTCAGGTAGTCGTGGTGCCCTATGACGAGTGGCTTGCGACCGTCATAGGTGTCGTACCAGGGCTCAGCGTAGTGTCTGCTCATGTGGGCCTCCCCCGTCAGCGTTCCGATTACCGCGGTGTTACGCTGCTGTTCCAGCGGGATGTGCGGCTCGAACATGCCGTGGACGAGGATTGCCTCGGGCAGCTCGATGCACCTCGGGAACATCTCCATGAATGCCAGCCACTCCTCGTGGCGGTAGCCAAGCTGCTGACGAACGATTTTCTGCGGCAGTGCTGCACGCGTCTCACCGCGCGCAGACCGAGTGTGCTTCCGCTCATGGTTGCCCATTGGCGCGCAACAGGATTCGGCAATGTCCGAAACCCAGAAGTCGGTCTTTGGGCCGTTTGGCACGGAGCTTGCGGCGAGACGCGCTCCCCCGGCGAGTTCAGCCATCGATTGTGGCTTGCCTCTGCTGCACCGTGCTTGTTATGGGTGTCCGCGCCGCCGCAGCGGAGCCTACGTCAAGGATCGTGACCAGCGGTAGCTGCTTCGATTGTCTCAATAGCATTGATGGCTCTCATACGGGCTGTTTCATCTGCTGATGTGGCAGCCTCGACGAGGGCGCACACGGCAGGCTTGGCTTCCGCCCCGACTATTCCGAGGACCCAGGCGGGTAGGAGCGACATCGACTGGGGGCGATCAAACGCCCGCCCGCGCCTAGGCGGCCATTCCATGCGTTGTATATCCGTGCCAAACTTCCTGCGCGCCGTCTCCTTTTCGGCGGCGCGCACCAACCAGCCGCACTGCCCGACGCAGGCAGGTAAGCGTAAGTGACGCTTACGGCGTGACATGTCAAACTGGAGACGATGGGGCTCGAACCCACGACCTTCGCATTGCGAAGACGAGAGCACCGCACGGAACCTGTTAAACCGCAAGGGCTTGCGAGCGGGGGCGCGGACGCTTGTACCAACGCTTGTAACAACTCTCCGGGCTCACCGCACGAATCGACCGCTGACACTGCCGACGCCGGGCCGGTCGGCGAGCACTTCGCCGAAGCTGTCGCCATGCTCGCCCGGCTGCCGCTGACCGACGCCGAGCGGGCCGAAGCCGTGCGGCGGTTGCTCGGCGCGACGGACGTTGACGCTGAGGCCGCGCAGGACGCGGGACAATGAACACAGAACGCGATACGCAGGGTAGGGGACACAAAATCTCCACAACCCGCGGCTTGCGTACCGGGCGTGCACCGGCGCTCTAAATTTCGCGACTTTCGGGGGTGGGGGGGTTGGGCCTAAACAGCCTCGGTTAGTCGCCCCGGAGCTGCACGCGGCAGCATGGGGCAAACGCCCGACGCATCGGAGCGCCGGTTTCGCTATACTGGAGTCTCGAAGATGCATCAGTTCTTGACGCGGTGCTCGGCCACATCCAGTCCGGGCAGCGGAGGAGGTTGCCGCAATGACGAAGCAAGCCGTAATCGGGGCGATGGCCTTGCTCGTGGCGTTTGGCAGCGCTGGTGCCCGCGCAGAAACCATCGATGATCTCTACGGCTTGTGGGCGGGAACGTGGTACGTCGACGAGCAGTTTGACGAGTACGGCGACCCTGTCGGAACTCCGCCATACGAGCCCGAACCCATCGAAGTCCTGCTGTATGAATGGAACGGCACGGCCTACGGCGAAGTAGTATTTCCCGGATGTCCGGGGTGGTGCCTAGAAGGAACGGTAATATCTCTCGGCATCGACCAAAACAACGTCGTCACAATGGGTGTTCTCTACGAGGAGGCAGGCAGTTGGGCCGACGCCATAGGCACCTTGGTCGGCAACACCATTACGGGCGATTATGATGAGGAGTTCCCCGCGTTGCCCGGCTGGATTCACTGGCGGGGTCCGTTCTCCGTGTCGCTTGTGCCGGAACCGCACTCGTTGGGGCTGTTCGTGCTTTGTGCATTGATGTTCGATCGCCGTTGGTACAAGAGGTTCAGATGATCTCGCTACTGAAGAGACTCTTCGGCGGCGCACCAGCCCGCAAAGACTTCACGTTTCTCATGGTTGACCACGTCGAAGACGTAGGCGAGAACCGCTGGTACCGCCTGAACCATTGGGAGTCGCCCAACTACCTGAAGATGAACACTAGTTGGGACAAGGACTGGAAGGCGTTTGATCGCGAAGAGCCAGTGGTGGGCGTGACGTATGAGAACAGGGAAAGAACTTTTCTCGTGATGGGCGACCAACCGGACTTCAGAGTCTTCCTGGAAAGAGATCCGAACAACCCCAAGGACAAGAACGCCATCAAAGTCATGGGCTTTGCGACCGTTAGAGGAACACCAACGGTCAGCCAGCTTGGCTTTCTATCACGGGAAACAGCAGAGTTTCTGAGAGATGAACGAGAGCTAGATGCGCGGCCGTATTCAGTGTTTCTGCCATATGGGGAGCGGCAGTACGGTTTGAGGGTAAGCGTTCTCGTCAGGTCACAGGCGTACAAGAAGAGACAAGGCAACGTGCCGCCGAAGTACTGATCCTTCATCCCCGAGCCTGCCTCGCTTGCGTTGCTGAAGCTCGGCAACCTGCTGCTCAGGCGGAAACGTTGACGAACTTCCTCCCGGCTGCGTAACGGGGCGTCGCAGCTCGGCTACAATAGCATACACCGGGACGGCGGACTGTACATCCGCCAAGCGGACCCGGCGGCGCTCATGTTCGCAATCCCGCATGGGCACGCCGGGGCCGACCCGAACATGGGATTGCGTCATGCCGAAAGCTGACTCACCGAACCCGGCGCAACTGTCGCCAGCCGAAGTCGCCGACCTGGCCGAACGTTTTGTCAGGTGCGTCACCGAGTACTTGGAATGGGATAAGGTGCAGCGGCTCACAGCGGCGACGGCTCACCCGACTACGCCGGGCTCACCTGCGGAAAGCGACTTGGTCCGAAGGCTTGAAGACACAAGCGGGCACAAGTACGAAGCGGCGGCGCGAATCCGTGAGGACGGTCTGGTACTTGCCGCGGGGCTCGAATTCTACGGTTTCGATTCGTCCGGTGTGCTGTCAGTCACGCACTGCGTGGGAGTGGGTGGTGGTGGCCCGGACTACGTGCGGCCGAAGTGGGAACAGAACAAAGTGGCGCTGCAACAGGCTGCTATTCAGCTTCGGTGTCCGGACACTGTTGAACAGAGACCGAGTGATAGTGACATCGAGACACCCGCCACGCTGCGCAGTAGTGCGTCGACGGAAACGGCAGACGGCAGCGGTGAGTCAAACATTCCTGAGCGCGCCAAGAAAGCGTATGGACAGTACAAGAATGCAGTGGAAGCGCTGGGCGTTTCCAAGCCGACCGACCGCGAAGCGTATGACGCTCTGTACGAAACCTACAAACAGAGCGGAGAACTTGACGACTTACCGGCCTTTGGTTCTTGGGCGAGAAACGTGAGGGAATACCGGTTGGCAACCAAGCAACAGAAGAACAAGCCTCGGTCAGGCCGCAACGCCACAGCTCGGGACGTCGTGAAACGCTCAGAGCTGTAAGCGGAAGGCAACCGGAAATAAAGCGGAAATCTCATTCGCATTCATCGCCGCTGACAGACCGTCAGTGGCGTTTTCTCTGCGCAAAAGCGGGAGGTTGGGGGCGTCTTCGTTTCCGGTTTGTGGTCTATACCGGGCGCGTGAAGACAGTGGCAAGCGACTGCTGGCCACGCCCGGCGTTACAGACCGGAGCTGTTTTGATGACCATTCACACAAACGCTTCCGACGGTCGTGCCGTCGGGCTGGATATGCGACCGGTAGAAAACGCGGAACTGCTCTCCGTCGGGGCAGTCGCAAAACTGCTGGACTGCTCGGCGCGGCATATTTACCGGATGAGTGACGCCGGGAAGATGCCGCGCCCGGTGAAGCTCGGACAGCTCGTGCGCTGGAAACGTCGGGGCGGACCAACGGACAGCATCGAGGGCTGGCTCGACGCAGGCTGTCCGTCAGTGCGATCGGCAAGGGGGGCGCGATGAGTGCCACTACTATGACACTGCCAAGTGCAGCCGATGGCGAGCGGCGCAAGCTCAGTGCCCACGCGACGCTTGCCGCACAGCGCGAAGTATATGTGCTTCGCGGTCGGCGGGCGCTGCTGCGTCGGTTGCTCGACGTGGGCACGGGTGGTGCTGACGACGTTCGTGATGCCGTTGCGCTACCGGCCGGAATCAATCCGGTCTGTGTGGGCGTGGTGCCTGGACCGCTTGCACGGGCTGGCGTCATTGAGCGCGTCAGCTTCGCCGAATCGCGACGGCCGGACGCACACGCCCGGCCAATAACGGTATGGCAGCTTGCCGACCGGGACGCCGCAACGGCATGGCTTGCCGCGCATCCCGATAGGCCGGTCCCGTCACTACCGGAAAACGCCGAACCGCGGCTATTCGACTTGGCTGGAAACGCCACGCCCGGCGCGGCAACGCCGGACGGGCACGACTCGTGAGGACTCACACTGTGCAAGAGCATTCTAACGACGCGCCCGGGCCGTGTACAGCGGACGGCCGGCGCGGAATCCTTCGATACATGCTCGACGGCTCGACGCACGCCGCGGCGGTGATGCCGTGGGGGCAATTCGGGCCGATCGTCTGGCCGGAGCTGCCCGCGAACCGTGACAGGCTAATAGACGCGCACCTGTTGGGCGAGCCGGCAGACGTTCAATTCGCGCCGATCGGCAAACCAACACGGCGCGTTCGGTTGCATGCCGTGCAGCTCAGTGCGTATCTCCCGCGGGCTGACGGGCTGTGCTCGTTTCTCGCCCTGGACCTGGACGCCAGCTCGCACGGGGCAGGCGGGCTCGCCGATCCTGACGCCGCGGCGCGGTGCTTTGCCGAGCGGGCCGACTGTTTCGGGCTGCTGTCGGGCGCGCTGATCGTACGAAGCCGCAGCGGAGTGGGCCGTCACGTGTTCGTGTTTCCACCGCACGCCGTGCCGCAAGCCGATGCGACGCTCGCCGTGGCATTCTTGGCCGCTGTTGCGCATCGGATTGCTGACCGAGACGCGGACGAATACGACGCACGCCATGCGTTCCGAACCGAGGCGGGCGGCATTGCGCGGCCGGGGCAGGCCGGGGCCGTCGAGCTGTTCCCGCGCACAACCGAGAAGCCGGAGCGCGGATATGCAATTGCGTTACCTTTCGGCGGCACTGCTGCAAGAGGTGGCGGAGGCGTTCCGTTGGACGTGTTCGAGCATCCGCCGAAGCCGGTGCAGCTCGACGCCGTGCCGCGTTGTGATGTCTGCGCTTGGCAACGGTTCGTGTCGGAAGCGCGGCAAGAGCTGGAGCGGCGCACGAAACGACGGCCCGACCGCACAATGCGAAGCTGGAGACCGAGGCGCGAACCCGCTCGCCTGGACCCGCGAACGGAAGCGCTGCTCGCCGGTATGCTAGCACAAGGCGGACGAAATCGGGCCGTTTACTACGGCTGGGGCGACTTGATCCGAACCGGCGTAACAGAAGGTGAAGCCGAGCGGCTGCTTGTCGATGCTGCCGAGCGTTGCGGATTGCTGCGACGGGAAGCACTTGCGACGGTGCGAAGCGCACAACGGGGGCGGAGGGCTTGCTCATGACTTCCGCTGCCGAAATCGCCGAGACGTTTGTCGCCGATGAACCTGTGCGGCCGACCGGCGTTACGCTGTCTGCGGCATTGGCGGACGTTACCGAACGATCGGAACGAGGCGAACCGATCATCGAAACATTGCCTTGTGGGCTGGAGCTGTTGGACGAAACGACGGACGGACTTGTCCGTGGTGAATACCTGGCACTGGTCGGCTCGCCCGGCTGTGGGAAATCGTTACTTGCTGACAGAATCATACTCGGCGCTTTGCGGCTGAATACAAGTGCCACTGCGATTATTACCAATTTGGAAACCGCTACAGCGGTTCGGGTTGCTCGGCTTGTGGCCGGCCACGCTGTGCGCATCGGTCCGATGAACGAAATCACACAGTGCGTCCCGCTTGGGCCGCTGCTGCGCGGCGAGCTTGAACAGGCCGGTAGGCGGCTTGTTCGCCAGACCGCGGACGCGCTTTCGGCGGAGTTGGGCGACCGATTGCGGTTTGTTGACAACGTGACGGACGCGGGGCGGCTCGCCGATTTGATACAAACGCACCGGCCGGCCTTGTTCGTGTTAGACCATCTCGGACTCGTTGACTTTAGTGGAGTGGGGGGCAGCTCGGCTACCGAACAAACCGACGCAGTGCTGCGCATAATCGGCGCGGCGCTGCGAGAAACGAATGCGGCTGGGCTGCTGATAAACGAAGTGAGCAAGGCCGGACTCACTGCCGGAACAGCCGATGCCAGCGCGGTTCGAGGTTCGGCGCGGCTGGCCAGCCTGGCGGGGCAGCTCGTCGGCATTGTGCGCGATGCGGAGAAGACCGGGGACGATCCGGGGCTATTGCTGCAATTGTGGAAGAACCGGCACGGCCGCGTACTCATGCAACAGTCGGCTACCCTGTTCGGCGGCTTGGCCTATCTGCACACTGGCTCAGTCTCGACAATCCCGACAAAGCAACACAGGGGCACGCGGAATGCCTGACGAATCGGATTCATACATCGGCCGTGTTGTGACACCTGGAGCCGCTGGGCAAGAGGCAGGGGGGACAGCTCGACGCAACAGCAAGCTCAAGGGGGCACCGAGGCTGTCTGCTGGGCGCTGGCAAACGCTGAACTATTTTGCCGACGTGACTGCACGGACACTTAAGTCAACCGAAGTGGCTGTGTGGCTGCAACTATTCCGTAACACGAAACCGGACGGGCTAGTACGAATTTCACAAGAAGACCTGGCGCACCGGGTTGGGAAATCAGACCGGACGGTGTGGTCGACGTTACGCGGGCTGGAGACGGCGGGCGTGCTGACCGTGGTTCATCGTGGCTCGAAGGAAGCAGGACCGAGCATGTATCGGGTGCGGGCGCGACGGAAGGATGACCGATGACCCAAAAGCCGAGTCGAATAGTCAATTGGAAGCATACTTCCGGTAGCAAACTCGCAAAAACGTGCAATTCCAGCGGAAGCAGGCTGCGAACATCCCAGAAAGGGACCAGAAGGCGTCCGCGCCCTTTCAGGGGCGGGACGCCACAGGCAGACGGATTTGACAGGCTACAGAACGTGGGGTATACTTATCACCGATGAGACGCCGAGTTGCCAATTCGATGACCGAGCTGCTACGGGAAGCGCTAACCGAGGCCGAATCGCTTTACGCCGTGGCAAAACAGACGGACGTCTGCAAGGCTTCGCTGATTCGCTTTCTGCGCGGCTCGCAAAGTCTGCGGCTGGACATCGCGGACAAGCTCGCTGAGCACTTCGGCGTCAAGGTACGATTATCGAAGCGGCGACGCAGCCCTGCCGTAGTGACCGGCGAAGCCAGAAGAACGAGGACCGCTCTACACGAGGCGGGGCACGCCTGGGCAGCTTGCGTCTATAGGCGGCGATTCAAGCACGTCACGATCGTTCCGAACTCCGCCGAAGACTCGTTGGGACACATCCTGTACGAGGGCTTCCGAGAGAGTTTCGATCCAGAAAACAACACGGAATCACCCTACGACGTTGACCTGATTGAGCGGGTGGTGACGTGCAGTTTCGCGGGAGGTGCCGGGGCCGGTTTGCTCACGGACCGAGATTTCGACTGGACGGGGGCTGATGAGGATAGAAGGTTTGCCATCGACATGCTGAGCTACGTTGTGTGTGAGCCCGACGAACTCGGGGCATACGTTTTGCGGCTCGAATACCGCGCTCGGAACATCGTGCAATCGTCAAAGGACATTGTTCGCGCACTGGCTGAAACGCTGCTTGAACGAAACACGCTGAGCTACAGGGCCGCGCGGGAGATTATGCGGCGAGCTGCGGGGCCGTATCCGAGCTTCCCCGTTTGCCGCGCGCTTGGACTGAAAGTGAAGTTGTGAATCATGGGAACCGTGTACCGCGAAACCTATACGAAGTCGCTTCCTGCCGAAGCGGAGCTGTTCACGCGCGATGGCGAGCGGTTCGCCCGCTGGACGGACGGCAAACGCCGCAAGCGCGTTGCAAGGGTGACGACGCCGACCGAAGGCAAACACGCGGGGGCAGATCGGCTCGTGATTGAGAGCCGGACGTACACAGCAAAGTACCGCAACGGGTCCGGGCACGTGCGCAAGGTGGCGACGGGCTGCCGGAGTGCCGATGCGGCATCCATTGTGCTGGCTGAGCTTGAGAAGCGGGCCGATCGTGTACGCTCGGGAACGGCAACCGCCGCGGAAGATGCAGTGCTCGACCACCGAAGCACGCCGCTGGCCGAACACGTTGCAGCCTATCTGGGGCACCAACGAACAAGGCGCGGCAAAGGTGGGCGGGCACGAATCAATCCGACGTGTGTGGCGAATGCCGAATACCGGCTCGGCTGTGTGGTGGCGGATTGTCGTTTTGAGCGACTCCGCGACTTGGGCCGCGTTGCTGTCGAACGGTGGGCGGACCGACAGGAAGCCGCCGGCACGTCGCCGGGCACGTTGAACGGATACCTACAAACGATGACCGCTTTCGGCAACTGGTGCGTTGAAACGGGGCGGATTGTCGCCAATCCGTTCGCACGGCTACCAAAGCGGGACGCGAAAGCCGACCGTCGCCGTGTGCGTCGGGCGCTCACCGAGGATGAACTGCGGCGGTTGCTGAGAGTCGCTCGGCTCCGGTCGTTGGCTGAATACGGCCGGGAGACTGTCAAGCTCGCCGATACCACGGACCGTGAGAACAAGCGAAGTCGCCGGACCTGGAAGAAAGCACCGCTGACGCTCGACACGCTCGATGCTGCCGCACAACGTGGGCGAGTGGCGCTGCACAAACGACCGGACCTTGTCGCCGAGCTGGAGCGTCGGGGCAGAAAGCGAGCACTGATCTACAAGTCGCTGGTCTTGACCGGGCTTCGCAAGGCTGAGCTGGACGCGCTGACCGCCGGGCACCTGGAGCTTGACGAGGCGATGCCGTATGCGGTGCTCGACGCGGCAGACGAGAAAGCCGGACGCGGGGCAGAGATACCGCTACGCGGCGACTTGGCAAACGACCTACGCGAATGGCTTGCCGACAAGCTGGAAGCCGTCAGAAACGACGCAAGGCGGCGTATCGGGGCTTCTGTGCCGCTGAGTCTCCCGGCGGATACGCCGCTGTTTGACGTGCCGGCGGGGCTGATCCGCATTCTTGACCGAGACTTGAAAGCCGCCGGCATCCCGAAGGCTGACGATCGTGGGCGGACGGTGGACGTTCACGCGATGCGACACACGTTCGGCTCGCACTTGAGCAAAGGCGGTGTCTCGCCGAGAACCGCACAAGCCGCCATGCGGCACAGCTCGATCGACATGACGATGAACACCTACACCGATCCGCGCTTGCTCGACGTGGCGGGGGCGTTGGACGTGCTCCCGGCGCTGCCGCTCGACGATGAACCACAGGCCGACCGGGCGCGGGCGACGGGCACAAGCGATGTCGCTTCATCCGTACCAATGCTTGTACCGAATCCCGGCAATCGCTGCACGGAGGGGGCAATCCCTGACAACACACCCGAACACAACGCAGGAAGCTTGCCGCTCGCAAGTGACGCGAACGACAAGCTTTGTGCATCACTGTCGCCTGCTGACCTACTGGAGACGATGGGGCTCGAACCCACGACCTTCGCATTGCGAACGCGACGCTCTCCCAACTGAGCTACGTCCCCGGGACTCTCGCGTAATGTAGCCGCCGGGGCGTCGGGTTTCAAGCGGGGAATCTCTGCCGGAAATACGGGGCGATGACGGATTCGGCGAGACGCTTCAAACCCGGGAAACGGTAGCGTCCCTCCCGGTCGTGAAGCACCGAGAACGCGTTTGACAGGCTACTGACCGAATCGGAGCAGCGACTGTGAGAGAATCGGTCGGCGTCCGCATCATTAGGTTCTTTCTGTGAGCGATAACCGCTTGCTGACGCGCGCGGCTCTGATCACGAACGCCGACCGCTGGCTGACCAACAAATCGCACGATGGGTTGGACTGGGTTTGAGTCGTAAGATAAAAGATACTCCACGCTTACCTCCGGCGGGCCGGGATGCCACACCGATCCAGGAGACGAGTCATGGAAGATCAACTGCGACGCATGCAGTCGTGGCGTTTATGGCAACGCCCCGTGGGACAACGCCTGCTGGCCCGTCGCGACGAGATTGAGCGGACCTTCCGGCCACAGCAGCAACCTGGCCATCGGCTTGAAAGGGCTGCCAGCTTGGGCGGGGCGGCAGCATCGCGGGGAACGCCGGATGTGGGGCAAAGTCCTGCTATATCACGGTTGCCTCGCTACCAGATCCCACGCCGCCTAATGCAATTCGTTGTGACGCGCGGCTCTGTTCAGAACCGCACTACGGCGATCCGCGGTACCACGATTGCATTTGAGAGTGCTATCGCTATGGCACTCCTGCGGCAGCGTCTCGCTGCGGGTCTCAGGGGATTGTGAACCTCAGATGCGCGCGGCGAAAACGTCGGGGGAGGCGATGACTCCGTTGTTTAAGAGCCGAAATCAGGCGACGAGTCTTCTGTGACCCCGCCGAGACTCTAACCTTATGTAAGAGATGAGGTTGTGGATGGTGCCGTGCAGGCTGACGGAAGAGATCGAATTTCTACCGTTATTCGACCGGTGTTTATCGAGAGAATGAGACCGGGATGTCGGTTTTTGGGGTTGACAACACATTACACATCCGTAATGTGCCGCGGAAGTTGGACGTATCAAGCGATGCGGGAGTCACGCATCCGGTTTGCCGGGATTCCATGGCAGGAGTGCTACGGATACGAGCCCGACTAGAGTTAAGTTGAGGAGCCCGTTGCAGTTCTGGCGGGGCGCGGTCGCTGGAATGCACGCATGTTACCGCAATCAGCCATCGGAGACAGACTATGAAGTTGGCACGCCTGTTCTCAGGCCCCATGGCGGTTTATCTTTGGGCCGCTGTCGTTCTTTCGCCGGTCAGCCTGGCATTCGGACAAGCTGAGTCATCTGAACAGGCGGTGGATCCCGCCTGGCAAAGCGAGCCGATGTCGCTGAACTATCAGCCGCAGACCGCTCAGGAGCAGCAGGAACCCGCCGAAGAGGTCGTGTCCGAGACGACGACGGAGACGGTGACGGAAGCGCCGGCGTATGACATCTGGACGACGAAGCGGCTGACCGGCGATTGGGGCGGCGCTCGGACGTGGATGGACGACCACGGCATCGACTTCTCGGCGATCTACGTGGGCGTGTGGCAGCAGAACTTCCGCGGCGGTCTCAATACGCACAACGCCGACGACTTCAACGGCGACCTGCGGCTGAACCTCAGGCTGGACCTGGACAAGATGGGCGTGGTTCCGGGCGGTTTCTTCTTCATCCGCGGGAAGTCGAGCTACAACGACAGCGTGCAGCGCGAGGTCGGCTCGCTGGGGAGCACGTCGTGGGTGATGGCCAGCGGCGATCATGAGTTCTTCCTCGACAAGTGGTGGTACGGGCAGTACTTCTTCGAGAAGAAGTTGGAGTTCCGCATCGGTAAACTGCTGACGCCCGTGGACCTGTTCGACTGCAACGCGTATGCCCAGTCGCCGTGGGACCAGTTCATCAATGCACACATGTGTGCGAACCCGACGTTTCCGCACCGCAAGGCGCCGGGCGCATTCCTGAAGTACACGCCGTGCGATTACTTTTACTTCCAGATGGCCGGCGTGAACGCCGACCAGCGGGATTCGACGCGGGGCGTCAGCTTCGACACGACGTTCCACAACAAGTACGGCGGCGACAATCCGTACTTCATTGGGATGTTCGAGATGGGCTTCACACCGAAGCTGTCGAGCGCGAACGGGGCGATGCCCGGCAACTACCGGTTGGGTTGGTGGTATGATCCGCGGCCCGGCACGGTTTTCCGCGACAACCTCGGCGGGATACTCAGCGATCGGACGCACGGTTCGGACGTGGGCTTCTACGCCAGCTTCGATCAGATGCTCTGCAAGGAGAACGACGACGCCAAGGACAAGCAGGGCCTGGGTACGTTCTTCCGGTACGGCTTTGCGCATCGCGACATCAATGCTATCAGCAATTTCTGGTCGCTCGGTGCGCAGTACCAGGGTCTGATTCCGAGACGTGACAATGATGTGTTGGCCTTCGGTGTCGCCCAGAGTATTATGTCCAGCCAGCTTCGACACGAGGTCAACAATCTGGCGGACCGCGAGACTGTCTACGAGCTCTATTACGCCATTCACATTACGCCGGCGATTGTGCTGACGCCCGATATTCAGGTCATCACCAATCCGGGCGGTAACAAGGATGCCAGGGACGCCTTGGTTGGTAGTCTGCGAGTAAAGATTTCCCTGTAGGAGCAGGATTCCTAGTTCGATCCTGAATTGGTTTAAGGAGATTCGACTATGATCAGAGCGCGTACACTACGCAAGATGAAGATGGCGGCGATGACGGCCTGTACCGTGATGGGCGGAACAGTCTTTGCCTCGGCTTGCACGGTTCAGGACCTGGGTGACCAGGTCACAGCCGGTTCGCTTGCCTTTGTCAGAAGCTACATCACCGGCTTCTGGACCACGTTGGTTCCGACCGTTGCTGACGCCATCACGATTGCGCAGAATGCGGGCGTGTCGATTCCGAATCCGCCGTGGCCATAATCGTCCCGTTCGGACGACACGGCTTACGATAACCGAATCCTGCAATTCCGCCGGTGTCCGTTGCGAACCAAGGCAGGGTCGGCAAACGGACGCCGAATCGGCGCTGCTCGACGCAGTCACGAATGGCACGGCTCCATGCTGCCGAGACTTATAAGTCTGTGCAGTCTGTGGCCGTGCCTTCTTTGGTGCGCGTCCTCGCCTCCCGTCACGAGACACGGTACAATTCACGCTCGGCCGCGGCGGATAAGCGTGCGTCGGTTCGGCGGTTCCTCGGTCCGTTCGTGCTGAGGCCGGGCGGTCCGACGTGACGGTCGTCGCTGGCAGCGAGTTCCTCATGGTGGATCAAGCCCCAGTCAACACGTGGGTCATCGGCGTGTCCTTCGCCGTGTACACCCTCGCGATTGTCGCCATCGGGCTCTATTCCGCGAAGTTCGCCAAACGAAGCGACGAGGACTTCTTCCTTGCCGGGCGGTCTCTGGGAGGCTGGGTCGCCGCACTCTCCGCATCCGCTTCGAGCGAGTCGGGCTGGGTGACGCTGGGGCTCGTCGGCGTTGCGTTCGGGTCCGGGGTCTCGGCGTACTGGATCATCCCCGGCTGTCTCTTGGGCTTTTTGTTCAACTGGTTTGTGCTGGCCGGGCGGATGCGCGACAGGTCGCGGCAGCTCTCCGCCCTGACGCTGCCGGACTTCTTCGCGTTCAATTTCAAGGAGCGCCTTCCACTTCTCCGTGTCCTGTCGGTCGTCGTCATACTCGTCGCGATGCTGCTCTACGTTGCGGCCCAACTAGCGGCCGCCGGCAAGGCATTCAGTGCGACGTTTCCAGGATCCAATGCCGCGAGTATGACCGGGGACTATCGGGTCGGCGTTTGGATCGGCGCCGCCATCGTGCTGCTCTACACCGTCGCGGGAGGCTTCCGCGCCGTCTGCTGGACCGATTTCCTGCAGGCCTTTCTGATGTTCGGCACATTGGTCATATTCCCGGTCTACCTCCTCGCCACGCAAGGCGGATACGGATTCATCTTCGAGCAGTTGGAGGCGGTTGGCGACCCGAAGTTGCTGAGTTTGAGTTGGGGACGCACCGGGATCGCGTTCTTCGGATTCCTGTTGGGCTCGCACGCGCTGGGGATCAACTTCGGCTATCCCGGTCAGCCGCACGTTCTGGTCCGCTTCATGGCGCTGAGGGAGCGGCGCGACGCCCGAATCGCCGGCGTCATTGCGTTCTGCTGGGGGCTGTGCGTGTACTGGGGCGCGGTGACGGTCGGCCTGATGGCGAGGGCGATGACGGCGGGCGGGGCCGAGTGGGGCCAGCTCATGCTGGCGGAGGAAACGCAGGAGGTCTACAAGGAGTTGGGCCTCGTGATGTCGGCAATGCACATGCTGCCCGGCGTGCTGGCCGGGTTGGTCCTCGCGGCCGTGCTGGCTGCGATCTGCTCCACCGCCGACAGCCAGTTGGTCGTCGCGGCCAGTTCCGCGGCGAACGACCTCTACGCGCGACTCTTCGCCAAGGGCCGACAGCAGACGAACATGCTCGCCAACCGTCTCGTCGTCCTCGCGCTTGGGCTCGGCGCCACCGCCCTGGCAATCAAGAACCCGCTCAATGTATACAACTACGTTCTGACCTACGGCTGGGCGATCATGGGCGCCGCCTTCGGCCCGCAACTCATTCTCGTGCTGATGTGGAAGCGCGCGTCGTACGCCGGCTGCCTGGCAGGCATGATCACAGGCTTCGCCGTCGTGCTGATCTGGAAGCTGGCGTACAGTTACGACGCTACGGACCCGACGAGCGTGGAGGTCTACAACCTGCCGTTGGCTTTCGTCGCCGCCCTGGTCGTCAATGTCGTCGTCAGCCTGATCAAGCCCGACCCATCACCAGCGAAACACGCCGACGTACGCGCGGCGTGATCCCGACGGCCCATGACAATCGGTAGCGCCGACCGCTTGCTGACACGCGCGGCTCTGAACAGAGCCCCGACCGTGAGGAAGGGGTTGGCATTCGCCGCGCAGGCCCTTGCGTTTGTGCGGTCACCGCTTGCTGGCGCGCGCGGCTCTGATGCTTGTGGGGTTTTTGGCGTGGCAGCACTACGGCCCGGGGCGGATGTTGTAGCCGGGTCCGCGGGAGAAACGGGTATCGACGAACTGGTGTGTTGCGTGACCGTCGAGGAAGCCCATAGAGTAGGTCGAGATCTTGCCGTGCCAGCCGAGGCCGAGCGTTTGGAGCAGGCTCTCGCCCTCCGAGCCGTCCGGTGGTCTGGACTCGACTAGGTATGCGTCCAAATGGTCTTCAATGAAAACGGGGAACTCTGAACCATACCCACCGACCTTCTTCGCCAGCATTCGGCTTCCCCACTTGCTCATTTTGTCGATGTCGTGGACATTTCGCTTATCGCCACCGTCCGGATCTGGACCATCGTATATAGGGTCGTCGTACCAGTGCCATAAGATCGGATAACTCGTCCCCTGCACCTCGTGGGCGGCATGGCGCGTCTGCACCTCTGGCGGGACGCCGACATCGGTATACTCACTGGTAAGGTAGGACTTGTCGGAGGGACATACATATACCTTCACGATAACTTTGCCCGCGGCTCCCGGGGCAATGTACTTGTTGAACGGCCGCAACTCGGTCGGCAGGACCTTCCAATCTGCCGTACCGCCATAGGCCGGGTGGTCGATCGAGGGCTGGTATCCGCCGTAAACCCACTCAGAAATCCAATCGTAGCTGAATCCCGCGTACGTACCCGTCCCCAGGTGCCAGGGGAGCGAGGGAAAGCTGCCGTATCCTCCGACATCGTTGTCGTCCATGTACATTTGTGCGGTTGCACTGATCTGGCCGAGGTTCGAGGTGCATTGCGTGATGGCAGCCGTTTCCTTTGCACGGCTGAGCGCCGGGAGCAGGACCGAGATGAGCACGGCGATGATCGAGATGACCACGAGCAATTCGATCAGCGTGAATGCCGCGCGTCGCCTGCCGCGCCCGGCAGAATCACGGGCGCACGCTCCAATTGGGGACATACTGTATCTCCAGGCGGATGTGCCGACACCCCCAGCGCCGATCGGCACCGAGGCTCGATCAACCTCTTACCCTCTCACATCCTATCCGTCTATATCGTAACACACTCGGCGGGGCAATCCAATGATT
>JBDRKQ010000068.1:0-10619 GCA_043813895.1 Planctomycetota bacterium
CGCTCGTGTTGAGTATGACCATCAGATCGATGTCGCTGCCTTCATGGAAATCACCGCGCGCGAACGAGCCGAAGAGAATGACGCGCTCTGGATCCAGCGTGCGCAGGCGGGTTACGATGCGATCAAGCTCGCGCTCGACCGCGGGCCACTGTCGCTGTTGCCACAGACTCAGGACCATCTCGTCACCGGCCGTCCGAAAGTACGCTGACAATCCACGTCGGCCACGGGGGGCCGACGCTACATCCCTTGTAATTCTAGGTCCCATCACTCTTGTCGACAACCGTCGCACCGCCTGCGTTAGTTGTGTCCCGCTCGCGCCGCCTGCGGAGCAAACGTGGCAGAATCCGGATGAGGGCCGCGCCTGCCAACACAACTTGAATCAGCATGATCTGCCACGTGTCCAGGTGCAGTCCTATCGCAGCCAGAACCCAGATCGCATATCGAAACCAGCGGCCGATGAAGCCCGCCCAGAAGAAACGTCCGCGCGGGTATCGCGCCGTGATCGCCAGCCATCGAATCACGTCGACCGGTATCGGCAGGAAGCTGAAAAGCGTGACAATCCAGAAGGGACTTTTCTCGAACCAGCGACTGGCCGTGCGGAACATGCGCGTATCCCGCACCTTGGCCACGCGTCTCTTTCGCAACAGGTAGACGAACAGGTGGTACTCGTTGAGGTTGGCAATGCCGGTCGCGGCGGCGCAGACGGTGGCCACGACTGCGAGACGCAGAGGCGCCATGCCGACGAGGCCGACCTGCGCGGCGACCATGTCGCTCGCGACGAGCATGACGATCCAGGTTGTGGGCGCCGGAAAGAAGGTGCAGCAGAGAGAGAGGTAGAAGGCGGTGCCGGCCAGGGCCCAGACGGCCCAGCCGACTTGTGAGCCAGTCCCGTCGATCGCGGCCATCCCCCAAAGCGAAGCGAGCGTCAGGCCGACCAACCACGCCACAAAACAGACGAACCAGAGGCGCAAGTTGATGCCGTCGCCGTCCGCGTAACGGTCGAGTGAGGGCGCCTCCGTATGTGCCGCGTGGGCCTCGCTGAGGTTCTCCGGCGACAATCCTCCGGTTTGCGTCACATCCATTCCGCTCTATCCCGTCGACGTCGCCAATCTTCGTCGCTTGCGAAGTAACTTGTGACACCGGCCCCTTGATCCCTTGGTCCCTCTGATTGCGGCCGGAGGCTGCTAGATGCGGCCGTCGCGCATTTGCAGCACGCGATCCGCGCGGTCGGTCAGGCGCTCGTTGTGCGTGATCATGACGGTTGTCAATCCGTCAGATGCGTTCAACTCGGCGAGCAGGTCGAGCACTTCGCCGGCGCTGTGGGAATCCAGGTTGCCGGTCGGCTCGTCGGCAAGCAGTAACATCGGGCGTGCCACCACGGCCCGGGCAATGGCGACGCGCTGCTGCTCTCCGACGGACATCTCATCCGGCTTGCTGCGGCGCTTGGCCTTCAGGCCAATACGATCGAGGACCGACAGGGGGCGACCGTTAACGCCCTCGCCGCGTAGTTTCAGCGCGATCTCGACGTTCTGTTCGGCGGTGAGCACCGGCAGCAGGTTGAACCGCTGGAAGACGAAGCCGAGCTTGCGGCGTCGGAGCAATGTTCGGCCGGCATCGCCCAACGTGCGTGTTGGCGTTCCGTCGATGTCCACGGCGCCGGCGGTCGGCCGCATCATCAGGCCGAGAATGTTGAGCAGCGTGCTCTTACCACAGCCGCTGGGGCCCATGACGACCACGAACTCGCCGCGACGGATGTCCAGGTCGATCCCGTGCAGCACGGGTGTCTCGACACGCCCGGTGCGATAGGCGTGGTGGACGTCGCGGGCTCGGAGTATCACGTCTAGTTCGCACATCCAACGACCTGTCCTATTCGAAGCATAACGCTGCGACCGGGTCCAGCTTCGCCGCACGGTACCCCGGATACAGCGAGCTCAGCGTTCCGCCGACGACGCCGATGACCATCGCGATCGCGAGGAAGTTCCACTCGATGCTGATCGTGATCAGCGGCTTGGCGGCCTCGAGGGCATACTTTACCGCAAACGCGGCCGCGATGCCGATGAGCGTTCCGCAGAGGCAAACGATGACGGCCTCCGTCACAGACTCGCCGATGAGATAGAGCCTTCCCGCGCCCATGGATTTGAGAATGCCGATCTCGCGCGTGCGTTCGAGGACCATCGTGTGCATGCTGAGCAGGATAATCAGGAAGCACACGACCAGGGCGACGGCACTGGCGGCGTTGATATAGACGTAGATCGACGAGAAGCTCTCGTAGAGCAGCGCCCGATAGTCGCCCTTGAGCTCGACCTTCGCCTTGATGCGGCGGCTGAGGGCATCGGCGACGGTCTCGGCGTAGTCGGTTTGCGCAACCGGGGGCGGGTGCAGCTGCACAAAGAACAGGCTCACCCATGGGATGCCGCCGAGCTTGATGTTCTGAAGCACCTGCAGCGGGCAGAAGACGCGGCACGCGACGCCCGACTCCACGATTCCGACGATCTCGAACTTCCGGCCGAGAAAGGTGACGCGATCGCCGACGCGATATCCGCCGACGCGAGAGAGCCTTGTGTCAATGACCAACTCGCATGCCTCCTCCAATTCCGCGTCGGCGATCAGAGCCGGATCGTAGGCGCCGCTGTCGCTTCGGATCGCATCTAAACGGTTTCCAAATGCGCGGCCTTCGTCGAAGAGTCGGCCTTCGACGATCTTCCGGCGTCCGAGGAACGCTGCCATGTCGTCATGATCGACGCCGAACAACCGTTGCTGTTGCCCGCCAAGATGGATCGTATCGACGAGCACGCCGACCGTTCGCTTGACAACAGGGCGACCGTCAAGCTCGAAGTCGTCTATCACCGGCGCGATCTTGGACGTGAACGCGGCGCCGGCGGTGAAGATGACGTTCTCGTTCTCGGGCAGGACGATCAGCTCGGCATCGACGCTCTGCACACGGTCCGCCACTTCGTTGATCATGCCGTGCGAGAGACCGAGCATCACGAGCAGCATCGCGATCCCGATCCCGACCGCGAGAATCGAGAGGCTGGTCCGGAGTTTCCGGTGAAGAAGATGTGCGACTGCCAATGATGCCAAGCTCGTGTCACCTCATTGCGTGTTATAGCGTCTCGATGAACACCGTAGCGTCCGACCCCTGCGTCGGACGGGGCCTACTGGCGATCTTCAACGGCCGACAGGGGCGTCGGCCGCTACACAAGACGCTACGTCATCGCCCCGTTGTCGCATCACCGACACCGAGAAGCCCGAGCAGTTCCCGGAGGTCGGCGATCACGTAGTCGGCCTCGCCGGCCCAGGGCGGCCGATCACGACCCTCGGCGACGAGCAGCACGGTCTTCGTTCCCGCGCAGGCGCCGCAGATGATGTCGTAATGGTAATCGCCGACGGACCAAGTGTCGGCAGGCTCGACGGAGAGTTTGCGGCAGATTATCAGAATCGGCTCGGGAGAGGGCTTTGTGGGACCGTCTTCGCGCGTCCAAACTAGGTCGAACACGAGACCGTGCCTCGATTGAAACACCTCGACCGAATGCCGGGAGTTCCTGGTCATGAGCGCAACACGAAGTCCCGCGGTACGGACAGCGTTCACTACCTCGAAAGCAAACGGCTGGAGTTCGGAGGTGTCGGCGGCAACAGCTTCATGGCGCCGGAGAATCGCCTCGGTCCTGGCGCGATCACCGGGGGTCATCTCGCGCATGGCCTCCAGGATAGGCACTTTGTCGAGACCGATTTCGCTTCTGATCAGGTCGAAATCGAGGTTCTGGCATGTGAGGGTTCCGTCCATGTCGAAGATGATTGCGCGAGTTCTCGCAGACATGGCTTTGCCCTATGACGCCTCACGTTTGCTTGTGGCGCCACCGTCCCGGCTGTGAAGTCGCCGACACCCTGGGGCGCGCGCCGCAGGCCGAAGGAGCGACGCAGCGTGGGCGAACCGGTGACCATCTTGAGTGGAGATCGTTGTTCTACGATTTCACACTGGCCCGCCGCGCCGGACGCCGGACGCCGTTCGCAGGGCGCGAGGAGGAACCGTTACCGGATGCAGTGTCGCTTTTCTTGGCCGAGGTCGGCCGAACGATGTTGTACGCCACCTGCGTTTCGGAGAAATCGACGGCTTCGCCGTGGTCCAGTCCTGCTTCGCGTGCGGCCGCACACACGTTGGCCTTGGTGATCGTGCGGACGCTCTTCGGCAGGACGACCCAGATGGCCCCGCCGGGCCGGAGGGTCTCACTCAGGTCCTCGATCTGCCGGAGTTCGGCCGGGCGTTCGACGCCGATCATGACCATGTCGCAGCGGTCGGCGGGCTCAAAGATGACCTTGGTGTTCCTCGATTCGAGCAGGTCAAGCAACTCGGTATCTTCGAGGTTGATGACGCGGATCGTGTGTCCCTCCTGGACGCCGAGCTTGTCGGCAAGCGTTTGCGGGTGCTCGATGTATTCGATCCAGCTTTCCGCGGCACGAACGCCTGCCAGTTTGATGGAGACGAGGTTGCCGTGAAAATCGAAGACGATCGTGTCGCCATCCCGCCTCGGGCTGCGAATCTCGGCGAGCCGGAACCTGTACTTGGTGGAACCGGCGAAATCGATGTGGTCCGCCTCCATCCGGACCTGCCCATCGTAATCGTCTCTTCCGACTTGGAGCTTGCAGGCCGATACCATCGCCATGAGCCAATCCCTTCGCTGTTGAAGACTCCTCGTTATCCGTGAGTCCGCCGGGAGAGCCGATGTTGATATACACCTGCCCTGAAGCTCCTGATCCCAATGGGTCGGACTGAAGATCGCCTCGAACGTGCCGCGCGAATGTTCTTCCATCCATCCGTGCCTTGGCCGCTACCCACAGGATCCCTGCAAGCAGCGGCCAAGAGGCTGCGGGTCATAGCCTTCAGGAAAGGTGAACCACCCCATTCACGCTCCCGCTTTTCCGGAAGGCATTATACCATGAATGGCGAGAGTTTGAAACCCCTCGCTACTCTTTATCTCCCTTCAACGCTGCGATCGCGGAAAAATCTTCGAGCGTGGTTACATCGCCTTCGACGCTGCCCGTCGTGGCCAATTCGCGGAGCAATCGTCGCATGATCTTGCCACTGCGGGTCTTAGGCAACGCGTCCGTGAAACGCAGGTCCTTCGGCCGGGCAAAAGCACCCACAACGTTGCCTACGTGCTTCTTGAGCTCGGTTTTCAAGTCCTCACTCGGCGTGGCGCTACCCTTGAGCGTGACGAAGGCTGCGATGGCTTCGCCTGTGATTTCATCGGGGTAGCCGACAATGGCCGCTTCCGCGACCATCGGATGTGATACGAGGGCCGATTCGATTTCGGCGGTGCCGAGCCGGTGTCCCGAGACGTTAAGGACATCGTCCACGCGCCCGGTGATCCAAAAGTAGCCGTCCTCGTCAAAGCGAGCGCCGTCGCCTGTGAAGTAGTTGCCTTTGATCTCCGTCCAATACTGCTTGTGGTATCGCTTTTCATCACCGTAGATGCCTCGCAACATTCCCGGCCACGGCTTGCGGATGCAGAGCAGGCCGTTGCTGCCCTTGGGCAGGACGGTGCCGTTTTTCTCCATGACCGCGGCGTCCACGCCGAAGAAAGGCCTCGTGGCGCAGCCTGGCTTGGTCGGCGTGACACCGGGCAGCGGCGTGATGAGGATGCCGCCTGTTTCCGTCTGCCACCAGGTGTCAACGATCGGGCACCGCTTGCCGCCGATGACTTCGTGGTACCAATCCCAGGCGGCGGGGTTGATGGGCTCGCCGACGGTACCGAGGAGCTTGAGCGTGGAAAGATCATACTTGGCCGGCAACTCGGCGCCTTGCTTCATGAACGCGCGGATTGCGGTCGGCGCGGTGTAGAACTTCGTGACCTTGTAACGCTGCACGATGGACCAGAATCGCTCCCAATCCGGGAAGTTCGGTGCTCCCTCGTACATGAGGTTGGTGATGCCGTTCTGCAACGGGCCGTACACGATGTAGGAGTGGCCGGTGATCCAACCGATGTCGGCGGTGCACCAGTAGATGTCGTCGGGTTTGAGGTCGAAGACCATCTTGGCCGTGTAGGCGGTGTAGACCATGTAGCCCGCGGTGGTGTGGAGGATACCCTTGGGCTTGCCGGTGCTTCCGCTGGTGTAGAGCAGGAAGAGCATGTGTTCGGCATCGAGATGCTCGCACTCGCAGGAGTCTGAGACGCCTTCGATGAGGTCGTGCCACCAGATATCGCGGCCGTCCTTCATGTCGATCTTGTTGCCGGCACGCTGGAAGACGACGACGTTCTTGACGAGGTTAGTCATGTCGCAGGCGTCGTCAACGTTCTTCTTCAAGGGTACGAACTTGCCGCGTCGGTAGCCGGCGTCGGCAGTGATGACGTAACGTGACTGGGCGTCTTCGAGTCGGTCGAAAATCGCCTGAGCAGTGAAGCCGCCGAAGATGACGGAGTGCGGTGCGCCGATCCTCGCACAGGCCAGCATGGCGATTGCCAACTCGGGAATCATCGGCATGTAGAGGGTGACGCGGTCGCCCTTCTGGACGCCGAGCTTCTTGAGGCCGTTCGCGAACTTGCAGACATCCTTGAGCAGATCGTTGTAGGTCAGCCTCTTGACGTCCTTCGGCCGGCCGTTCTCATCGACGGGCTCGCCTTCCCAGATGATCGCGACGTGGTCGCCGAGACCCTTGGCGATCTGATGCTCCAGGCAGTTGTAGCTGATGTTCGTCTCCGCACCCACGAACCACTTGGCGAACGGCTCCTTCCATTCCATGACACGGTTCCACTTCTTGAAGAAGTGGAAGTTCGTGGCGATCTCGCCCCAGAAGCCCTCGGGATCTTCGATCGATCGTTTGTACAGTGCCTCGTACTCTTTCACCGACTTGACGTGAGCCTGTGCGGAAAACTCAGCAGATGGTGCGTACTTCTGTGACTGTCCAGCGCTGACTGCCTGTGTCATTTGACTGTTCCTCCGAAGTAAAACTCTCTACTTGTGGTCGTAGGTGTGTTGCGACGATCCGCGCCAAAACACGCAATTCTAAGACCTTTCGGCGGGGACCGCAATCAGGCCCACGCCTGATGGGTCGTTGTCCCGTCGAGTTCCGGAAATCCAGATAGAACACCCCCGTGTACGGCCTACTTGCAAGTCAGGGGCCAAACGCGAGGCCGTGTGGTCATTTCACGCCCCTCAAGTCCTCTCGGGCGGTCAGATCGTGCAGTGCAGGCCGTAGCGGGATGCTCCACAACACGACCGTCAGTGGCGGCAGGGCTGCCGGTGGCTGCACCGTGCCACTGGTCCCGGAAGCGTCTCGCCAGTGTTTCGTACCCGGTCGGCTGCCGGGCGCGCGGAACGAGGACGCGGGGAGGTGTGGAATCGGGACCGCGGCCGGGATACGATCTTCGGTCATGACGGCAGGGCAACTGACCAAGGATTACAACCGGTACTGTCCGGGCGAGGAGCATATCCGGATTTCCGACGCGATTTGCCGCGGCCGCAGGTTCGCGCACTTTCCGAAGTGCCGCGGGTGCCAGTTTAATGACGATGAAACCAATCAGAAACCGCGGGCCGAAGATGAGGGCGGGGAACTGAACGGAAAAATCGAGGCGGTGTTTCGCGAGGACGACGTGTTCGCCGCCTCGCCGGAGCCGCTGTCGGAGGATGCGGCATGGCGGATCGGTCACGCGATCGCCCAGTACCTGCGAGGCAAGCTTCGAGGCTATGACCGTGCGGACCCGGCCGCGCGGACGATCGTCGTGGGGCGCGATGCGCGGAGCCGTAGCCGTTGCCTGCAGAAAGCCCTCGCTGAAGGCGTGCGTTCGAGTGGTATGGACGTGGTTGACATTGGGCTTGTCGATACGCCGCAACTCTACTTCGCGGTGAGTCGTCTCGGCGCGTGCGGCGGCATTCAGACCACCGGCGGTTTCATGCCGGTCGAGCACAACGGCTTCACATTCTGCGCAGCCAACGGGGTGCCGATCGGTTTCGACACGGGCCTGGCCAGCATCCACGACATCGCGTCCAGAGTGCCACGGCATGAAACGGGCACGACGGCGGCGCTCACTTCGCTCAACCTGGCGAAACCTTACGCGGAGTTCCTTCGCGGTGACTTGATAGGCGGCAACAAACTCGCCAAGCCTCTCAAGATTGCCGTCGATGCCTCAAATGGCGCGGCGGGCAAGTGGGTTCCGATCGTCTTCAATCGCGTGAGAAGCCTCACGATCGTCCCGCTGAACTTCGAGCACAACGGGGTCTTTGCCCACACGCCGGACCCGTCGGTCGCGAGGAATACACGAGAACTCAGACAGCTCGTCAAGCGCCAGAAGGCCGACTTCGGCGTGTGCTTCGACGGCGACGCGAGTCGGTGCGCGTTCTTTGATGAGAAGGGAATCGCGATCCCGGCGGACTGTATCGCGGCGCTGCTCGCTCGGATGTTCATCGAGCGCGAGCCCGGCGCCGCGGTGGTCTTCGACCTTCGCGCGATCGACTCGCTGTCGGAGGAGATCGAGCGTGCCGGTGGCGCGCCGATTCGTTCGCGCGTGGGGCAGGTTCTCCTGAAGAAGACCATGGTCGAGCAGAACGCGGTCTTTGGCTGTGATCTCTCCGGCCGTTTCTACTTCAGGAGCGCCAGTTCCTGCGAGTCGGCTCTGCTCGCCTTCGTACACGTCATCAATCTGGTCAACGCGTCCGGGCGCAAGCTGAGTGAGCTTGTCCGAACCATGCAGCGGTACCGCTCATCCGGCGAGATCGTGTTCGCGTCCGACAATCCGGACGGGGTTGTGAGGGCATTCGCGGCCGCCCACCCGGACGCAGCCATCGACGAACTCGACGGGCTCACCGTTCGGTATCCCGAGTGGTGGGGCAACGTCCGGCCGGATGCGCGGGAATCGAGCGTGCGTCTCACCCTCCAAGCCAAGACGAAGAAGCTCGTCGACCAGAAACTGGCAGAGCTTCGGCCGTTTTTCGAGGGGGAGGATGAGTAGTGGGGTCGGCTCGTCTGAACAGTACGGTTTTTCTTGAATCCCGCGTCGGGCTTTGTGTAGAATAGGAACTCCTCGCAAGACCCATAGGAGGCGTTGCCATGACGACACGATGGATGCGTAAGTTGTTGGCGGCATCGATGGTGCTGAGCGTTCTCGGAGGCGGGCTGCTCACGAGCTGCAACGTGCTCGTGGATGTGCCTGGGGCAACCGTGGACGTCTCGCGTCGCGGCGTTTACGTGGACTTTCCCGGTGGCGAGGTCAACGTGGAACGCGATGGCGTCTTCGTGGACTTCCCCGGCGGTCACGTCTCGGTGGGCCGACACATCGAGATCGACTGCGACTGACTTCCCTTGACAGGCTGGCATTCGGTATTCCGTTCTGTGGCAGTGTGCGCGTTTCTTGTGGCGGCCGGTGGCCCGGTCGGGCGGAAGTCCCCCTTCTCGAACACGGGTCAACGAGTTGACCCATGCCACACCCCTTCTTCGGATTTCACCAGAAAAAGTGAAATTTGTCGACATTTGCCGGGATTTGTTTTGCCGGTCGGGGTGAGTTTGTGTTTGTCGCACCGGCGTTGCTCCCGTTTACAGCAGAAAAAAGTGTAAACGCCCGCAAACGCCCGCAAAGTCTTTGGACTACGGTGTCGTTTGTTTGCGCTCGCCTGCATCGCATCCGTTAGTGAGTCGTGTTCAGCGCTTCGCGAATTGGAGGGGAATTGTGAATGCAGAATGGAGAATGTAGAAAGCCGGATTCGGCCGGACCTGGCGTTTGCGTCCGTGTCGCCGACGCTACCTACATTCTCAATCCTGCATTCTTCACTTTCTTCCGCATCGCCTGCGTCGGACAAGCATGAACGCGCCGAGGGCAAGGAGCGAGGCGGTGGTCGGTTCGGGCGTGATGGTGAACGTGATGTGGCCGTCGCCGGTGGCGAAGGTGCCGGTCGAGCCGTCGGCGTCCACCTTCATCGTGTAGCCGAAATAGACTTCCCGGCCCGCCGGGATGAAGCCCTCGCCGCCCATGGTGAACGTGCCCTGCTTGGGGCCGCCGAGGAAGGTGTCCTCCCATTCTTCTGCCGCGAAGTAATGCTCGTGCGTCTCAAAGTCCGCAAAGAGAATCCAGACGTACGCGGTCATGCCGTAGGCGGGCAGGTCGTAAGCGTACTCGGCTTCGACGGTGACGGTGATGGTGTTGTCCGAATTATTCGTGAAGATGATATGGCCTTCAGAGGATGTGTAAATCAGGGAGCCGCCGCCGGAGTCCTCGGCCTGCTGGGCGCCCTGGATCATGAACTGGCCGAACTGCTCGCCCCAGGCGAAGTCGTAGACAGTCTCGGACGTCGAGTTGCCCATGGAGGCGAAGTGCGTTACCTGGAATGGGTTCTCCACAACCACGGAAAACTCCGCGTCCTGGCCGGCGGAAAGCGTCTGAACGAGGGTAGTCAATCCCCATTCGTCAATCGTAAACGCGTCGCCAAGAGCGGGCTGCGCCGCAGCGAACACAAACACAGCCGCGAGCACCAAACTGATCGCGAAGGACCGCATCGAGGTTCCCCCTGTCGCGGCGTTTCAGACGCCTCTTCTTATTATACGCGATTCGGCACGGCGGGTTCGATGGTCCGGGCTTTGGGTACTGGGATAGAGGTGTCTGGTCCGCACAGCGGACCCTACGAAACTACGA
>JBDRKQ010000069.1:0-3901 GCA_043813895.1 Planctomycetota bacterium
GCCGCACCACTGCTGAAACTGGCCCATCCGGCGACGGAACTCCTCGGCGGTGGCGGCGCGATAGACGTCCCACACGCGACGGTGCAACTCGCGGTGCTTGCGGCAGCGGTCGCGAATCTTCAAAAACCCGTGCAGGAAACACAGCACGACCGTGATCGTGGCGAACAGGGCCTGGAACGCATTGCGCGTCGACGCCCAGCCATCGGTGTTGACCGTTTGCGGAGCGTACTGCGGATCGACAGCCCGGGCTTCCGCCGCGAAGGCGCCATAGGCGGCCTGCAGATGCGCGTCATCCGCCGACTTCGTCAGCGCCACGCCCAAAATGCAACCGCCACCGACGGTTGTGGCGACGTAGCCCTTCTGGCCAGCCCAGTCGACATGATGCTCGTCGGCCGCCAGATGTTCGGGCAGCCGCGTGGCGTCCCGCACGGTGGTTCCGGCCAGGCTGTTCCGCCCCAACCGCTCGATGAGGCGATACCAGTACATGTCGCTGTGGCCGAAGCCGATCGTCAGCAGCCAGGGAGGGACGCCGTGTGCGGCCAACAACAACGGATACGCCAACTCGTCGACAGTTCCCGTCAGATAGCAGGTCACGAAGCTGGGCCGCAGCCAATACGCGGTGCCGTCGGTCAACACGAGTTTCCGCAGTCGCACCCCAGGCAACTTGCGCGAGGCACGCCCAAATCCCTGCCAGAGATAACCCTTGAGGAAATCCACCGGGAACAACTCTGGAGCCTCGCGTGCCCATTCATCGACAAACACCCGCAAGCGCTGGGGGTCGTGCCAGAGTTCGTCGTACTGTTGCCGCGTCATGGGAATGACAATCTGCTTGGCTCCTCGCGGGACTTGCTGCGACGGAGCCTTTCGTTCACGATTGACCCGCCGGGTCTTCGGTCGAGCGTCCATTCTCGCATCCCCCTTCCTTGGTCAGAAGTAAGGATGACAAAAACCTCGCTCGCCGGATACCCGGCATTTCAAACCAAACCTGCAATCCGGTAGAGTCAGATATTTTGATACCGCACTGTTACGCTACGGTAGCTTCCTGTTCTTTCGGACGACATGCTGAAGGATTGACGCGATGCGATCGCGATGGTTGCTTTTGGCTGGGCTTGGATTGTTTGCATTCTCAGTTTTCGCGGGCGTGAACGCCTATCGTATCGTCCCTCCTCCTCGCCTCGCAGTTGACCCTCTTGCATACGACTTTGGAACTGTCAACCAACAGCAAGCTTTGCGTGCTGAGTTTCATCTGTCGAATCCAACCAAAGCCTCCATGCAGATTGTGAACGTGCGCACTAACTGCGGATGTGCCGTTGCCGAAGTTCCTAAGAAACTCGTGCCTCCCGGAGAATCGACCCTACTCGGCGTCAAGTTCCAGACCGGCAGTTTTCGTGGGCTCGTACAACGCCACGTTCTCGTGCGCTACCTGGCGGGGCATGAACAGCAATTGCAGACAGTCCGTCTGTACTTGAAGGCGGTTGTCAAACCGGAATTCGACGTCAAACCCAACCGTCTTCATTTCCGTCTAGGTGGCCCAAATTCAAAGACGGCTGTGTTTACACCGCGTGACAACTCCGATTTCAAGGTTTCGCGTGCAGATTCGACTCATCCGGCATTCGATGCCACCGTGACCGCGCCGGTGGACGGATCGCATGCGTGGCGGGTCGGCGTCGCTTTCAATGCAACGAAATGGAAGGACCCCGGTCGAGGAACAGCGTACATTCATGTCCGGACGACCTCCCCCGGGGAACCGCTCTACGCGCTGCCTGTTGAGATTCAGCCATGATGACGCTGCAGAAGGGAAAATTCCACACCAGATGTGATCTCAAGGGCGGGCTATTCGTGCATGGCGGTCTTCCATTCAGAGCGCCATGGTGAGTCCAGAGGATCGTTCTTACGGGAGCAGCCAGCAGTGTTTGCACTCATTACTCAAATGGCCTTGCTTGGGGGCATGCTCGTCGGTGATTTGGACACAACTCCTTCAGCGGAGACGCTCGAGGCTCGCTGCCTCGCTGCTCGGCGAGCCATCAAGCGCGGTGAGATCGTCGTCAAGGCACGGAACGACCGAGATGTGCCTGAGCATGAGTTGCATTTCTTTTTCGATGGCAGCAAGCGACGGTTGGATGCCAGGCAGCCCGTCCGCAGGGCAACTGTCACAGCAAAGGGTGTGGCCGAGGCGGCCAATTTCGGCTTCCGTGTGAGACGCCGAGTTGTCACCGACGATGAGTTTCTCGCCTATACGCCCGAGTCACCGGCGACGGCGGCTGGGGGCCGGTACACTGCGAGAAGAGTGCTTGTTGACAACGCTGACGACCGACAACCCGTACCACAAGTCGACACTGCGGACGAGGACCGTCTAGAGCGATTGGCGGTGTTTGATCCCCGTCTTATTGGGATGGTACCCTGCGATTACGGAGTGCTAGGCTACAATCACCTGGAATCGTTTGTCGGCCGACCGGATCGGAAAAACTGCGCCGTCTCAAAGGAAGCCATCGATACAAGAAACGTTTGGAAGATCGAGTACGACATCGAGGGTGGCGCCCGAGCGCGAATGTGGATCTCCCCCGACGAGGGCTATAGTTTGGTCCGGGCGGAATTGGAGGCCCCTGATGGAGATGCCATCATTAAGGACTCGATCACCTGTCAGGTGGAACACCATCAGGAAGCTGATGTCTGGTTTCCCAAAGTCGTTCTCTGGAAACGCCACTACAAAGGAGAAATCGTTGACGAGCAGGAACTCACTGTCGAGCGAGCCTCGTTTAATCAATCGATCGATCCCACCGTATTCACATTCAAGGGTCTTCAAGTCCCACCTGGTACTGTTTTGAATGAACTACCCCGCCCACCTGGCCGGACGAGAGTCTGGGATGGATTGAAGGTGGTACCCGATGTTCCGGACATCCATACAGGTGACTCTTTCCTGCCCGGTTCCTCCTCTCGCCAGCGTTGGATACTGATCTCGCTGAATTGTGGCGCCTTGGCCATTATACTCCTTTGGCTCTACTTCTCGAAACGTGCAAAATCCAAGCATGATCGCGATTTGCGGGAGTCAACACACCAGGACGAGGGGCGAATTTCCTGAGCTTATTTGGCAATTCGCCATCCCTCATGCTTCCAACGATGGACCGACATCCTCAGTCGCGGTTGGGTTTGTTGGAACGGCGTACTGGTGCTGAAATGCACATGTGTGTTGCATATTCCCGGCCCGAATCCATCGGTTTCCAAAACGTGTGTTTAGACATGAAAGGATGAGTCAATGCAAACGAAGGTCAGTGTCTTGCGGCGGTTGGTAGCTGTAGTGGGGATGTTGATCGTAATGGCAACGGTTAATGTCATCCCACTGTCGGTGCGATCCGCCTGCAACATGGAGTTGCCGAAGCTCCCGGACTCGTGTGGAGATCCAGAACCCATTTCTGGTTGCAGGAACGTCCCGCTTGCGGACTGTCCTGTCGTGCCAGACTGTGATGTCCTGAAGAAGCAGTATCGCTCCCAGACCACGTGGGAGTGCGAAGATCCTGGTCTCACGGTACCGACTCACTGTGACGTCAACGAGAATATCGCGGACTGTTAGTCTGAACATCCGTGCAAGAAATGGTTTTCCGGTACACAATGGCATTGCGTACCGACTATGACCGTTTGCTACACAGAGATTATCTTTCTGGCGGAAGAGGCCCCCTGTGACTGAGCTGTTGCAGCAATCGACTCAATGTCGCGAGACACAAACGGGGCGGAAGAGGACGTCTGTGAATGAGCTGTTGCAGCGGATCAGGCACAGAATTTGGCTTGGGCTGAGCAGCGCTGAGCTATTGTCAAATGTTGTGTGCTCGTGGCATTGATTAGGCGGCGGCCTGCCGGATTCCGTCGACGAACTTGTCTCCTTGGAGAAGGTGAATAATCTGGCCGT
>JBDRKQ010000070.1:0-27347 GCA_043813895.1 Planctomycetota bacterium
GCGGATGGCAAGCGGTACTTCCTCGAGACCGACAAACAGCACCAGATGAACGAACAAGGCCAGATTCGCTCGGCCCTGACCCTGCCGGATCAAGAGGGCTGGACGCGCATGCCTGAATACACCGGTGGGTAGACAACGATCTCCACTTCAAGACGCAATCCACCGGAACGAGAAACAAATCACCTCTCGGCCCCACCGGAGGCAGGATTCCCATGCCACAGCGCTGGTTAGGGATTGAGCAGTTCGTTGACAAGAAATGGTACATCGAGTTCATCCACACCACCACTCTCGTCAAAGTCGCCGTTGAGGCTGCAACCGTAGCCGTTCGAGTAGTACACTGACACGTCAATGACTGCCCACACAAACGCCTGGATGTCAAGGCCGTTGACCTCCCCGTCGCAGTTCAGGTCGCCAGGCAGCCCTTCAACCTGGCCCATGTATCCGTTTATGATCGTCCCACCGCTGTTGACGAATTCGGTGCGCCAGTAAAGATGCAGGCCGTTCAGATCCAGCACGGACCCGGCATTCAGGACCAGCGAGTCAACATACAGCGCCTCTGCGGCACCGCCGACACCACCGCGGTTGCCGTTGTCAATGTTGTCCACTAACCGGACGTCGCCGACGTCCGCGCCGCCGACGGTGAGCTTGCCAAGCGAGAAGTTGTTGTCATAACCCGCCATGACGGTGTCTTTGTCCTCGCAGGCAACTTCCAGGTCTTCGGTCTGTCCGGTCCCGCCCTCGAAGATCAGCTCCAGGTTGGCCAGACCTGCCAGGTCGACTTCGCTGGTGCTCTCATTCTCGAAGTTCGCACCGGTCATGTGGATCTTGTTGCCGGCTGCGGCCGTGAAAGTGCTGTCGGCCCCGAAGTACAGCAAGTCGGAGACGGTAATGTCTACACCGGCGCCGGTGATGTTGAACGTGCCACTGCCGCTTCCACCTACTAGCAGAGATCCAGCGTTCAACACCCCTGCCAAGATGACGTAGGTCCCGCTGCTGCCAGAAGCCTGGCCGAGTCCGAGGTCCGTGTTTATGACATTTGATCCACCGGTCTGCGTGAAAGTGCCCGTGCCCTCGCTGCCGATGAATTCATAACTTGCCGACAGACTGCCGGCACCGCTCAGTTCATACGTACCGGTGCTGCCAGCATGGTACGCGAGCTCGAGTCCGCCTATCGGGCCGATCGTGTTTGTCCCGCCGCTTTGCGCAAACGTACCGGTGCTGTCGTAGCCAATGAAGACGTCCAGAGCGCTAATCGTCCCATCAGTTTGTGTGAACTGGCCAGGGGCGTCGTAGCCAACCATGAGCTGCCCACCCACTTGCAGGCTCTGGCTAACTCCCACCGTATAGCCGCCCGGGCTGCCGCCACCGGCGTGGCCGATCTGCAGACTTCCTCCGAAAGACACGTTATCGCCGAAGCCGGAAAGGCCATTTACGCGGAGTACGCCACCCGCATTGTTGAACGTCGCACCAACATCCACCTCCGCGACATCGGCGACGATCAACCCATCATTGAGATTGACCGTGCCAGGCTCCCAGACCTTCAGCGTGTTACCGACATCCACAGTGCCTTCGTTGTCAACCGTCATCGTGCCGGTCCCGTCGCCGGGCTCGTAGTCATCGCCTCCGACGTAGAGCGAACTGGCGTTGGTCCAGGTCGAACCGGGGCCATCGATGGTTGCAGCCGCCGCAAGACCACTCAGGGCCGTGATGATGCCCTCAGAGCTCGACACGGTGGCGCCGGTGTTGATTGTGATGGATCCAGAAGAATAGATGGCCAGCGGACCACCTATCAAGATCCAGCCACCGTTGCTGACCTCGACCATGGCGGAGATGGCTCCGCCTCCCCCAACGGTAAGCCAAACGTCATACTCCAGCGTGGAACTACTGCCGTCGACATAGATTTCTCCTTCGCCTCCTGCCACAGTGAAACTCTTGCCGACGGTACCGATTACGCTGCGCACGTACCCCCCGTCGGTGATGTTCAACGTGCCGGTGCTTTGTGCCCCAACGACGAGCCGGTTCGATATCAACAAGTCCTGGTCGATAATCCATTGTGAGCCAGTGCCGGTAACGGTGGCGGTGCCATCGGATCCGATTCCATAGCCGATGAGGCCGGACATGCTGGAGACCGCACCGCCACTCACGTTGAATGCACCGGCGCCATCGTGACCGACAGTGATGGCATAGCCGACATCCAAGGTTCCGTCCGAGATGGTGTAAGTCCCGTATGAGCCGGGCTCATGACCGAGGAAGAGGCTTGCCACGGGCACGGAGTTTGTCCCACCAGTCTGCGTAAACTGGCCCGAGCCCGCGTAGCCGATGATTTCGTGATCGTTCACTGCATACAGCTCACCTGTGCCGCTCAGTGCGTACGTTCCGTTGGAGCCGGCGAACTCGCCGAGGTAGAGTGTATAGCCAACTGTATTTGTGCCGCTGGTTTGCGTGAATGTCGCGCTGTCGATCGAACCAATAATCTGGTCGCGAGAAACAAGGTCCCCACTAGTCAGATTAACGGTAGCCCCGTTGCCCGGCGCGTCGAGGATCAGGTCGTGCGGATCAAGGAGTTCGACGAGACCGCCGTTGATGTTCAGGGTCCCGTCATAGGTCCAGTCCTGCCCGACCGACAAAGTGCCGAAGGGTCGAACGTTGATTGTGTTCGCATCCAAGGTTCCGCCGGTCCAGCTGAAAGCAGCGGTGCCGTCGTAGTCGTACCCCACGTGCACGGTTGATGCTGACAGATCCCCGCCACTTAGGTCATACGTCCCATCACTCAGGGGAGAGTAGCCGAGGTACAACTCGTTCGAGACCGAATTCGTCCCGCCGGTTTGGGTGAAAGTGCCAACTCCCCCGGCACCGATGTACTGCTCTGTTGAAGACAACTCGCCGAATTCCAGCAGTTCGACCGTGCCGCTTTCTCCGAGATGCTCGCCAAGCCACAGGGACTGGCAGACCTCGCCGGCTTGAGTGATCTGAGCCGTTCCATAGTTGTTGATGTAGGCGGTAACGGCAGCCGATGGCTCGCCTGCGGTCCAGTTGTCCGCATTGCTCCAATCGCCCGTACCGACTTGCCAGCAGGTGTCGCCACCCTGGGGCTGGAATTCGTACGCGCCCATGTCCACGATTTCCGGTTCGGGATGCTCGGGAGAGCCAACGCCGGTCGTCGCGGTGTCTGGGTCGTCCACGAAGCGTGGGTTGAGGTCGAGATCAAACGGCGTCTGTTCGGCTGTGTTGCCATCCTCGTCCAGATCGGCCTCGTCCGGCGGCACGGCGTTATTGTCACCCGCGTCGATGCACAGCGATCCGGGTTGAAGGCGATAATCGCCACTTCCCGGATTGGTGAACAGCGGGGCGGTGTCGATGCAGCCTGGGCCAAACCAAGGTTCACCTGTTCCGCCCTCAATGTCGCTGTGGGCTGCGACAGGGCTGCCGGAATTCACGTTGATCTCATCGGGCGAGTCGCCCCAGAGGATGCAGTTAACAATGATCGGGTTGGCATAGGCACAGTAGATGCCACCGCCACCGTATTCGGCGAGGTTTCCGCTGATCGCTGTGTTGATGATTGTGGGGTTGCTGTTCTCACAGTAGACACCACCACCGATGCCATCGATGGCTGAGTTTCCGCTAACCACGCAGCTGGTGATCACCGGATCGCTTGTGCCGAAGCAGAAGACGCCGCCGCCACCGTATTCGGCGAGGTTTCCGCTGATCGCTGTGTTGATGATTGTGGGGCTACTGGTGCCAAAACAGATGATGCCGCCGCCATCTGCAGCCGCCGTGTTCTCCCTGATCGTGCAGTTGGTGACTACCGGGCTGCTATAGAGGTCGCAGTAGATGCCGCCGCCGTAGTCGGCTGAGTTTCCGCTGATCGAGCAATTGGTAATCGTTGGGTTGCTGGAATCGAAACAGTGGACCGCGCCGCCGTTGGGGTCTGAACCATTCGTAATGCTAAAGCCCTCGACCACTGCGTCCGGTCCTTCACCCGAGTGGAAGTAGAATCCACGACCGTTGCCCTCACAATCGATGATGCAGTTGTCCGGGCCGTTATCACTGTGGACGGTGATGGCCTTGCCGCCGAAGTCGAGGTCCTTGTTGCCGGGGCCGGTGTAGGTGCCGTCGAGGACGAGCACGTCGTCACCGTTGGCCGCAACCGCCGCGTCGATGCCTTCCTGAATAGCGTCAAAGGGATGATCGGCGGAGCCATCCTCGGCCAAGTCGCTGACCGCCGGATCGCCCGGGCCGGGGTCGTTGGGCGCGTCGTCGTCCACGTACCAGGTGGTCTGCGCCTTGACGGCGGTAGCCAACAGACAAACGAGGCTGCAAACACAAATCTGTCGAAAATGTTGAGACTTCATGGCTTTCCTCCTGAGACGTGTGTGGTGTGAGAAGGGCCACGTTCTTTGGGGTGCCAATGATAACCGCCGGCATGTCCGGACTCAACTGGATTCACGGCTCTTACTCGACTTCGGCGAACTGCGGCCGCGGCAACGGTCCTTGGCCCCGTTGGAGCCGGTTGAAACGCAGGGCTTCCTCCACCGCAGCATCCGAATCCATGGAACCCGACAATCCAAGCCCTTGGCAGTTTTGGAGGACGGAGGATAATGGCTCAAGGCGCCGATCCTGGGGAACGGACAAGCCCCCAAGACCTGAGCTTCGGAAGGTTGAAAGACGGACAGTCCCGTTTCCCTGTCGGGAGCGGTGAAAACTCAAGGTGACTACGGATGGCCAAGAAACCCGCCGGCAAGGAAAAGATAGCCGCGACCGGAAGGAAGCGGGCAACGACCCAGCAGGCTCGCTCGACATCACGCGGCAGTAAGACGCCCACCGCTGAGAAGATTGTCGGCCTGGCCGAGTCCGTCGTCGCGTCCGCCAAAAAACGCCGCGATCCCGCGATCGAGATTCCGCTGCGCACACTCTCGAACGCCGAGTACAACAAGGCAAAGCGGATCATCGAGATGGGGGGCAAGACCGCCACGCGAAACTTCTTCGACCTGAACAAGGCCAAGACCTTCATGCAGACGGTCCTGATTGCCAGCGGGTGCAAAAGGCTCATCGACGAGGACAAGACCGTCAGCATTCGTGGGCTCTACTACCTCTCCAAACACACGATCCCCGGCACGAAGGAGAAGACCTTCGACAACCAGGGTGACAGCGATCCCGTCATCGAGGACGTCGAGGTCGCCCTCGAATCCTTGCGAGAAGAGCTCCACGTCTTCGCCAGCAGCCGCGGCACCATCGCCGGAAACCTCACAATCGTCAGCAAGGGCGACGAAATCGACCTCCGCCGAATGGGCGCGGGCGGCTTCGGCATCCCCGGCATCGTCGAGCCTGACGTGCTCAAGCTCAAACGCTGCAACGCCAGGTTCATCCTGCACGTTGAAAAAGACACCGTCTGGCAGCGGTTCAACGAGGACAAGTTCTGGAAGAAGCACAACTGCATCCTCACACACGGCAACGGCCAGCCCCCGCGCGGCGTCCGCCGCCTGCTGCACCGGATGCACCATGAGCTGAAGCTGCCCCTCTATTGCCTGCTCGATAACGACCCCTGGGGGTACTACATCTACAGCGTCATCAAGCAGGGCTCGATCAACCTGGCGTTCGAGTCGAAGCGCATGGCCGTGCCCGACGCGAGGTTCATCGGCGTTCGCAGCCACGACTACGAAGAGTACGGCCTCTCCGACGACGTCAAGATCGCCATCGACGACAAAGACATCAAACGCGCCAAACAAATCCTCGCCTATCCCTGGTTCCAAGGTAAGCGGGAGTGGAAGAAGGAAATCGAAGCAATGCTCAAGCACGGCTTCAAAATGGAAGTCGAGTCGCTACTCACCAAAAGCATCAGCTTCGTGACCGAAACATACATGCCGCAACGCCTGCGGCAACGGTCGAAGTGGCTGGATTGAGACAAGTCAAGAAGGCCGGGTGGCACTCGAACGCTACTCCGCCCCCCTCACCGTCGGTGTGATCTCCAGCGTGAGGGTTTTGCCGTCGCGCTCGACTACCACCTTCACCGCCTCTCCGATCTTCGCGCCGACCAGTGCATCGGCGTAGTCGCGCAGGCTCGCGATCTTCTTGCCCGCGAATTCCACGATGACGTCGCCGCCTTTGAGGCCCGCCTGTTCCGCCGGTCCGCCCGGCCGCACGGCCGACAGCCTCACGCCGTTCTCACCGCTCGACGCGAAGTCCGGAACGATGCCCGTGTACGTCCGACGCTGCATCCGCCCCGTCGCAGGCGCGGCGTGTTCGACCTTGGCGTAAGCGATTTCAAAGCCCTGCCGCTGCGATTCCTCGATCAACGTCCGCGCGAACTTCGCGATTCGTTCCATGCCTGCGTAGTTGAGCGTTTCCGCGTCGTCGGTCGGCCGGTTGTAGTCCTCGTGCAGGTCGCTGAAAAACGCCAACACGGGAACGCCCTTGGTGTAGAACCCGGTGCTGTCGGTCGGCAGATACGGGTCCGCCTTCAGAACAGGCGCAAAGCCGGCCGCGGCATTCGCCCGCTCGACCATCTCCGGCCAGGCCGGCGACGAGCCGACGCCCTGCACGATCAACTTGTTGTCTCGCAGCCTGCCGACCATGTCGAAGTTGAAGTACGCGACGATCTTCTCCAGCGGAATCAGCGGGTGGTTCACGAAATGGCTCGACCCGACCAGGCCCAACTCCTCTCCGCTCCAACATGCGAACAGAATCCCCCGTCGCGGGATCGACGCATCCACATCGCGTCGGGCGCCCGCAAGTGCCGCCGCCAATTCGAGCACGACGGCCGTACCAGACGCATTGTCGTCCGCGCCGTTATGGATCTGCCCCTGCTCGCCCGCCTTCGCAAGCGACCCCATCCCCTCGCCGTGGCCTATATGATCGTAGTGCGCCCCGACGGCTACATACTCGTCGCAGCCGCCCGTCGGCGGTAGCACGCCGATGATGTTGCGGCACGTCTTCTCAACACGCTTTAGCGCGACGGCAAGCCGCACCCGGCTACCCGTTGCGCTCTTCACGTGCGGACTCAACGCGCCGCCGTCGAGACTTGTCTGAAGCGTCATAGTGTCCTCGCCCATCGGCGACAGCAGCCGGTCCGCCGCCTCGATGCTGATCGAAACCGCCGGGATCGGCACCCCCGCCGTCCGATCGTCGGTACGGAATCGCACAAGCTTCCCGCCGCCCGGCGAGTTCGGACCTGTCACGAGCAGAAACGCCTTCGCCCCCCGGTCGGCCGCCAGCTTCGCCTTGTATCGGTCCCCCGCATACAGGCTGAGTTCCTGCCGCCGCTCCGCCGACACGCCCTCAGGCAAATCGCGAAGCGCCAACACGACCTTCCCCTTCGCATCCAGATAGCGGTACGAATCGTAGGTCTTGTCACCGTCACCCGGCTCGACCAATGCATAGCCTGCGAAGACGATCTCACCCTCCACGACGCCACTCGCCGAAAACGTCAGCGGCCGAAAGTCCGTGTCGATGCGAAATGGCCCCGGCTCCGCTGACGACGATGCAAGTTTGTCAGACGATGCAGGCTTTTCAGTCGAAGACGACGTAAGCACTTCGAGCGTGTTTCCGTCAGGCACCTGCCGCACCCCGGCCGCAAACGTGAACGGCTGGAAGTAATCATCGCAACCCGGCGCGGCCCCCAGTCCCGCAGTCTGAAACGCCGCCGCCATGTAACGACCCGCGCGGAGCACTCCCGGCGAACCAGTCAACCGGCCCTCGCATGCGTCCGACGCGATGAACTCGACGTCGCACCGCAGATCGGCAGCCGTAATCGCCGACGTGAGCTGCGAGATTCTCTCCGTCTGTTCGCGCGGCGCCAGGGTGGCATCCGGCCCCTGACACGCGCTGTAGAACAAGCCAGTGCCAACCGCAATACCAACGGCCGCAACAACGCTTACGCCTGATCGTCTCATTCGGTTTCTCCAGATTCCCCACAGAGATTGTTGGCAGCCCGCCTGCCACGCAAGTCCCACGGGCACGACCGGCGACAGGACAGTATACCGCATCTTCTGGCGACCAGAGACGCCACCGTTGCTGCGCTCGTGGGTTGTTCGTCGCGTGCTGCCTCACCGGCAATCCTCACGCGGCCGATTGCGTCTGTGCGGACCTCGACGCAAACGGGACATTGGGCCCTGATGATGTTTCACTCTTCGTAACTGAGTTACTCGGTGCCGGGATGCCGTGAAGAGTCTCGCCGTAGGTCAACAGTGAAGTAACGCAAGAACCGCTCCAGGCATTCGGGAGTCTGCCTCCCTGGTGCTCTTGGAGGGAGACGACCCCGATCGTGAGGAAAAGCCTCGCGCGGCGCACAACCCCCAAGGGCAGTTGGCTCCTCCTCAAAGCGTGCAGATTTCGTCGTTGTCGAAGTTGCGTCCGTAGAAGTTCATGTACTGCACCTTGCGGTCGATTGCGTCAATCACGTAGCGCGCGAAGTTGATTCCGGTGAATTTCTGTGCGCTGCCCAGCCCGCCTGGGCTGAACACGTTGATCTCCATAAGCTTGTCCCCGACAATGTCGAGTCCAACCAGAAACATCCCGTCCTGGACAAGCTTGGGCCGCACGATTTCTGCGATGCGCAGGGCTGTGGCATCAATCTCGGCTCCCCGGAGTTTGCCTCCTGCGTGGATGTTCGAGCGCATGTCGCCGCCTGTGCGTACGCGGCGGAACGCGGCATACTTGCCCTTTACCTGTAATGGACGCCCGTTCATGATGAAGAGCCGCGTGTCGCCCTCCTCGGCCGCCGGCAGATACTCTTGAGCGATGACATAGCCGTCGCGGCTGACCGCATCGATCATCTGATTGAGGTTTGGAATATCCTCTGGTCGGACAAGGAAGACACTTGATCCCCCCGACCCCTGAAGCGGTTTGAGTACACACCTCCCCCGGTCCTTTACAAAGGCCTTGAGGTCATCGCGATCTCGGGTGATCAACGTATGAGGGCGCACCTCCGCCGGAAACAGCTGAAAATACATCTTGCTGCCTGCCTTGGAGAGGCCGTTCGGGTCGTTCACAACGACGACTCCGCGACGCATCGCCAGTCGACCGAACTCGGTTGCGACCGTGGCAGCCCAGGGGCGCTGGATCACATCATCCGAGGGAACATTGCGCAGCATCAAGGCGTCCAAGTCATCCACTGTGATACGCTCGCTTATCGCCTTCTTCGTGTTCTGAAGATCAGCGAGGTATGACTCATGGCTCCCGTATTTCTTCTTGGGCGCTGTGCGCGCTCGAGCCCGAATGCACTCATCACCATCGTAGGCTAGATCGCCGACACCGATCGTCCAGGCCTCATGGCCCTGGTTGAGGGCGACGTGGGCCAGGCGCGTCGTTGTAAAGCCCGGTTCTTCGGTCTTGACGTCATTGACTACAAAACCAATCTTCATCGTTTTCTCCAAATCAGATCCAGGACTGTCATTCCGTTTCTCAGCAAGGCGAGTCGCTCTCGCGCCATTTCCATGTCCATGTAGTGGGGGCGCAATGGTGGCTCCCGCAGAATGCCGCGGCGACGCAGTTCGCGAACGATTGGAACATGCTCGATGGCTATCTTGCCGAGGAGCAACGGCTCCAACTCGCCGCCGCCCTTCAGGTATTCAAGCACTTGGCACAGCCCTCGCAGATAGACCGCATCCTTGGTCAGGCCGCCGCCGCGGTAGACGCGAAGTGCGATTGAGAATGCCATCCGCTTCTCAAAACCGTGCGCCTCGTGCATCTCCATGAATGTCTGGACAAACGACGCGCCGCCAAGCAACCGGTACGCGGCCAATACCCGCCCCGCCAGGAGCCGCATCCGGGAACGACTCAGGCCGTCCACCAGGTACTCGGACAGCACGGCGATCCCCTCCTGGAGAGCTTCATAACCGGCCAGTCCGGAATAGAGTTGTTTAAGCGGCTGAGCCCGCCCGTTGTAGTACGTCAACACATGCGTCCCGATCTCATGTTGCAGCAGTGCCTCAACACGGCTCGCGGGGATTCGAGCCTCTTTGCCAATGAGCAGCGAGCCTCGGGAGACCATCAGCCCGCTGCCAATGTCATCCCTGATCTCCACTTTAGCCTCAAGGTATGTCCACTTTGCACGGTATCGACGTATCTCCTCTCTGGCGCACTCCGCAAACGCCTCGGGCCCTAATCGGCTCTCGCGATCTTCGCTGGGCCTCCTGGGCAGGCGCTGCAGCAGTTCCTCTGCAAGGTGCAGCAGGGGGGCTTCAACTTTGCCGTACAGTTGAACGCTGCCGTACATGAATCGCTGCGAGTTGAGATCGCCGAGCATGGTGATCTGACGATCCAACTCGTCCCGCTTCTGGCGGAGGATGTCCGCGATCGCCGGATCCTCAATGCGCTCGATTTGGATTTCAAAGAGCCGCCGCTTGAGGAGCGAAGGATCGATGGAGAGTGGCCGGTAGTGGAAGCTGGGTGTCCGGCTATACTTGTTCGACTGGAAGTTCTGCCAGGCCCGCTCCGAGTTGACTGGCGTCACCTGCAGCAAGAAGTCGAATCTGTCCGAGACCTCCGCAAGCTGTTGGTCAATGCCGAACACGACCTTCCGAATCGCTCGGCGACCAAGAGCCTGGTAGTGAGGCGGCCGGTGCGTCGTGTGGGTACGCGTGAACTGATAGAAACTACGTTGCAGCGCACGCGAAAGCTGCCGACGAAGCGTCCGCAGGATGATCGGAAACAAATCCTTGGAGTCGGGCGAGCGGTAGACTGGGGCGACCTCGATCCCGAGCACATGCCAATCCGGCCCATCAACCGTCAGGCTGCCGCTACCCGCAGGATGGCAGCGATCCGAACGCACAATCTCCACGGTTGCAGTCTGCCGGTCCACAGTAATCCGTGAGAGTGCCTCTTCGAATGTATCCAAGAAACGGCCCAGCATTTCGTGTCGAGGGACGTGGATTCGAAATCGCGGCGCCGCACGGTGCCCGTCCCCTTCGTGTGCCGGGCCTGGCGAACCGGCCCACAGTTCCAAGATGAGCACCGAGCCGAACTGACCACACAGAGTATGTGCGATCTCGCTAAGCAGTCGCCTGAGGCTTGGCTGCAGCGAGCGCAAGCCGGAGGCGAGAACATAGGACGACTCGGTGGTCACCAGTTCGCTCGTTCCCGGGTCATGGCCCTTGACCGGTCTGCGATACACGCACACGACGGGCAGCGGACGATCCACCTGGATGCGGCCCCAAACGGGCAGAGCGCGGCGTATGCGTCTGCTTTCGCGAATGCGCTTGCAGACTGCGCCGATGAAACGCTCCGTAATTACCTCGCGCGTAGCTGCCATCGCATCACTTACACTCTGGTGAGCTCTTCAAGAACACCCGGGATCGTGGTTCTCAACGCCTCTCTGATGGCGACGACGAGTCGCTCATCCCGAACTCCCGTCCATTCGTTCATGAAGAACTTCTTGAATTCGACGGCCAGTCCGCAGCCACTTGTCGGAAAGGCCTCATGAAGCCATCTGACAAAATTCCCGCCCCGGAATTTGACGTTCTCACGAACATCCAGCCGGCCACCAGGAAACTCGAATCTGCGGAGTTCGGCCATGAAACGATCCACGACCGGCGCCCAGCGCTCGCGGTTCATGGTGCCCGTCCCGATATTGACCTGCGGATGGCCTTGCTCGTCCGCGGGTGACTCGTCCGGCCCCGCGCGACGATGGTTGTAGCTGTGCAGATCATAGACGACGAACTTCCCGTAGGCGCGAGTCAATTCCGCGAACAAGTCTCGCATCGAGGAGTAGAAAGCATCGTACTCGTCGAGCGATCGCTGGACCAATCCTTCCGCGGGCTCGACCCTCCAGACGGAGAGGCCCCACGCGTCATTCGGGACCCGGTAGACCGCTCTCTCTCGTGCCCGGTTCAAGTCCACCTCGAACCTCGACCGCGTCCCGACCACCCGTGTCGGGGCGATCGTCGTCCACTGCGCCGTGAATGGATCCTCTTCCCGCAAGCGCTCGGCGTCAGACAAGGCTATCAACTCCGCCACCTCCGGCCTGAGCGCGTGTCCGTCATGGATCGCTGTGGCGACGAGCTGTCCGCCTCCCATATGCATCCGCCAAACTGTTTCGGCCATCCAAGTGCCTCCATCTCTGTGCCGGTCAGTGCCGGCCGGTGGCAAGGAATCACTGTACTGAGCCGGTCCTGGGGCTCGACGAATCGCCGCTTGCATCCCGTTGTAGTCCTTTTACATAATGGAGGCAAAGGAATCAGGTTTTCCTCACGAGAAGTTGGTCAGATTGGCGGTCTAGGGAGGGCCAGTGTGGGTGCAAAGATCAGATGATCGACAGGCCGCGCGGTGCCACGGGCGGGTGCTTCAAGGACGCGCGGAAGCCGCGTCACCCCTTCGATATGGACGGGCGGTCCGCTGCTCTCGAATCCAGCGCCGATAAGTCTGGTACGCGACGGTCCCTAGGATGTCTCTGACGCCATGGTCGAGTTGGCCTCCAATGCGCAGCAGGCGCGCTCGGTCTTCGGGACTCAGAATGACTCGGTTCCCGTTGAGTTTGCGGCGGAGATCGTCGAAGCTGGACAGACAGGTAGGGACTTGACGTGGGCATCACGGCGGGACTGAAAGCCCTCGCGAAAGAGATAAAACAGGACGGGGCGGGCGTCACGAATGTAACGTCGCTTGTGCTGTGGGCTCGTACAGGTACTGCACGTCGCTCTGAATGGATCGCGCACGAGGCGAGCGCGGACGAGCGCCGGTGTGTTGCTCAGTTCAGGATGACGGGAATGGCCGGATCGATGCTCTGGGCCGGGTTAGACGAGCCGGCAGCACCGCCGTCCCCGTCGTCGCTCGAATCGGCAGTACCAATGAGCGAATTCACCCATGCCTGGACGACGCCGAACGGATTGAGCAGACCGGGTGATCCGCCGAGGCCCACCGGGACGATCACGTTCACGCTCATGTTGCTGCCGAACCAGCCGGTCGGGTCGCAGCCCACGGAGCCTGTGGAACAGAGCATCAAGGCGATGAGTATCCAGCTCGTCAGCAGTCGACGTTCGCGTCTCATATCCAACCCTCTCGCAGTGGGTCAAGTCGTCGTGTCACGATCTTCTTCGGCCGAGAAGGCCATGCGGGTAAGCAAAAACCGTTATCAGCCTCTCGGGCGGCCTGCGGCCGCCCAAGGGACCAAGGGACGGAGGGACGGAGAGCAGGTCGTACCCAGGAAGCCGGTGCCACGTTCAAACGTGACGTGCTCCGGGAGGCCGTGTCTTAATGCTCGAATGCGGCCTTGACGACCGGGTGCCGGCCGCGGCGGAAGAGATGCTTGAAGGCCGTCCGGTAATCCGCTAACCGATAGCGCTGCACCGGAAGGGCTGACAGATCAAGTCTGCCCTCCTCGATCCAGCGGAAGACCAGATCGTACGTGTGGAGGTCTCGCCCCTGACAGGATTCGATCTGGCGGCCGTTGGCGCCCACGATCTGAAGCTCGTTGAACCAAATGGCGGTCGTATGCAAGAGGGTGATGCCGCTCGTGCCGACCGCGACCACCGTGCCACGGCTCCGGGTCCACTTGACGGCGTCGCTGAGGCCCGCGCCGGAGCCTGTACATTCGAACGTCAGATCGAAACCGCCAAGGAGGTCCTGATTCCCGAACCTCGCCGCCAGCCGCTTGCCATTTGTGAGGCGGGCCAGAGTGTCGTAACGGTCCACACTGCCGGCACGGCGAGGGAAGCATTCGACCTGCGTCGCGCCGAGGCTGCGGGCGAGGTCTGCCTGGAAGCCGTGACGCACAAGTGATGTGACGGGATTGTCGAGCCCCAGGGCTCGAATGGCCGCGACCACGCCCAAGGCGATGATACCGGACCCGCTCACGAGGACGTTCTCTCCCGGCTCAGGCGGGCGTCGCAGGACTGCGTGCGCGGCGGAGGCGATGGAATCGACCAGGACGGCGGTGTCGTCGGGGACTGAGTCCGGGACGGCGTGGAGTTGTGTGTGATGGGCGAGGAAGTATTGCCCCCAGCTTCCTCCCGTGATCGTGTTGAGGCCGAGCAACGTGCGGGGAGGCAGGCCTGCGCCGCCGGCGTTTTCGCAGAGCGATGTTCGCCCGGCCAGGCAGTGTGGGCAGAGTTCGTTATTGTGGTGAGCGTGGCAACCCGGGGCGGGCTCCACGCAAACCCTGCGTCCCGGTTTCCACTCCGAAACCTCGGAACCCACCTCGTCCACAATCGCGACGTTCTCGTGTCCGAGGATCGCCGGGAAGGTCGCGTAGTTCTGGAGGATTGTCGCGGGGTGGAGACGCTGTGTGACCAGGGCGAGGTCGGTTCCGCAGATGCCCCCCAGAATGGTCTTGAGTCGGACCCAGCCCGGTCCCGGGAGTTCGGGAATCGGACAGTCCCGCAGCTTGAGCGGCGAGAAGCTGCTGAAGTATGCCTGCTTTGAGAAGAACCCCGCCGCCTTGCAGAGGCTCCACCGCACGGGCGTCACGTTATACACGAGGGCCTGCATGTTGGGCGCAGTATACAACGAGTCGGGCGAACCGCGAATTGAGCCGAGTCCGAGAAGGCCGCGCAGGCGCGCGACGGCACGCACAGGACATGGGCAATACGGCGGACGTTACGTGTATTGAATCCGGATGGAAACGATTGCGGCGGAAGTCAGAACTCGCCTAGGTTCCCGATATTGGCGACGCGGCGCGGCTCATCCACGCTGACGCGATCGGGCGGGATGTGGTAGCGCTGCGTGAGGTCCGAGACGATGACGGAGATTGCCCGGGTTTGTGCGGGTAAGATCTCGGGGCCGTCCGACGCGCGTGACACGAGGATGTAGATCGCGCCTTCTCCAGGCGAGGCCCGCCTGCCGTTCGACCAGGCATTGCTCTGATAGAGCCGGCCCTCCCGATCAACGCGGAAATGGAAGAAACCGCGATCCTCAGTCGGGCTGACGGATCGGACCACGATCTGATTCCAGACCTTGGCACGCAGGGGTGTGACCGGAGCGAGCTTTCCGATCCAGAAGAGGAAGAATGTCCCCCCCGTCATCGCGATTACAAGGACGATGAGCGTCTTGAGGTGTCGATGCTGATATCGTGCGGTCTTCGCCGGCATTTAATCCGCCTAGCTTCTCGAACAGCCTTCGCGAACGAAAGAGACTGCCCCACCAAGAGAAGATGCGTACTCTCGAATTCCTATCGACCAATCAGGCTTCGTGGTTGCGACTTTTCTCCGAAAAACCCTCGTTCCCAGTATTGGCCCGCGGGCTGTTTTTCGCGGCCTTTTGTATCTGCGAGTTCTTGCTGCTGCCATGCGGTTTCTCTATGCGGCTTTTTCCAGGAAGACCGCACCGAATGTATAGGACGTTTTGCCCGCCAGTGCGCTGCGACGCCGGACCGATCCGCTGAGGCAGGCGTGCAGCCTTGCAGCGGACCGCGTGAAGCGGCCAAACCCGAAGCACTGGGGCGATTCCAGGTGTCGGCTACCGGTATCACGAAACTCGCCGCCTCCACGGAGTGAGAGCTTCGAAGGCCCGATAAGCTGTCGCCGCACGTCTTCAGGGGTGTCGAGCCGCCCGAACGACTGCGGATTCGCGTAATCGAAGGTGTACCCTGCCGTGCCGCCCGGCTTCAGCACCCTGGCGACGTGCTCGTTACACGCGATTCGTCCGGAGACGGGCAGGTGCTCGAACACGCAAACGCTGAACACATGATCGAAGTAGGCGTCCGGGAAGCTCAGGTCCGTCATGTCCATCCGGCGCGGGATCAGACGCCAACCCATGACTGCCGCGGTTTGCTCGGCTTGGTCGCAGAGTTCCTGCTGTAAATCGATGGCGTATACCTCATGGCCGCGGCTTGCGAGGAAGCACGAGAAGAGGGAACCGGCGCCGCCCATGTCGAGGACGCGCCCGCCGCGGCGCAGCGGCGTGTTGCTCACGAGCCACACGCTTTCCCAGAGGAGGAACCAGGGCACGCGAAGCTCGTCTGGATTACCGGGATAGGGTTCGTAATCCGCGCCGCGGTTGACGTGTTGCCACGCGCTCGGCCAACCGTCCGCTTCGCCGTACCACGACGAGTACTTTGCTCCTTTGACCCGCATTCGGCGCATGAGGCCTAGGAGTTCCAAGAGCGTCGCGCGGCACTCGGGCAGTTCGAGGTCGGCTCGATCCATCGTCTTGTTGGGTGCGTTCGCATCCATGCGCGCGGCATTATACAACCAAGAGGCCGCAAGAGAAGACATTTTTGAAAAAGTAGGGAATCAACGGTCGAAGCCCTTGTGAAATGTTGCGGTCTTCCGGCAGGATGCGGCACGTTGCGCACTGACCACCCGCTACTGCGGCGGGGGCCGCGACAGAATCGGCGGGGCTGATCCGAGCCCCAAGGGCGAGCGCGGGTCCTCGTGGACAGACCGTTGGTCTTCGGACCCGCTCGCTTGCGCTCGGGGCTCGGATTAGGTGCCAGGCATGGTACCGGCCATAGGTCGGTGTTTCCCCGGCGGGGTTTGTCGGTTAGCCTTCCACGGGCGGTGAGGATGTCCGGGCCGGCGCCGGCGGCTTCGCCGAGAGGGACGGTGGCAATTGGAAACGCCGGGGCGGCCCGTGAGAGCGTCCGAGTCTCCCCGCGCGTCGCTGTGAAAGCAGGCCTTGGAACTTCAGATCCATCAAGAACGCCCCCGTGAGCTACGTTGGTACCACGCCAGCAGCATGCTCTTCGGCGATTGGGGAACGAGCCGTCTGTACGTCCTGGGCCTGGCCCTTTTCTACAGCGCCGGCGCCTCCTTGTACCACGTGCTCGCGATGTGCGGGCTCATGACCGCCGTTGCATGGGCCTACACGATCGTCTGCCGCTCCTTCCAGGACGGCGGCGGGGTGTATTCGGCGGCTCGGTCGGTCAACAGGCGGGCGGCACTCATCGGGGCGGCGCTTCTCTTCGCCAGCTACGTCATCACCGCGGCAATCTCCGCCGTCGCCGCCTTCCGCTATCTGGGTGCGTCCGTCGAAACGGCCCCGACCCTGGCGATCATCTCCATCCTGTTCATCGGGGGCGTCAACTTCGTGGGCCCGAGGAGCGCCGGCCGCTTCGCGACCGTCATCGCGATCGCGACGCTCGTGATCACCGTGGTTTTGGCGGCCTTCTGCATTCCCCATATCAGCGAGGGCCTTTCGAAAGTCAGCTTCACCTCGCGCGGCACGGGCAAGGAATGGGTCAGCTTCGTCCATATCATTCTTGCCCTGTCCGGTGTCGAAGCGATCGCGAACATGACCGGCGTGATGGTCACGCCGGTGGGCAAGACGAGCAAGAGAGCAATCTGGCCTGTTCTGGGCGAGGTTGTCGTGTTTAACCTGCTGTTCGCGATGGCGATGCTGGCTCTGTCCGGCGCACCGCTCGGCGAACCACTGGCCGACAAGGCCGCCGCGGGCATTGCGCTGACCGAGACGGACGTGGCTTACCGCGACACGATCCTCGGTGTGATGGCCGACCAGTACGTGCATCCCTATTTCGCCAAGTTCGCCTCGTTCGTTTTCGCAATGCTGCTGCTCTCCGCCGTGAACACGGCCATCGCGGGCATGATCTCGGTGCAGTTCGTGATGGCCCAGGACCACGAGATGCCGCCGGCGTTTCTGCGTCTCAATGCGTTCGGCGTGCCCTGGATCGCCATCGTTACCGCTTGCGTGGTTTGCTCCGGCGTGTTGCTCGTCTCTGGAGAGGTTGACAAGCTGGGCCATCTCTATGCCATCGGCGTCGTCGGTGCGATCTCGGTCAACCTCATCTCGACGTATTTCAATCGTGAGGTCGAGATCGGCCGTATCGAACGGATCGGGCTGATTGTCCTTGCGGCCTTCTTGGTGGTCGTCGAGTTGACCATCATCTGTACGCAATGGCGGGCCGACGTCTTCGTGATAGTCGTCCTACTCGGCGGATACGCCCTGCGGGTCGGGATGCGCAGAGCGCCGGAGGTGCAGAAGCACTTGCCGAAGATGGCCGAAACCGTCGGCAAGCTCTTTGAGCCGCCTCCGATCCCGGAGGTGGATGGCGACTTGTTCTCGATGGTCGGAAGGGTCCCCTTCGATCCCGGTTTGCCGAAGATCCTCGTGGCCACCCGCGGTAACCCGAATCTGCTGACCTTCGCGGCGGAGGAGGCCGCGGTGCGAAAGTGCAATCTCATCGTGCTGTTCGTGAAGGACCTTCGCCTTACGTTCGGCCCCCCGCTGTCCGGTCGGTACCGGCCGGAAGACGATTTCGAGGCGGTGCCGATCTTCTCACACGCCAACAAGCTCGTTCGGGAGAAGAAGATCCCTTACATGCCGATCTACTGTGTGGCCCGCTCGGCGCCGGAGATGATTCTCGACTTCGCCGCCACGTACGCCGTGGACTACGTGATCCTGGGCGTGACCCGGCGCGGCGCGCTTTACCGCGCCCTCAAGGGCGACGTGATGACCGCGGTCGCGGAAAACCTCCCGAGCGAAACCACGCTGCTGATTCACGCTTGATTGGACGCCACGACGAAGTGTCAGCGCCTGTTGGCCGGCGGTGAAACGCCGAACCGTGGATTGGTCGGGCTACGGCTCTTTCCCGAAAGCCACGAACGGCAGCTCGTCCCGCCCCAGGACGGTGTAGGTGCCGCGGTGTTGGCGAGCCCATTGCTCGATCCACTGGTCCTGGGCGTCGGAGGCGGTGCGAACGATGTGTACGGAGACGTCCGCGCCGGTCGCCCAATCGCTGAATTGGAGCAGTTCGTCGCGTTCGACATCGCCTACGCAGAAGAGCCAGACGGCGTTGGGTTGGAACTCAAGAGCGAGCCGCAACAGTTCGGCCAGCGAACCGGTGGTCGAAGGCCGCTGTGACCGGATCATGTCATACGCGCGGACCTTCTGCTCGCTGGAGGCGGCTTGCGTCCCCAGGCCGCCCGGCCACGCCTCGACGCCGTCGCCAATCTGTGCGAGCACGGCGAAACGCTGCGCGGGCGTGAGGGCGTGGATCAGCTCGACGACCTGGTCCTCGATGAGCAGGTTCTCCAGTTGTGACGCCGGAGATCCCATGATGACGAAGACCACGCGATGGGCGTTGAATTCCAGCGGGATGCTGACGTCGGCGGGCTCACCCGGCGGCGGCACGACGATCTCGCGGCGGCCGTAGTGCGAACCGGCCAGCGATCCCGTGACCACGATGGTCTTGCCGACCTGCTCAGGCGGGAACGTCACCACGACCGGGGCGCAGCCGAGGTCTTTTCCGTCCACAGTCATTTGAGCGCCGGGGGGATCGGTCTGGAACGCAATCTCCGCCTTCTGCCGCACGAGGCACACCCTCGCCGCGACGGGGGCATCACCCGGCTCGAACGGCAGCGTAAGCGCCTGAGTTGTTTCGTCATAGCCCGGCAAGGATGCGGAGATCTCCACTTCCTGGCCGAAGTACGTCGGGTCCAACTCGACTGCAAGCGGCGCGGTTCCCTGAACGATGCCATCCACCATGATTGCAGCGCCGCCCGGATCGCTCTCCACTTCGACAACGAGCTTCGCAGCCTCCAAGACCAGGTCAAGCTCAACGACGGAGCCGCGCTCGGGCGGCGTCAGTTTGCGTGCGACGCCCACATACCCATGAAGACGAACTGACAAAACCGGACTCTCGGACGCGAGTAGCGTCAACGTCAGGGGGGATTGTCCCTTGCAGGTTCCGTCGAGCCACACCTCCGCCCCGGGCGGCTGCGTCTGAACGGCAACCTCATACGGGCGGCGTATCAACTCGACCGACACTTCCTCGACACCGCTGTAGCTTGAAAGGGGACGCCGAATGCCGTGGTACCCCTCGGCGGAGACCTCCAGCGAGTGCCCCGAGAGTTCGTCCTTCGGCAGCCAGACGGTCAGCCTACCCGCAGGATCAGCCGGGCCGGTCTCCCTGCCATCGAGCTTCACCGTGGCCCACGGCGGCGTGACGGTCAGGACGATCGAATGCTCCGTCGTCGTCGGCCGAATCGCCATCCGCTCGCCATTCGGGTCGCCCCGCGTCAGGAAGTAACCCGCGACAATCACCGTTAGGAGAAGACCTACCGCTGTCCCGATCCCAAGATCACGACGACGACGACGGGCCCGGTTGGACCTTCTCGCTTCTCCGGGGAATCCCACAAAGGCATCCGAGGCGATTCGACCGCGCGGCTCCTCGCGCGGTTCCTTGCGCGGCGGCTCGCTCGGCGTTTCCGCCATCCGGCAGGCCAGGAGTTCCGCCAGGCCAATGGCTGGACTCTCCCGCTCTAGCCCCGTCGCTTCCACGTCACCATCGGCTCCCCACGTGAAGGCGACCGCTGTCTCCTGCCTAACCACCTCATCATCCGGGGGCTGAGAGGTCGGCTGACGACAGCGCGCGCACACGCCCTCGATGATCGACACCGCGTCATCGGACTCCAATTCGCTGCCGCATCGTTCGCAGATCAGTGGATCGGTGAACAAGACCCGAGTCTCCTTCCAGCCGAGGTCACGGGACCCTGGCCCTCCGCCGTTCCGCTCGCGTGGGCCGTTTATCAGCCCGACGCGCGAGCGCGGTCCCGTCGCGTTCGGCGGTGGGTTTCCATGGTTTCATCGTCGTTTACAGTCCCATAACTGTAGTCAAGCTCGGTTCTTAGCCCTGGGGGGATACCGTCTGTGAGTTGACACCTGCCAGCACAAGGCGGATATACTGGCCGGAGGTGGAGTTGGGCTTCGTCGTTCGACCAGCCCCCAGCCTTCAAAGCACCCGCGGGGTGCGGCGATCAGCCGAATCTTTCGAGACGCGCCATGGTATCGCTCCGTATCAGCTATCCCGATGGGCGGCATACTGTTGTCGAGCTGCCCGCTCACGAAGCCGTCATCGGACGGGACAGCACTTGTGATGTGCCTCTGGACGACGCGATCACCTCCCGCAGGCACGCCCGGCTCTACAAGGACCCCTCCGGCCAATATTGGATACAGGATCTCCAAAGCAAGAACAACACACTCGTCAACGACAAGGTGATCACGGCTTCGCGGATTCGCCCCGACGACCGCATCGGTATCGGCGCGTGTTTCCTGACGCTGACGCCGGACACCAAACCCGAAGTCGTCATGAGCGATGCCGCGACGCAGTTCACCACGACGAGCGCGTGGGGCGCCGAGAGCAGACTCGATCTCCCTCGCAGGCGTCTTGAGAAGCTCTATGAACTCAACGCGCGACTCACGGGCCGGTTTAACCGCGACGACCTCATGGGCGAAGTCCTCGACATTTGCAAGGAATTGCTGCGCTTCGAACGGTGCGGCGTCGCCGTCTGGGCCGGCGCGCCCAATCCGCCGCAGTGGGTCAAGCTGCTGAATCATCGTGACGACAGCGAGATCCGCATCAGCCGCAGCCTCGTCGATCGCGCGTTGAACAATGCCGAGCGAACTCTGATCAACGACACCGCCGACGGCGAGATCGACCCCACTGCCAGCATGGTCTCGAACAACATCCGATCGGCGATGTGCGTTCCGATGGAGTATCTCCAGGAGGTCAGGGGCGTGCTCTACGGCGACCGTGTCTCGTCGACCGGCGGCTATACAAAAGAGGATCTCGACTTCTTCGCCGCCCTCGGCAGGCTTGCCGCGATGGGACTCGCCAACGTCCGGCTACTCGAAGAAATGCAGGAACGACAGCGCGTCGACATGCAGATCCAATGGGCCAGGGGAATTCAGGCGCAGCTGTTTCCGGCCGAGCCGCTTGCCGGCCCAGGCATGCTGATCGATGCGCTCAACGATCCGGGGCAGAAGGTCTCGGGAGATTACTTCGACTATTTCCTTCGGCCGGACGGGCTCGTCACCATCGTCATGGCGGACGTATCAGGGAAGGGTATTCCCGCCTCACTGCTCATGGCGAACTTACAGGCCGGAGTCCACGTGACGCTGGCGACCGAAACGGACCTCGTTGCGGGCGTTGAGCGGCTTAACAAGCTCATCTGCCACAATGTGAGCGGCGGCCGGTTTATCACGGCTATCTTCGGCCTGTTCGACACAGAGGCCAAGACGTTCCAATTCGTCAACGCGGGTCATCTGGGTCCCTATCTCCTCCAATCGGGCGGCCGTGTGCAGAAGTTGAACCCCGAGCCGGGCCTGCCGCTCGGCATCGAGCCCGACTTCTCGTACTTCACCCAGACGACTGAGTTGACTGCCACGCCGCTGACACTCCTCCTCTATACCGACGGCATTCCGGAGGCCGACAACGACCTTGGGGAGCAGTACGGCGAGCACCGTCTGGCATCCGCCCTCGAAGGCAATACCGACCAGCCCCCGGGAGAGTTGATTACCCGCCTCCGCCGCTCGGTCAAGCAATTTACCAGGAACCATCCCCAATCCGACGACATCACGATGCTCGCCCTGCAACTGGACTGATACCTAGTCCAGTTGGACCATGCCGATCGCAGCCAGACGGGCATGATCCCACGCAACTGCCCGCTGCAAGCGATCACGCAGACGAAGCTCATCCCACTGAACCGATTCCTGGAAACGCTGCAACGTCCGAGGCGGAGGAGGAACCCGCCGGCCCCGCTACTTCAGCATCCCCGTCGCAGCCTCAACGGCTTGCGTAACTTCCTGCCGCCGGAGGATCGCCAGGGTCGTCTCGATGTCATGGCCGAACATCCGGTCCGCCTCGGCGTGGGGAATCGTCTTGCGGATCGTCTCCAGTGCCACGCGGGGACCAATGCCGGGCTTCTTGGGCAGGCGGAAATCGAGGGCCTGGGCCGAGCAGAGCATCTCGATTGCCAGGACGCTCTCGACGTTCTCCAGGATCTGCCAACACTTCAATGCGCTCTGGGCCCCCATGCTGACGTGGTCTTCCTGGCCGAGGCTGGTGGGGATGGAATCGACGCAGGCGGGCGAGGCGAGGACCTTGCACTCGTTGACCATGGCGGCTGCCGTGTACTGTGGGATCATGAAGCCGCTGTTAAGGCCGGTGTCCTGCATGAGCAGGGGCGGCAGCCCGTACTGTCCCGAAAGAAGCAGATAGAGCCGGCGCTCGGAAATGTTCGCCCACTCGGCCAGGGCCATCGCGAGGTAGTCCAACGCGAGCGCGAGAGGCTCGCCGTGGAAGTTCCCGCCGCTGATGATCTCGCCGTCGAGCAGGACGGGATTGTCCGTCACGGAGTTGACCTCGGTGAGTGTCACGCCGGTGGCATGGCGGAGTGCGTCGCGGCAAGCGCCGTGTACTTGTGGGACGCACCTGAAGCTGTACGGGTCCTGCACACGACCGCAATCGGCGTGCGACGCGACAACCTCACTGTCTGCCATGAGTCGTCGGATGTTCTCGCCGACCTCGATCGCCCCGGGATGTGGACGAAGCGCGAGCAACCTTTCGTCGAAGGGGCGGATGCTGCCTTCGATGGCTTCGAGCGACATGGCGGTGATGACGTCGGCGTGTTTGGCGAGGCGTGCCGCCCTAACGACGATCGCGGCGGCGTAGGCCTGCATCATCTGCGTGCCGTTGATGAGTGCGAGTCCGTCTTTCGCGCCAAGACGAACCGGCGCGATGCCGGCGTTTTCGAGGGCTTCTGCGGCGTCGCACCTGCGTCCGTCAACCCAGACTTCGCCGCGTCCGATCATGGGCAGGACCGTATGCGCGAGCGGGGCAAGATCGCCGCTCGCCCCGAGGGAGCCACGCGTGGGCACGACGGGGATGACATCCTTGTTAAGCATGTCCACAAGGAAGGCGAGGCAGTCGTGCTGGATGCCGCTGACACCGGCAAGCAGTGAGTGAATCTTGAAGAGCAGCATCCATCGCACGAGTTCGACCGGCACAGGCGGCCCCATGCCGACGGCGTGCGAGATGAGCAGGTTCTGCTGAAGTTGTTCGAGCTGCTCCTTCGAGATTCGCCGGTCACAGAGCTTGCCGAAGCCGGTGTTCACGCCATAGACGACGTCGCCTTCGGCCAGGCGCTGCTCGATCGCGCGGCGGCCCTCCACCACGCGTTGCCATGCGGCATCGGTAATAGAGGGCTTCAGCGGGCAGCCATAGACCGTGTCAAGCGTCCGGAGCGTGAGCGGAGCCCCGTCGAGGGTCAGCGTTTGTGTATCACCGTTCATAATGAAGGCAGTATAGAATCCAGTGCGCCTTGCGGCCAGCGAGGCGGTGTGGGATGCTCATGGCGATGCGTGTGTGCGAAGACGCACCCCCTGGCCAAGGCCAGGGGCTCTTGGGTCGCGTACCATGCCTGATTCGGATTGAAAGGAAGGCCGATGGAACAGGTTACGCTGGATGGGAATTCGCTGACGATCGAGCAAATCCGGTCGGTTGCGCGGCGCGGCGCGGCGGTGGCATTGGCCCCGGATGCACGTGCGAAGGTGCAGCGATCTCGCGACGTGATCGAGCGCTTCATTGCCCAGGACGCGGCGATCTACGGCGTGACGACGGGCATCGGCGAGTTTGCGCGGATTCGCATCTCCACGGAGCAGAGCGCCGAATTGCAGCGTCGGATCATCTACAGCCATTCGGCGGGCACGGGCGATCCCTTTCCGGAAGACGTGGTCCGCGCCGCGATGACCTGCCGGGCGAACACGCTCGCGAAGGGCTACTCCGGCGTGCGCATCTGCCTGCTGGAAACCGTTCTGGAGATGATCAACAAGGGTGTCGTGCCTTTCATCAACGAGAAGGGCTCCCTCGGGACCAGCGGCGACCTCTCTCCGCTGTCACAGTTTGCCGAGGTCGCGCTCGGCGAGGGCCGCGCGTACTACAAGGGCGAGCTGATGTCCGGGGCGGAGGCGATGAAACGCGCCGGTGTCAAGCCCACCGACCTGACGTACAAGGAGGGGCTCGGCCTGATCAACGGCTCCCAAATGATGACCGCCGGCACCGCACTGTTGGTGTACGATGCGGAGCGCGTCATGAAGAACGCGATGATCGCCAGCGCGATGACGCTCGATGCACTCAGGGCGGTGGCCAGTGCGTTTCATTCATTGGTACACCGGGTTCGTCCACATCCGGGCCAGAATGCGGTGGCCGCCAACCTGCCCCCGCTGTTCGCCGGCAGCGAGATCATGGCGAACAAGTCCGGCAAGGTGCAGGACGGCTACAGCATTCGTTGCACGCCACAGATCCAGGGGCCTTCTCTCGACACGTTGGAGTACGTCCGCCGCGTCGTCAACATCGAAGTCAACGCCGCCGCCGACAATCCACTGTTCTTCGGCGAGGAAGGCGAGTACATCGCCGCCGGGAACTTCCACGGCCAGGGGATCGGCATGGCGGCCGATTACCTCTGCATCGCCCTCTCTGAGTTGGCCAATCTCTCCGAGCGCCACACGAACCGGCTGTTGAACCCCACGCTGTCTGGCCTGCCTGATTTCCTCGTCGAGGGCAAGGGGCTGAACTCCGGACTGATGGTCGCGCAGTACACGGCGGCGGCGTTGGTCTCGGAGAACAAGGTGCTTTCGCATCCGGCCTCAGTGGATTCGATCAGCGTTTCCGCCGATCAGGAGGACCACGTGAGCATGGGGCCGATCGCGGTCCGCAAGTGCAACGAGATTCTCCGGAACGTGCGGACCGTACTCGCAATCGAGATGATGTCGGCGGCACAGGCGTATGAGTTCCAGGAGGGCCGGCGACCGGGCAAGGGAACGGGCGTCGCCTACGACCTCATCCGCTCGAAGGTGCCGGCCCTGAAGGACGATCGTGTGCTGTATCCGGACATCGAGGCGATCCGCGTGATGGTCGAGGATTGCAGTATATTGGAGGCGGTTGAGGCGGCAGTCGGCCCGCTGAAGCTCGCCAGAGACATGACGGATCTGCCCGTGCCGAACGTGCCGGTTTAATACGACAGCGCTATGAAGTATCCGTTCGTTCCGCGGTTTTTCGCCGGCTCTTGTAGGATGCCTCATTACGCTCCTCGTGGTACGCGCACTGCTCGATCAAATCACGCCACGATTGTGGCCACCGGTTCCAGATCTTCGATGCCAGCGTGTTCGCCGCGTCGGCCACTTGCTCCAGGGTGATCCGCGGATTTTTCCCCCCGTAGCCGTTCGCACCGGCACACCCGCCGCCAGGGCGATGGGTTCGATGCTCTTGCGTTTCAAACCAGCCAGCAAGCCGACCAGGTAACGATGCCAGTGGTCAAAGGTCGTCTGCCGTGCGAAAAAAGGACGAAACCGCTCCAGCAGCGCAGCCAACGCCGGCTGCAACGATCGAATCTGATCGGCATTCATGACGAGAACTCCTGATGTCATGCTCAGAAGTCTCATTGACACAGCACTCGCCCCAGCTTGAGCCGATCCAGCGCTGTCATACTAGAGCGCGCGAAATCCTGACAAGTTGACCCATGCCACCCGGTCTCGCGACTTTTTTTTGTTTTTCTTGCCGGTGGGGGCGGGTTTGTGTTTGGCACACGCTTGTTGCTCCCGTTTACAGCAGAAAAAAGTGTAAACGCCCGCAAACGCCCGCAAAGTCTTCGGACTACGGTGTCGTTTGTTTGCTCTCGCCTGCATGGCGTGCGTTAGTGAGTCGTGTTCAGCGCTTCGCGAATTGGAGGGGAATTGAGAATGCAGAATGGAGAATGTAGAAAGCCGGATTCGGCCGGACCTGGCGTTTGCGTCCGCGTCGCCGACGCTACCTACATTCTCAATCCTACATTCTTCGCTTTCTTCCGCGTCGCCTGCGTCGGATGAGCATCAAGCCGCCGAGGGCAAGGAGCGAGGCGGTGGTCGGCTCGGGCGTGATGGTAAACGACACGTGGCCGTCGCCGGTGACAGTCGATCCGGCGGAGCCGCTGAAGGTGTGAACCTTTGTGCTGTAGCCGAGCACCCAGGTTTCGTTCGCGGGGAGGATGATGTCCGCCTGGATGGCGAGTGTGCCGCTCAGGGGTTCACCGGGAAACGTGACGGCCTGCTCCATCTGGCCGAAGATCCCGCCAGGCTGGTCAGCGTACGAAACACCGATGGTCAATCCAGCGAGCATCGCAGCAGAACTGGAGAACTCGTATGAATAGGCGGCATCCAGGCTCAGCAAGAGGTCCTCCGTGGGCGTGATCCAGATGTGGCCGGAAGAGAGGGCCGACGTCACGCCTCCTTCGGCCCCTTCTGCCATGTGGGCTGCCTGGATATCGAAACCGCCGAAATCAAGCAGCCAAGAGATGTCGTAATTGGTCTGGGAGGTCGTGTCGCCAATAGAAGCAAAATGAGTCGTGTGGTAGGGATTCTGGACCACGGTGGACGTTACGTAGTCATCCTCCCCGCTGGCTCCTTGATACACGTATGTGAGCAAATCCCACGAGGACACGATGAAATCCGCATTCGCCATGGAAGGGATCGTGCCTCCGAGAAGCAGCACACTGATCGCGAAGGATCGCATCGAGGTTCCCCCTGTCGCGGCGTTTCAGACGCCTCTTCTTATTATACGCGATTCGGCACGGCGGGTTCGATGGTCCGGGCTTTGGGTACTGGGATAGAGGTGTCTGGTCCGCACAGCGGACCCTACGAAACTACGA
>JBDRKQ010000071.1:0-14325 GCA_043813895.1 Planctomycetota bacterium
GGGGTTTGGGTCGGCCCCCGGTGGCCGCGGTTTGCGTGGCGGACACCCTCAATTCTGCAGGTCGCCCAGGGGGGGCCGACGCCACAGCCTGGGGCGTGGATGCTCGCCGCCGACACTACCATATCCGCCTTGAGAAGCCGCGATCGACATCCTGCTGGCATCCGACGGAGATTGACGATATTATACCGGGATTCCGGCGTCAGGCCGGGACGATTGGGGCGGAAGGCCGTGATGGAGCCGCGGCTCTCAGACATCGTGCGGCATGGAGGCTGGCGTAGCACATGATTCTCAAGACACTCACAGCGACAGGGTTCAAGAGCTTCGCCGACAAGACGGAGTTCCAATTCGAGCCCGGGATCACGTGCATCGTGGGTCCGAACGGCTGTGGCAAATCCAACGTCGTTGACGCCGTCAAATGGGTGCTGGGGGAGCAATCCGCCAAGAGCCTCCGTGGCAAGCAGATGCTGGACGTGATCTTCAACGGGTCCGGCACTCGAAAGAGCTCGGGCCTTGCCCAGGTGGACCTGGCGTTCGACAACTCGGACGGGTGTCTGCCGGTCGATCAGGCGGAGGTCGTGGTTTCGAGGCGGCTGTACCGATCCGGCGAAAGCGAGTACCTGCTCAACAAGCAGGTCTGTCGTCTGAAGGACGTCCGCGAGTTGTTCCTGGATACGGGGATCGGTGTTGACGCGTACAGCGTGATCGAACAGGGGCGGGTGGATGTCCTCCTCCAGGCGAACCCGGCGGACCGGCGGATGATCTTCGAAGAGGCGGCCGGGATCAGCAAGTACAAGGTCCGCAAGAAGGAAGCACAGCGGCGGCTCGAACGGGTGGACCAAAACCTCCTCCGCGTGCAGGACATCGTCGAGGAGGTCGAGAAGCGACTTCGTAGCGTGAAGCTCGCCGCCGGCAAGGCGAGGAACTACCAGGCATATTCGCAGCGTCTGCGGGAGCTGCGCAGCACCTACGCCCTGTCGGAGTACCACCGGCTGCGGGTGTCGCGGGATGGGACCCAGGGTGAGGTCGACGGGCTCAGCGACCAGGCGACCGGACTGCGCGGGGCCCTTTCGCAGAACGATACCAAGACCAGCGACAACAACGTCCGGATCACCCAGCTTGAAGGGGAGTTGTCAACGGTCGATAGCCGGTTGCTGACGGTCCAATCGCAGATCACCGGGCACGAGGAGCGGATCGCGGCTTCCAAGCGGCGGATCAGCGATCAGACGGATCTTCTGGAGCGGTCGCGCGAGAGGCTGGCCGGGCTCGACGAGCAGGTGGCTGCCCTGGATACCCGGCTCCAAGAGCAGGATGAAGAGGCCGGGGCGGTCGGGTTGGACCTCCGGAAGGCGGAAGACACGCTGGCCTCGCTGCAAGAGGCAGACCGGCAACATGCCAGCGAACTCGATCGGAAACGCCAGCGTTTGGAAGACGAGAAGGCCGGGATTATCGACCTACTCCATCGCACAAGTCGGCTTCGCAACGAGATTCAGGGTCTGAACCTGCATCATGAGTCGTTGACGAAGCAGAAAGCGCAGCTCGACGAACGCGGTGTCGTGCTCGCGACGGAACTCGCGGAGGCGATTGCGCGTCAACAGCAGCTTCAAGCCCGTCGCGACGAGATCAAGCAGCTTATCGAAGAGCAGACGGCGAAGCTCGAAGAGACCAAAGAGCGGGCGGCCGAGTTGGCGCGGCACCGATCGGCGATGGCGGATCAACATGCCGCGGCGAAGGAATATCGCAGCGGATTGGAGAGTCGGCGACAGGTTCTTTCCGAGATGGATCGCAGACACGAGGGGTTGTTGACCGGTGCGAGGGAGATCCTCGAACGTCGCGATGCCGACGAGGACGGCCGGACTTTCTCCTACGTGCTCGGTGCTGTGGGCGAGTTGTTCGAGGCGGACATCGCACACGCGAGCATCGTCGAGGCTGTCCTGGGAAGCCTCGAAAAGCATCTGGTCGTGACTCGGCGGGATCAGCTCCTGGCGGATCGGGAGGCCCTCGCCGAGTTGAGCGGGCGCGTACAGGCGTATTGCCTGGACTGCATGCAGCCGGTTATCGGCGGGCCGGACATGTCCGGGCAGGAAGGCTTCATCGCAAACGTGCTGGACTGGGTGCGTTACCCGGAGTCCTGTCAGCGGCTGGCACGCCACTTACTCGGGCGGACGTATGCGGTCGAATCGCTGGAGGACGCGCGACGGCTGGCGGACATGGTGTCCGGCTCGGCACGGTTCGTGACGATGGAGGGAATCGTCTGGGAACCGGACGGCCGGATCGGCCTCGGCTCGTTGGGCAGCGATACCGGCATGATCAGCCGGCGAAGCGAGTTGCGCGAGTTGGCGAAGGAAGTCGAAGAGGTCCATCAGCGGATCGACGGTTTGGCGGCGAATCTCCGGGAGAGCGAGACGCAGGCGCGGCACCTGGAATCCGTGCAGGCCGATTTGCAGGCCGCGGTCTATGAGGCGAAGACGCAGCGTGTCGAGCGCGAGGCGGAATTGTCCACGGTCGATGAGAAGGTCCGGACGTTGACGGAGGAGCGCCCGCTAATCGCCTCGGAGGTCTCCGTCCTTGTGACGCGTTTGCAGGAGATGCAGGAGAAGGAGTCCGCGAGTACGAACGTGCTCTCAGAACTGGAGCACCAGAGCAGCGAGGGCGAGCGGGCGGTCGAGCATCTGCAACCCGAAGTGGCGGCGCTCTCGACGAAGCGGGCGGCCATGGGCGAGGAGATCACCGCTGCTCGCGTTCGGATTGGCGAGCTGACGCAGTTGAAGGCGGGTATCAGCGAGACGATCCGAGAGTTGCAGACATCGCGGGGCAAGTTGGAAGCGGATCACGAGCAGGCGAATCGCGACGTAGTCGAGGCCCGGCAACGGATCGAGCAGTCGGAATCGCAGGCGCTCGAGGCGCAGCAGACGCTCGCGGAGCTCACAGAGGAGAACCAGACGCTGCTGCACCGCTCGATGTCGTTGCGGCAGGATCGTGACGAGCGGCGGCAGGCGGTTGAGCACTACATCGTTGAGGCTCGGCGGCTGCGAAGCCAGTTGGAAGAGACCGAGTCGCAACTCCGCGAGCGGGAGATCAAGCTCCAGGAGGTTCGCACGCGTCTGGACGGGTTGGTCAGCCGTGTGGCGGACGAGTTGTCGGTGAATCTCGAGGCGCAGTACGAGGGCTACACGCCGGACGACGAGCAGGATTGGCCGGCGATCGAGGCGGAAATCGAATCGCTTCGTCAAAAGATCGATCGGCTGGGCAACGTGAACCTCGACGCCATCACCGAGCAGGAGGAACTCGAGAAGCGTCTCGATTTCTTGACCAGCCAACGGGACGACCTGCGTTCAAGTGAACGCCAGCTGTTGTCTCTCATCGAGAAGCTCAACACGGAATCGGAGCAGCGATTCCTGGAGACTTTCACGGCCGTCCAGGGGCACTTCGCCGCACTGTTCAGGAAACTCTTCGGCGGCGGCAAGGCGGAATTGAGCCTGATGGCCCCGGACAATGTTCTGGAGTGCGGGATCGAAATCACGGCCAGGCCGCCCGGGAAAGAGCCGCGGAGCATCAGCCTGCTGAGCGGCGGCGAGAAGACGTTGACGGCGATCGCCTTGCTGCTGGCGGTGTTCCGCAGCCGCCCGTCGCCGTTCGTGCTACTGGACGAGGTGGACGCGGCGCTCGACGAGTCGAACAACGTCCGGTTCAACCACGTGATCCAGGAGTTCGTCAAGCACTCGCAGTTCATCGTCATCACCCACGCGAAGCGCACGATGAGCATCGCAGACGTCATCTACGGCGTGACGATGCAAGAGGCCGGCGTGTCGAAACGCGTAAGCGTGCGGTTTGAGGAAGAGCCGACTCAGGCCGTGGCCTGAGTCGTAGAGGCCCCCAATCAAAGACCTGTGTTTCCTTCAATCACGGAGTGGGGATTGCGCTCGTCGCGATAGTGCTATCGGTTTAGCGCCGCCTGTGACGACGATGCGGATTCGGCCCCGGGATTGAACTCGGGCACGACTTCGCCGAGGCGGGATTTCAGTTCTTCCGGGGAAAGTTCGTCTGCGGACTCGATGAGTTTACCCATCAGTTCGCAGACGCGCGGCCAGTCTTCCTTCCGGTTTCGCCAGACGTAGATCTTCTCATGGGTGGTCTTGCTCATGTTCTCGCCGGTGACGCTGAGTTCTTCGTAGAGCTTCTCGCCCGGCCGGATGCCGGTGATCTTGATCTCGACGTCCTCGCCGGGCCGAAGGCCGCTGAGGGTGATCATCTCTCGCGCCAGATCAACGATCTTCACCGGCTCACCCATGTCGAGGACGAAGATATCACCGTCCTTGCCCCTGATGCCGGCCTGCAAAACGAGTTGGCTGGCTTCGGGAATGGTCATGAAATATCGCGTCATGGCCGGGTCGGTCACGGTGACGGGACCGCCCGCGGCGATCTGCTTGGCGAAGATGGGCACGACGCTGCCGCTGGAGCCGAGGACGTTGCCGAATCGCACAGTCATGAACTGCGTCGTCGCGTCCTGGCGAAGTTGCTGGATGTACATCTCCGCGACGCGCTTCGTGCAGCCCATCACGCTGGTCGGGTTGACCGCCTTGTCGGTCGAGATCATGACGAACCGCTGGACGCCGTCGTGCTTCTTGGCGGCGTCGGCCACGGTCTTCGTGCCGAGGATGTTGTTCTTGACTGCCTCGCCGACGTTGATCTCCATCATGGGCACGTGCTTGTGGGCCGCGGCATGGTAGACGACTACGGGCTGATGAGCCTCGAAGATGCGATCCACGCGCTTCGCGTCGCAGATGTCGCACACGCAGCAGACCCGCGGTATGTCCGGGGCAATCGCGCCGAGTTCCCGGTCGATCTCGAAGAGGTTGTTTTCCGCCTGTTCGAGCAGGATTAGCTTCGCGGGGTGGTATCGCAGGAGTTGGCGGCACATCTCGGAGCCGATAGAACCGCCGGCGCCCGTCACAAGAACCCGTTGATCGCGAAGGCTCTCGCTGATCTTCGCCTCGTCAAGTTCGACCTGTTCGCGGCCGAGCAGGTCGGCGATGGCCACGTCTCGAATCTGCGAGACCGTGACGCGACCCTCAATGACTTCCTCCATCGCGGGGATGGTACGGAACAGGACATTCAGCCCCTGGAGCTGTTCGACGATCTTGCGGATGCGACGCTGAGGGGCGCCGGGGATCGCGAGCAGCAACTCCTTGATCTCGTGCTCTTCGCAAAGCTCACGGGCACGGTCGATCGGGCCGAGGACCGGCACGCCATGGATCTGGGAGCCGTGCCTGGAAGAATCGTCATCGAGGAAGCCGACAACGCGATACCGCTCGACCGGCATGCGAAGGATCTCGCGCAGCAGAGCCTCACCCGTATCACTCGCACCGACGATGAGGCATTGGCGACGTCCGGTTGTTGCGACAGGACGAATCTCCTCGTGGTAAAGGCGAACGAGGATTCGGGCGCCGCAGATGGTGGCAATGGTTGTTCCCCAATCGAGCAAGAAGACCGCCTGCGGGAATTGACCCGGGCCCCGGTTGCCGAAGTAGCCGCAGGTGTATTCGATGACCCAAAAGACCAATAGGAAGAAGAAAGTACTGATGTGCGTGGCCTTGATCACGGAGAGCATGTCTCTCATGCCGACGTATCGCCAGGAGCCGCGGAACATCTTCATCAGGGCGAAGACGCTCATCCGAATGGCGACGACGATCGGCAGGAGCGGAACAAAGAAAGGCGTGAACCAAAGATGGAAGTTCTTGAAGTTGTAGTACAACCCGAACGCGAAGAAGAACGCCACGACAAAAAGGAAGGCGTGCGCAAGAAGGGAGAGGGCCTGACGGTAGTGCAGCCACCTCAAACCGGCCGGTGTCGTCTGGCTTTTCTGTTCGACCTCTGGCATGTGGCTGCGTGCCCGCCTTTCTCAACCAATGTCCGGAGACGCCATGACGCTGCATGCTACTGTATCCGGAGATGCTCAGGGTATCATCGGATCGGTGAGGGCGGTGCTGGCATACCCTGCCCAGCCGGCATTTCCGCGCAACGCTCGCTTCTTCCAGGGAGCCCGTTACTCGGTGCGCGTTGCCGCGGTTTGCTGTTCTTGGATCAGGAGCTCGTGGAACCTCCGAATATGCTCCTGTTGTTCCTCCCTGTAGCCCTCGGGCGCGATTTCGGCCGCGGCGATCGCGGTGCCGAGATCACCGTTCATCCAGGCGAAGTACGCCAGCAGGAGGTTCGGCCTGGCGCTGCCCTGTGTCGCTGCCACGAAGACGTTGGCCGAGTCAACGATCTTCCGAAACTCCGCCTGCTTGGCGCTCAGGCCTTCTCCTTCGAAGAACCTCTCGATGAAGCCTTCGATCTTGAGATCGTCGAGCGTCTGCATTCGTTCAATTGCGTTCACGAGTTCCGTCGTCGCCCGATGATAGCTGCCCATTCTATACGAGGTAAGCATGGCGCCCAAGTATGGCTGGGCTTTGTCGCTCCAAACCTGCTGCGCCATATCGAATGAATGGCGTGCGCGGGAGAAGTCCCCTGTTCGGTAATAAGCCGCGCCGAGGTCAAAAGCTTCCGCGGCTCTGCGTTCAAGGCGGGCCGCCAGAAGATCCTCGTAATTGCCAGGTTCGCTGGCGAAGGCGCCTTCAGGCTCTGGAGCGGAATTCACTGCATCCTTGGCCAGGGCATTCTCTGTGTCTCCAGGTGAGGAGAGCGTTGTGAGCGGGTTGCGTCCGATTAGGATGGACGCGCGTCTGCCCAGGGGCGAGCGAACGCTGAGCAGGTTTCGCTGGTGCAAAATCTGAGTGATCGGACTGGATGGCGGGGGAACATCGGACAACATGCCGTATTCGAACCGCCGCAAGGGCGACATGCGGAGAAGCGCTTCCGCTCGCGTGCGGACCCCTTTGTACCGGTTTGAGCCGATGGTCCCAAGGGCCCGCCGGCCTTGAGGGCCCGTGCCGGCGAGGCTTCGTGATGGAATCCGGCTCCGAACATCCGCCGTCCCCCCCCCCCGCGCCAAACCTGTGCCTCGGCCGCGGAACAGAGCCCCAGGGAGGCCAGCGCAAAAACGGTGGGCAGAATCAGAAAATCGCGTTTCATGCCGTCTCCAACTTCAATTGCTGAAACATGTTATGATATCGGAATAATCGGGCCGATCCAACACCGAGTTTATCTCCCGAAGACGCCGGGAGCGACACGCTACGGCGTCGCCTCAATATGATAGCATACGTCGCGGAGTGTTCCTGCGATGTTCCGATTCACCTCATTATCGATCTCTCTTGCGGCCAAGTGCCGTCTGCTTTTCGGGAGTGCCGTGGTGGTGATCGTGGCTGCGGCTCTCTTTGTGCCGTGGTTGCGAATGCGCGACCTGGTGCATGAGGCGAACACGCAAGTTGCCCGGCAGGCCGGCCGACTGGCCATGGCACGAAGCGACTTGAGCAGCGGGCGCTGGGAGCCAAAACAACGGGCCTTGGACCGCTGGTGGCCAACCGGCGCAGCACAGCACGGCTTTCACAGCCCGTCGCCACGATTGCTGGCATTATCGGACCCGTCAAAGCCACGAAACCTCCCTGGTGCGGACGAGTACGTGAAGCAGGCCGCCGTCTCGTTGGCCCAGAACCCGGCACTCACCGAAGCGGTGCCATCCGTCGAGTCGGTCGGCAGGGAACTGGTCTATCGCATCGTCCTTCCCTATCGCTCTACAGGAGGCAGGCACCCACCGGGCACGCTCCTGGGGGTCGTGTCGGTCGAATACCCGGTCGTCACCGCGAAGGTCGACCTGTGGATCAACTTTGGCCTGAGCCTGATGGCTGGCGCGCTGGCGGGCACCCTGGCGGTGCTCGTCTTCTATCTCATCACCCAGAAGTTGATCCTGTCTCCGGTGCGAGCCTTGCGCCGGGTGGCGGAAGGCGTGTCCCAGGGCGAGCACAGCATCAGGAGCAAGATTGCTACGGGCGACGAGTTCGAGGAGTTGGCCCGCGCGTTCAACGCGATGTTATCCCACCTCGAGGCTTCCGAAAACGAACTCAAGACCATCAACAAGAGCCTGGACACGCGACTGGGAGAATTGGCGGAGCGGAACGTCGCGCTCTTTGAAGCCAACAAGATCAAGAGCCAGTTCCTGGCGAACGTGAGCCATGAACTGCGGACGCCCATGACCTCGATCATCGGGTTTGCCGAACTCCTGCGAGAATCCGCCACGGCCGAAGGAGGCAGAACACTCCGGTATTCGGAGAACATCATGTCCAGCGGCCGGATGTTGCTGGGCATCATCAACGACCTGCTCGACCTAGCAAAGATGGAAGCGGGGAAGCTCGAATTGCACATAGTGCAGGTCAACATGCAAGACATGGCGAGTAATCTCGTTGACTTCATGCGGCCGTTGGCGGAGAAGAAGAGCCTGCAACTCGTCTCGGTCATTCCGCCGGACTTGCCCGTCATAGAGAGCGATGCCGGCCGGATCCAGCAAATCCTCTACAACCTGCTCTCTAACGCGATGAAGTTTACGCCGGAGGGCGGCGTCGTGGAGTTGAAGCTGGCGAGCGTGGATGAGACCCACATCTCGATCATCGTACGCGATACGGGCATCGGCATCCCCTCGGACAAGTTGTCCGAGGTGTTCGAGAAGTTCCGGCAGTTGGACGATTCGATGACCCGCGAACACAGCGGTACGGGGCTCGGTCTGGCAATCAGCAAGGAGCTTGTCTCGCTGTTGGCCGGCAGCATCGCAGTGGCGAGCGCGGTCGGCAAGGGCTCGGAGTTCACCGTGGTTCTGCCGATTGCCCCGCCCCCAGACATGCTGGATGCGATGCCACAAGACATCAGATTGACCTAGTGCTCGGGACGATCGGCTAGGGGCCGATTCAAACGATGCCGAACCGCCGTGTTTGCAGGAATATGTGACGATGATCGAGGCGAGAAACCAACCTGACGGCAACGGAGACGGCGATTCCCCACGAGCCGCTTCACCGCGCAGATGGATGCGTTGGGGCGTGTGCGTGGCAAGCCTTCTGCTGACGCTGTGTACTGCCGAGGGGGTTGTTCGCGTGTTTGGCCTGGGTCCACCGGTGTGCGCGAAGTACAGGATCGAGCCCGAAGGCGGCATACCGTTTACCCAACTTCCGAACGGACCGATCGTTTATCAACCCAACGTGACGTTTTCTTCGGTTTACGATCCCACCGGCGATCAGCGGGGATACTTCGGGCCGGACGGCCGGGTCACCTATCGCATCAACGGGTTCGGGATGCGCGGCGCGGCCGTGCCGATCGGAAAGGCCCCGGACACGTTTCGCGTGATCTGCCTCGGCGATTCGTTCACGTTTGGTGAAGGAGTACGCTACTCAGACACCTATCCGGCGAAGTTGGCGGTATTGCTGGGTTCGGCGATGCCGGACCGGGATGTCGAGGTGCTGAACGCGGGCGTTCAGGGGTACGGGACCAACGATGCGGTCGCGTTCTTTCTGATGCGGTGCAGGCAGTTTCGGCCGGATGTGGTGACGTTGGGCTTCTTCCTGAACGATGTCACGGAGTTTTCGGAGACGATCCGCCAAAACGAAGCGATGACGCGTGAACTCGAACCGTCGCCGTTGGCCTGCGTCTCGCGCATCTGGGAAATCTTCGAACGAGGCAGACGTGCGAGAGAACTCCAGCGAGAATACTTCGACAGCATACGAAACAGCTTCGAATCACCCCGGTGGCAGCGGTGCCAGGAGATTCTGCTCGGAATGCAGAAGGATGTCGCCCAGCGGGACGGGTTTCGGTTCGTCGTCGTTCTGTTTCCCGTGCTGTGGGAGTTGGACGGTGAATACCCTTTTCAGGATATCCACACCAGGATAGAGAGTGCCGTCCGCGATGCCGGGTGTGAGTTCATCGACCTGCTCGATGTGTATCGCGGCCACCACGCTGAGTCCCTGTGGGTTCACCCGACGGATCAGCATCCCAACGAGATTGCCCACGGTCTTGCCGCCGAGCGGATCGCCGAACAACTCCTCGCGCCGCCGCCGTAGGAGGCGCGTCCCACGCAGTCGAGGAGCCGCGGACTTCGGTCCGCGCGGGCGTCCACAGGCGCAAAAGCCCCCGCGACGGAAACAACCGCGCGGACTGAAGTCCGCGGTTCTTCTGTCGGGAGGCGATCCTGCACTGCGATACGAATGCCACAGTGATGACACCGAGCGAAAGGACGTGAGCGTTGCCGGTACGCGCCACGCTCTCGACACGCGCAGGGATTGCCGATGCGGAGGGGCAAGGGCCGATATCTTCGCACTTTTCAATAGTCCAGGGGCGGTGATGCGCGGCGGATCTTGTGCGCGTCCAAAACCAATTATAGGTGTGCCGTCGCCCGGAGGCCACTCTTTATCGGCACGTTCGCCGGAATCCCGTTTCTTGGCCGCGTTCTGCAAAAAGGCCGCGCTGCCGCGCGATTTGGGGTTGTATACTTGAGTGGAAAGCGACCGAAGGAGAATCGCGATGTCGTCCTTGGACCTTGGCAAAATCCTGGCTGACTGGGACTATGAGCCCAACCAGATCACGGTGCGCAAGGTCATCGGCGATGACGGTGCGGTCAAGATTCAGATGCGGCTTGATCTCGGGATGCTGCAAATGGAGGCGAGCGGCCGTCCGGACGGACGGCGTCCGCGCGGGTGCGAATCGTTGCTCGCACATCACGAAAAAAGACGCGCAGAGCACGTTGAGCGAAACGGCACAGACCTCGGCTTCGAGTTGACGCCGGACGAATGCCAGGCGCTGCGGGAAGAGTCGGTGCAGTATTACCATCGCTATCTCGCCAAGTTCGTGCTGGAAGACTTCGAGGGCGTCGCACTGGACACCGCACGAAACCTCAGGGTGCTCGACCTTTGCGGTGAGTGTGCCCGGGAGGAGTCGGATCGGATCCTATTGGAGCAGTACCGTCCCTACCTGATCATGATGAATACGCGAGCCCAGGCCCACCTCGCCCTGCGGAAGGGGGCGTTCAAGACGGCGATGGCGCGGGTCAAGGCCGGCTTGAAGATGATCCACGAGATCATGGTCGAGGCGGATCAGGAGGAGGATTTTGAGAAGGCCACCGAGGTGCTGATTCTCGTGGCGCTGCGCGACGAGATCGCCGCTCGGCTCCCCACCGATCCGATCGACAAGCTCGAAACGGAGCTGCAAAAGGCACTCCAGGAGGAACGGTACGAAGACGCCTCCGTCCTGCGCGACCGCATGGAGACGATGCGACGGCGCAACATCGCCCCGTCCAGACGGCGAAAGCGATAAGCGTTTATTCTCCAGACGCGGCTTGCGGATCGCCCTCTCACATTGCCGCACTTCCACCCGGTGATTCCCGGTGCTATTCTGTCATGCATGCTGCAATGGCTGGCGTGCCGCCCGATTCGCGCGCGGCCGCTGGGAGTGTGCTTATGGCGGATGACAACACCACGGTCGCGGAACTTCGGCAAATGATCCGGCAGTTCGTGGATGAGCGTGACTGGTCGCAGTTCCACAGCCCGAAGAACCTGTCGATGGCCATCGCCATCGAAGCGGCCGAACTTATGGAACATTTCCAGTGGCTCGGAGCGGAGGCGTCACGGGAAGTCCGCAATACCGAAGAGGACATGCAGCAAGTTCGCGAAGAGCTGGCCGACATCCTCTGCTTCGCGCTCTCCTTCGCCAACGCCCTCGACATCGACGTGTCTTCGGCGGTGCGTGACAAGATCGTGAAGAACGCCAAGAAGTACCCCGCGGACCGTTTCCGCGGCAAGTTCCGTTGAGGGGGATTACTGCTTGGGCGGTAGCTCCTGCAACGTGCCGCTTGCCGTGGTCACGCAGCGGCCGCCGATGCGAACGTGTTTCTCACCCCCTGCCGATTGCGTAACGACGACCCGCACGAGGCCCGCGCGGCCGCCCGCCTTGGCCTGGGCGCAGTGGAAGTCCGCCCTGCCGTCCTTCAGCTTCACGACACCGCTCTCGACAAGGTGCAATCCAAGTGGGCCGTGTACGGAACCCGTCACCGGGTCTTCATCGATGCCGACTGCCGGTGCGAAGAAGCGCGACTGCACTGCCGTCGCCGCCGACAAGACGTTTGTCGTCGTGACGCACACGCCGCGGATGCCGTGTTTCTCGCAGTATCGAGCCAAGTCCGCCATAGGCGGCCGCAAGCCCAGTAGCGTGGGCAGGTTCTTCAAGGCGAGAATCACGTCGTCGTCCAGCGTTCGGATCGCGGGGATCGCCGGGTCCACGTCGTCATCGGTGAGGCCCAGTTGTCGGATGATGGCCGGCACGACGACCGGCTGTTCCTTCGGCTCGCAGTGCGGCATATCCAGCCAGATTGTGTATCCCTGTTGCGGTTGATCGTGCATCTCGACGCGCACAGTCAGGATGCCTGCTTTGCTCTCGATCGGCAGCAACGTGCCAGGCTCCTTCAAGGCGTGCGAAAACCGCCCCGCCTGCAGCAGCGCGTGTACGCCTGCCAGGGTCGCGTGTCCGCAGAAGTCCACCTCGCAGCCCGGCGTGAACCAGCGAAACCGCACGCCCGCGTCGCGCGTGGTCGGTTCGAGGATGAACGTGGTCTCGCTGGCGTTGAACTCCCGCGCGATCGCGACCATCTGATCGTCCGCGAGCCCGTCGGCATCAAAGATCACGCCGGCGACGTTGCCGGAATACGCGGACAACGCAAACGCATCGACCAGTTTGAACTCGAGTGACTCAGGCATGATTCATCCAATCGGATTACGCTAAGGACTCGCGCATCAATAAACTGCACATTTCATATGGGTGGTACGGGCATCTTGCCCGTGCGGCTACGAGCGGGACGCCCGTGCCACCCTTCGGCATTCGTTCAGCTTTTTCATACACACTCCCTAAGGCGATTCCGCCACACAAACGCAGGCATGATACAGAATCCATCGTTACGAATCACGCCCTGGCAACATACTCGTTATGAAACGCAACCCACTCCGGCAACACCCGTTCGAGTAGATCGCGCGGCGGGAGGAAGGCGATGCGGAGGTGATGCGTGCCCTCCTTCTGACCGAAGCCGGAGCCGTTCACCGTGCACAGGCCGGTCGATTCGAGGAGGGCCATGCAGTACTCGAAATCACCCGTGCCCGCCGGCAGCTTGTTCAGCCGCGGAAAGAGGTACATCGCGCCGGTCCGACCGAAGCACTCGACGCCGTCCATCTCCGCCAGCGCCTCGCGAATCCGCACGGCCTTCTGATACAGCTCGCCCAGCACGCCCTCTTTCTCCCGCACGAACTGCTCGTACGGCTCGCTGCCCTCAGGCGGCGGGCTCACCATCAGATACGTCAGCACCTGCCCGATCGTGTTCGAGCACAGGCTGATCGATGCCAGCTTGAGCAGAACATCGGTGAAGCCCAGGCTGCTCCCGCGGACCTTCGGCGCGTTTCGCACCTCGACATACCCCCCCCGGTGCCCGCACTCGCCGTAAAACCCCTTCGACGTGCTGTGCAGGCTGAACAACGGCAGCGGCGCCTCGCCGACCACCTTCGCGAACGAGTCGAACGTCGCCCCGTACAGGTTGTGCTGGTACACCTCGTCGGCAATGACCGGCAGGCCCCGCTGCATCGCGAAGTCCACCACGTCCTGGATGCTCTGTCGCGGCATGATGGCACCGGTCGGGTTGGCCGGGTTGATGACGACGATCGCCTTGACCGTCACGCCCTGTCGCACCGCCCCGTCATACGCCGCTTCCAGAATCGACCGGTCCAGCGTCCACCCGTTGTCCTCGTCCGGATAGTAATTCACCTGCACGCCGCCGGCCTTGCGGATCGCCGCCGAATACAAGGGGTACTGCGGGATCGGGATCATGATGCCGTCGTTACGGTCAGCGATCATCATGTCGATCAGATACTTCGCCGCCTCGCTCGCGCCGTTCGTCAGGAAGATATCCTCAGGATTCGACGGCACGCCCGCGCCGCCGGCCGCCCCCTCGCCACTCGTCTCGCCCCGGCCGCCCGTTGCGCATTGCCCGCCCGCCACACCGTCGCGATGGTCGATGTACCGCGCAATCGCCTCCCGGATGAACAACGGCCCCTTGCTCTCGGTGTACGCCCCCGTGCCGGTCGGCAGTTTCGCAAGGATGTCGTCGCACAGGCCAAGCACGTACTCGCAGACGAAGTCCTCCTCCCCCAATCCCGCCAGCGCCGACGGGTCGGCCGCACGGAGCTTGTTGATCGCCCGCTCCCGCCCGATCCGCGAAGGCGTCTCGAGCAGGCTGAGCACCTGCCGGTAAAAACTGATCGGCCTCTGCCCCAACGCCTGCGGATTCCCAATGTTACAAGCAATCGTCCGCCGCCCCGCCTTCGCCAACTCCGCAGCCCGCTGCGGGATTGGTCCGCGTACGGCGTATTCGATTTC
>JBDRKQ010000072.1:0-7159 GCA_043813895.1 Planctomycetota bacterium
TGAGGGTCTTCCCGAGTAGTTCCTTTTCAGCAGTAATCAGACGGTACTGTTCGATACCCGCAGTCAGCGCTTTGGCGAGATGTTCGGGTGGACAAGGCTTGGTCAGGAAGCGAAAGATGCTTCCTTCGTTTACTGCGTCCATCGCCGTTTGCTGGTCGGCGTTGCCCGTCAACATGATGCGCACACTCTCGGGCGCGCGCTTCTTCACTGCGGTCAGGAATTGGATGCCGTCCATTCCCGGCATACGCATGTCAGAGACAACCACAGCAAACGGGCCTTGGGAAGCGATTGCCTCCAGGCCCTCAGCACCGCCCTCCGCCGTCTCGATCTCGAATAGCCTTCGGAGCCCGCGTCTGTAGGCATTCAGGATGTTCGGGTCATCATCGACGCACAGGATCTTCTTACTCACACGTCACCTCCGCCTTCTCTGTAGCGCCCTTACAAGCTGCCTGCCATGTGGGCACCCGATCCGCAATGCCCAGCTGGGTCAGGTACTCAAGGTCAAGCCCTTCCGTCTTGTCTGTGCCCTCCCTCTCATGCGCAAATGCATTGCCAACGTGGACCGCCGTAAGTGACGAGAAGGATTGCCCGAGGGACTTGCCGGGACAGTGGTGAAAGGCCGTTGCCTCCACAATGGGATCGGGAAGCCCCCAGAGCCCCAGGAGGTAGGCTCCCACCTCGGCATGTGTGGCCCCAAGTACCTTACGCTCGGCATCGCTCAGTGAAACATCTTGTTCTGACATATACGTCGCAACCTCCCGGTATTGCTCCGGCAGGTTTTGCGCGAGGATCAGCTTGCCGACATCATGCAAGAAGCCTGCCATCAATGAGGCATCCGCCACCTCTCGCTCGGCCTTCTCGGCCATCGCAATCTGCTTCGCCATCGTTGCTATCTTGGTGCTGTGCTCTTGAATCGACTCCGGCGTGATGCCCCCGACTGCGGCGGTTTTGAACTGGGAGAAGACATCGATGCCGAGCACGAGCGCCTTGATGGTGTCGGCGCCCAACAGACTCGCCGCCTGGGCGGGGCTGGAGACCTGCCGCGGAAGCCCGAAGAAAGCAGAGTTCACCAGTTGCAGGATCTTGGCCGCCATGCCGGGATCTCTCGCTATGATCTCTCCGATCCGCTGGATCGATGTGTCCAGATACTGAAGCTCTTCCACCAACTCCTCGTACAACGCCGGCATACTGGGCACTGATTTCAGTTGTGAGAGAGTCTGCTTCAGTCCTTCGTCTTGCAGGAACTCGCGGAGCGCGAAGGCCTGGCTGATCGTCCGCTTGAGTACCTCGGCATCACACGGCTTAGCCAGGAACTGGTGGGCCACGCCGACCGACTTGACAGCCGACTGCTTGGATGCGTGCCCCGATAGGACAATGCGTACGATTCGAGGGTATCGCTGCATGACTTCGGCCAGCAACCGGGCACCGTCCATGCCAGGCATCTGCATGTCCGAAACGACCACGTCGAAAGCCCCTGCGGCCAGCACCTGTAGGGCCTCTTGTCCGCCGGGACAGAAGCTCATCTCCCATTCGTGGTGCATCGTGCGCAGCATTCGCTTGAGACCTTGGAGCACGTTCGGCTCATCATCAACGAATAGGATGTTCCTCTTCTCTGGCATCCCGGTATCCTCCATCTGACAATCAGGATCCCGCAGCGACTCGCTCACACGTCCTGGCGCTGCGCGACCCCGTCGCGACCTGTACTTGATTCCGCCCGCCATCCTTGGCGGCGTACAGGGCTTCGTCGGCTTCCTTAACAACATCCTCCCACGGCGCCACCGGCCGAACGGCCACCCCCACGCTGACCGTCACCCTCTCCGCCGTCTTGCTGGCCGGATGCGGCATATGCAAGTCCCAGATTGCGCTTCTGATTCGCTCAGCCAACACCATCGCACCATCAAGATCCGTTTCCGGCGCGAGTACAATGAACTCTTCGCCGCCGTATCGGCCGACCATGTCGATGACCCGCGTGCTCTGATCGATGCATGTCGCCACGGCACGAAGGCATTCATCACCCGCCGGGTGCCCCATGGAATCGTTGAACTGCTTGAAATGATCGATGTCGATCATGATGACGGCGTAGGAGCGACCGTGTCGCACCGATCGCTCCCGTTCGAGAGCAATGGCCTCCTCCCAGGCCTGACGGTTGAGCAGCTTGGTCATCGAGTCAAGCCGACTCATCTGCGACAACGTCACGTTTGTTTCGGCAAGCTGCTTCGAGAGCTGCGTGATCTTCTCGTTTCTCTCCACGAGTTGCCGTTCCCTCACGACCGCAGCCACGGCGTTTTCAATGGTCTGCTGGATCAGTTCACACGTTACGCTCCCCTTGACCAGGTAGTCCTGAGCGCCGCACTTCATGGCCTCAACGGCGGTTGACTCACTCCCTTCACCGGTCAGCATTACAACTGCAACGGACGCGTAACACTCATGGCCTCGGATGTTCCGGAGCATCTGCAACCCATCCATACCGGGCATACGAAGGTCGGAGACGATGGCGTCAACCGTCTCCTGTTGCAGCATTTCCAATGCCCTCTCAGCGCTATCGAGGAAGGCCATTTTCCACTTTGACTCCATTGGCCGCAGCGTGCGCCTCAGTCCGTCGAGCACGTTGGCTTCGTCGTCAACAAACAGGATCCGTTTCATGTCGTACATCCTATCTCTGCCGGGCAGGAAACCTCATCGCGCAACTCTGTTCGGATCGCCTGCAGCTTGTCGACTGACTCTACAAAGGCGGCGTAGACCGCTGGATTAAAGTGCCGACCGGCCTCTTCATGTATAACCATCAGTGCTTCATCCTCCGAGAGCGCCGGCTTGTAGGGCCGTTCAGAGCACAGAGCGTCGTACACGTCCGCCAGGGCGACGATCTGAGATTCCAGCGGTATCTCTTCGCCGGCGAGACCGACCGGATAGCCGGTTCCGTCCCACCATTCGTGATGCGTCAGTGCAATCGACAAGGCCATCTTCAGAATGGGGTCCTGAGCGTTTCCGTTGCGACAGCACATGCGCGCGCCACGCCACGCGAGATACGCATTCATCACTTTGGAGTCTTCACGCAGAATCTCGGCTCCGATGGCACAGTGCCGCTTCATCACGTCCCACTCGTCTTCGTTCAGTGGGCCACGTTTCAAGAGAATGCGGTCCGGAATGCCGATCTTGCCGATGTCGTGGAGGGGGCTGGTAAGGAACAGCATCTCCACGAATTCGGAGTCGGCGTTCAGCGTCTCAGCGATGACGCGACAGCAGCACCCCACTCTCACGACGTGGTTGCCCGTCTCCTCGTCACGATATTCGGCCGCCTTGCCCAGGCGCCAGATGATGTCCATCCGGGAGGCCGCAAGCTCGGCGGTTCGTTCCTTGACCTTGCGTTCGAGAATTGCGTTCTGACTTTTGACCTCATCCTGATGGGCCTTCAGACGGATCACGCTCCGGAGTCGCGCGATGAGGTCCTGCGGATCGACCGGCTTATTGAGAAGATCCGTGGCCCCCAGATCCAGGGCCTGCCGCTTGATGTCGCTCTCGTGCCGTCCCGTCAGAATGATGACCGGGATATCGTGGGTTTGTTCGCCGGTACGCATCGCCGCCAGAAGCGCGAAACCGTCCTTGCCCGGCATGTTCACGTCCGACACCACGGCGTCGAAGTCGCCCGCGCGTATCTGGTCCAGCGCTGCATCCGCACCGCCAACGAAGCTCATGTCCCACCGATCTCGCTCGGCGCGGAGCATGCGCCGCAGCCCTTCCAGGACGTTGGGCTCGTCATCAACGAAGAGAATATGCCTCTTCATGCTGCGGCGTCTCCTCTGCAGCAGGTGCATCGGCGTCGGTCGGCAGGCGAATAATGAAGGTCGTTCCCTTACCCATTTCGGTCTCAAATGTGATGGCGCCGCCGTGCTTATCGACGACCACGGCATACGCGATCGCCAGACCCTGGCCCGTTCCTTTCCCCACTTCCTTAGTTGTGAAGAAATGGTCGAAGATCTTGGAACGGTGCTTCTCGGGGATGCCGGCCCCGGTGTCACTGATGCGGATCTCGGCCCAACCGCCGTCCTGTCGCGTCGCAATCGAGATGGTTCCCTTCTCGCCGGTGTTCTTGCCCACCACGCCCGCGATAGCGTGAGTCGCATTGATGACCATATTCAGAATGACCTGATTGAACTCGCCCGCCAGGCAAGGCACCGGTGGCAAGGCAGGATCGAAATCCGTCACCATCTCGGCAACATACTTCCACTCGTTCCGGGCCACTGTGATCGTGCTCTCAATCGCTTTGTTGAGATCAACTGCCTGCTTGTCAGCCCCGCCGGGATGCGAGAACTCTTTCATCGACCGGACGATCTTCGCCACCCGCCCCACCCCCTCCAGCGATTGTTCGATCGCCTTGGGGATTTCCTCCCTGAGGAATTCGACATCCAACTCTTCGAGGGCGGCCTTGATTTCGGCGGTACGCTCGTCCCAGCTCAGCGGCCCCTTGTCGGGATCCAACAGGCCGGCATATCGATCCACGATCTTGATCAGGTCCTGCACGCTGTCCTGAAGGAACCGTGTGTTGTCTCCAACGTACTGCGTGGGCGTGTTGATCTCGTGGGCGATGCCCGCAGCCAATTGCCCGATTGACTCCAGCTTCTGAGCCTGTGCCAACTGGCCCTGAAGGACCTTCTGCCCTGTAATGTCTCTTGCGATGAGCAGAAACCCACCGGAGCTTCCGGACGCGTCATTGACTGGACTGAACGTGATACCGAGGAAGCCGTCTGTCCCGTCCAGATTCGTGAAGCGTACTTCGTCGAGCCGGATCGGCACGTTCTCAGCGAGACACCGTGAAATCGCTCCGTCAATCGGGCCTCGATCCCATTCGATTGCCAGATCGTCGAACAAACGTCCTGATGCGTGGCCCTCTTCGATGCCGAACATGCTCGCGGCGGTTCCATTCCAGGCCGTGACCTTCCCGTCCACGTCCACGGCGATCAACACCGACGAGATTGCCGCGAACAATTGACGGGTCTTTGCGTGCGCTTCTTGGAGCTGCTCTTGCCGCTCTTGCAGTTCGCGCGTCCGCTCCGCTACGGCCCTTTCGAGGTCGTCCACTATGTGACGTACCTGGCTGGCGAGATTCCATTTCTCGCAGAGCGCACAGGCCAATTGACGAACCTCGATGTTGTCAAATGGCTTCTTGAGAATCAGCAGATGGTCGGTCTCGCCGAGGGTCTTTGTCATATCCTCCCACGTGTAGTCGGAGTACGCGGTGCAGACCACCACCTCGATGTTCGGGTCCTCCTGCCACAGATGCGCAATGGTCGTGATGCCGTCCCATCCCGGGGGCATCCGGACGTCGACGAAGGCCATGGCGTAGGGGCGCTCGGCTCGGAGCGCCTGGCGGACCATTTCCAAACCCTCCTGACCCTGGTAGGCCGAGTCGATCTCAAAGCCGTCCGAGCGGTCGTTGGCCGAGGCGCCGCCAAACAACGTCGCTTCCGCCTCATCGAGGCCGGCAGCATGGGCCTGCTTCGCTCCGAAAATCTTCCGGACGTCTTCGTGGATCGTACGGTTGTCGTCGATCACCAGAATCCGGCGGTTCTTCTTGAGTTCCGCTGTCATGTTCATACTCCTTGCGGTCGAGCCTCGGCGCCGTCGCGGGCCCACCGCGCCACCTGCTGGATCAGCACGCAGCGGTCAATCGGCTTGGTGGCGTAGTCGTCGCAGCCGGTCTGGGCACAGTTCTCGCGATCGCCTTCCATGGCGTGTGCGGTCAGGGCGATGATCGGGCCGGCGTAGCCTTCGCGGCGCAACATCCCGGTTGCCGCGTAGCCATCCATGATGGGCATTTGCATGTCCATCAGGATCACGTCGTAGGGGTGCTCCTCCGCGGACGCCGCCAGCGCCAGCTCGACTGCGATCTTGCCATTCCCCGCGACGGCAACTTCGGCACCGGCCTTTTTGAGAACGAACGAAATCAACCGCTGGTTGTCCAGCGCGTCCTCGGCCAGCAGGATGCGCAAGCCGACCAGCGCGTCCTCGGCGGCATTGGAAGCACCCTCCTGGTCCGCCCGCGCCGGCCTCAGCGTGTTATTCGGCGCGTCGATCAGCCTTGTTGCGTCGAGCGGCTCGGCGGCCACTGTTGCCCGGAAATGTGTGCCCACGCCTTCGCGGGATTCCACAACCGTCACGTCGCCACCGAGCATCTTGGCGAAGTGCTTGCTGATGACCAATCCCAGACCCGTGCCGCCGAACCTACGGGTCATCGAATCATCCGCCTGAGTGAACGGGTGGAACAGCCGGTCGACCTGTTCGCTGGTCATGCCGATTCCGCTGTCCAGCACGTCAAACTGCATGTACGGCGCGTCACCCTCGCCCACGTAGCGAACAATCAGGCGCACGCCGCCTTCCTCGGTAAACTTGACGGCGTTACCGATGAGATTGATGAGGATCTGCCGCAGGCGCGTCGGGTCTGTCTTGATCCTCTCGGGAGTGGCACCAATGTACTCGGTGTCGAAGGTCAATCCCGTCTCGCGGACTCGAACTCCGATAAGCGAAGTGACGTCGGCAACTATCTGGCAAGGATCACAACCCTTGCGTTCGACCGTCATCCGGCCCGCCTCGATCTTCGAGATGTCCAGAATGTCGTTGATGATTTCCAGCAGGTGTTGCCCGTTTCGGTTGATGGTGCTGATGGCGTCCGTTCTTTCCAGCTCCGACAATCCCGGCTGAACAAGCTGCTCGGCGAAGCCCAGAATGGCCGTCATCGGCGAGCGGATTTCGTGCGACATGTTCGCCAGGAACGCCGACTTGGACCGGTTGGCGACCTCGGCGGCGTCTCGAGCGGCCGCCAGGTCCCGGTTGATGGCCTGCAACTCGTCGCGAGCCCGCGCGATCTCACGCGTGCGGGCCTCAACGATGCGCTCCACCTCCTCGAGCTTCATCTTTGCCTTTAGCGTCAAGTGCCACTTCTCTGCCAAGGCCGCGGCGAGCTGGCGCACCTCGACGCTGTCGAACGGTTTCTTGAGGATCACGAGCTGGTCGCTCAGTCCGAGCCTCTCGACCATCTCGCCCCACGAGTAGTCGGAGTATGCCGTGCAGATCACCACCTGAACGTACGGGTCTTCCTTCCACAGGCGGGCCACGGTCTCGATGCCGTCCCATCCGGGGGGCATCCGGACGTCGACGAACGCCA
>JBDRKQ010000073.1:0-4216 GCA_043813895.1 Planctomycetota bacterium
CGATTAAGTACTGGGTTCAGTCATCGCACGAAGTCGAGAGCAATCCGCACTATTCAAAAGGTCAACACCGCGGCAATGTCGGCGAAGGGCAACTGCACTTGCGACAGGACAACATTGGCGACTTCAACAAGTTCCAAGTGAAATCGAATGATTTGCGTCAAGCGATCATCGACGCATATGCCCGCGAACTCTCCCAGCGCTCCAGAGGCGATTCTGCGACGTAACCTGAAAGGCGACGAACACGCTGAACCCGAGCGGGAATGGCGGTCGGTCTTTGGTGTGAAATCAACGTTTCTCGGCGCCATTCCCGCCGGGTTAGCTTGGTCGTTCCCCGATGGACCTTTCCTCGCGTCCCGTGTCTTGAAGTCAACATCCAAATACCGAGACACCAAATCCCATGCCCATTGCTACGTCCCTAACGCACTTCCGCAAGCTGGTAGACGAAATCGAGGCGAACTCGTGGTGGTCTGACCGATGCAATGCATCAACCGCGGGATCGACGTTTACCTATTCGATCGACTCAGGCGTTAAATCTGCCACCGACGTCCCAAGCGAGCCGTTTGAATCACTGTTGCTACGAGTTCGCCGCCTCGTCATGGCGGACTCCGCAGAAAACTGGCACCGGTCATGGAATGACGGCCAGCGGTGATCGGTGAGGGAGAGCCAGGTGTCCTTCTCTGCTGTCTACTTCTGCGTCTCCTTCTTCGGGATGTTTCCTTCCCGTCTAGGATTTCATCCGAAGGGTCTCCTTCTTGGTTTACTTCGTGGCCTGGTGGTAGTGTTTGGACGGGTGACGTTGCGCAGGGGGATCGGTTACCTTGGTTGGGAGTGTGGTGATTTCTACAAACATGGGCCAACCATTCGTGAAGGTGCCCGAGAGGTTGATCAAGAACCTCTCGGGCGGGCCCCAAGGGAGCACCACCTCCCATGGGACAAGACCAGCATACATCCTTCCCACCTGCCTTAACCAGTCGTAAGCGTCGTCTGGGCTCCCGAGTTTGTCTTCGCAAAGGGTGCGGGCGCGTTTTTGAAGCTCAACGCGGGAATCAACGCTACTGCCAGGATCCCGAGTGTCTGCGATTGGTGCGTCGCTGGCAGGCCGCCAAACGTCAGCGTCGGTGTCGTCAGGACGCCACGCAGCGCCAGCGGCATTGTCAGGCGGAGCGACAGCGGCGGAAACGGCGTCGGGCACAGGCAACCAGCGTTGCGTGTGCTTCGGAGAACGGTTCTTTGGGGTCCTCGCGGGCCAAGTTGGCTGAAGACGCTGGCGCGTGGTCACGCAGCAGAAAGTTTTCGGAAGATTTTTGTGATCGCGTAGGGTGCTACGATCCGGTTCGCCGGTCGTCTCGGGCTCAGGCCCGGTATTGCGGTGACGAGTGTCGCCAGGCGATGCGGCGAGTACTCGATCGTGAGCGTAAGTGGTTGCGCCGCAACACAGATGCAGGTCGCTTCAAACGCCAGCTGGAATATGAACGGGCCAGATTGCGGCGTTTCGTGCCGCTGGATTCGGTGCCTGAGGTGGGTCATCGGGGTGTTGCCGACGGGTCATCCGCCGGTCGTCACCTATCCGGATTCTTGTGAGGTGCTGCTATTTTGTAGTGACCTGACAGGAGCCTGACCATGATCCACAAACGGATTCTCGTGCCCGAGCGTGTGCGTCGTCCTCCTTGCTCAGGTTTTTCCTGGGTCGACCGACGTTTTGTTCGCGAATTTGCTTCCAAGCTCTCACGCGATGCGATCGTGTTGTACTTCTTTCTGGCGGCCGTCAGTGACAAGCACGGCCTATCGTACTACGGCGACACGTCGATCGCCGTGCGTCTTCGGTTGAGCGAAAAGGCGGTGGGGGCTGCTCGGAGCGAACTGGTGGCGCAGGACTTGGTGGCGTACCAGCTTCCTCTGACGCAAGTGCTCTCGTTGCCGCGGGCCAAGCCCGTCCAGCGTGGGGGACTGCACGCCTTGGGGGATGTTCTCCAGCAACTGGGCCGCGATCCCTTGAGGAAGGAGTAGGTTGATGGAGGTCTCGCTGTGGGCCGAGATTCGTCGTTTGCACGAAGTGGAAGGGCTCTCGCAGAGGGCCATTGCCAGAAGGCTGCATTGCTGCCGGAGCACGGTCGGCAAGGCCTTGGCCCTATCGCGGCCTCCCGATGCGACGCAGCGTGTTTCTCGTGGGAGCGTCTTGGAACCGTACAAGCCGAAGATCGACGCCCTGGTGGCTCGATACCCGGAACTTTCAGCGGTTCGTCTCTGGGAGGAGATTCACAAAGGCCCCGACGGTTACCAAGGCAGTGTCATCACTGTGCGGCGCTATGTGCGGACGATTCGCCCGGCCCGCGGCCGCGTCTATCAGGAAGTGGTCTACGAGCCCGGCCAGGCCATACAGGTGGATTGGGGACACTGCGGTCAGATCAAGATCGAGAACACGACGCGTAAGGTCTCGGTGTTGGTGGCCGTTTTGTGCTACAGCCGGCTGTGCTATATCGAGTTCACGTTGTCGCAACGAAAAGCGGAGTTCTATCGAGCCATCGCGCATGCTCTGGAATTCTGGGGAGGCAGTCCCCGGCGGATCATCTTCGACAATTTGAAGGCCGCCGTCCTGAACGGTTCGGGAAGACACGCCTGTTTGCATCCGGAGTTTCTCGCCTTGTGCGGGTACTTCTGCCTGGAGCCGATTGCCTGCGAGCGTCGTGATCCGGAATCGAAAGGCATGGTCGAAGCCCATGTGCGTTATGTCAAACACAATGCCCTGCAGGGCCGTCTCGAGCAGTTGACCACTTGGCAGGACTACCAGCAACTGGCCGTCACCTGGCGCGACGAAGTGGCCAATGTGCGTCTCCATCAAACCACCCGAGAACGTCCCCTCGATCGCTTTGAGCAAGAGCGATCCTGTCTGCGTCCCTTGCCGAAGGTTCCCTTGGATACCGATGAAGTCGTCACGGCGGTGGTCACCTCCCATGCACGCATCTCATTCGATGGCAATCGCTATTCGGTGCCTCCGGAGGTGGCTCGCAAGCCGGTCGTCCTTCGCGCCAATGCCGATCAGGTCCGAGTGCTCTACGAAGGTCGTGAAGTCGCTCGTCACCAGCGTTCGTACGGCCGACGTCAGTTGATTTGCCAGGCCGAGCATCAACTCCAGGCACTCCAGATGCGCCGTCGTATACGGGGCCGCCACTTGGAAGAGGCCTTCGATGCCCTGGGAGAGGTGGCACGCGAATTCCATCTGAAGTTGCGCACTCGCCCCGTCAGGACAACCCATCATCTGCGCCGGCTACTGGGCCTGGTGCGACTCTATGGTCGCGCTGAAGTGCTGGCGGCCATCGCCCGGGCTCACGAGTACCAGACCTACGATGCCGCCTACGTAGAAACCCTCCTCCTGCAGGAACGACGCCGGCGGGAACTGCCCTCTCCCACGGCGTTGCGCCCACAGCGTCAAGAGTTGATCGACGAGATCGACGTCGAAGACCCCGATCCTTCCCTTTACGATCGGTTCCTGGAAACCGGAGAAGACGAGGAAGAAGACCATGACGAAACGTGACGATCTCCACGAGAAACTGATGCGTGATCTGGCGATGCTCAAGCTCTCACGTATCGCCGAAGTCTACCGGGAAGTCCTCGATGAGGCGGCTCGCAAAAACAGCCCCATGCTGGAGGTATTGAGCACACTCATCGCCGAGGAAGCCGTCGCTCGCCGCGAACGCGCCTTGCAGCGACGAATTCGTCAGGCACACCTTCCCAAACGCAAAACGCTGCAAGAATACGACTTCACCTTCCCCAAACGCATTGCCAAACAGAAGATTCTCCGCCTCTTCGACTGCCAGTTCATCGAAGGGCATCTGTGCGGCATCTTCATTGGCCCCACGGGAACGGGAAAAAGTCATTTGCTCAACGCGCTGGGTTACGCCGCGTGTGAAAAGGGCATCGCCGTTCGCTTCACCCGCGCCATCGACATGATCAACGTGCTAACCACCGCACAGATCAACGGGACTTTGGAAAAAGCCTTGAAGGCTTACGTCAACCCGTCCCTGCTCCTCCTCGATGAGCTGGGCTATCTGCCCATCGACAAACGCGGTGCAGACCTCATGTTCCAAGTCGTCGCTGCCCGATACGAGTCCGGATCGATCGTGCTGACCACCAACCGCGCGTTCCGAGACTGGGGCAAGATCTTCGACGTGGACAACACACTGGCCACCGCCATGATCGATCGGCTGATGCACCACGG
>JBDRKQ010000074.1:0-2094 GCA_043813895.1 Planctomycetota bacterium
GTTCTGGCCGCGATCGGTCTTCTCTCGGAATGAATAGCCCGCCTTATGTAGGCGAGCGGGGGCCGTGAGGCCCAGTCTTTACCCACATTTTCCAAGTCGTGTAGCGACGTCAGCACCTGGCTGTGGGCGTGAGCCCGCAGAACATGGATTATGCGAACGCCCCCAGAGCCGCGAAGCGGCGACAGCAGGGCTCGGATGGCTGCCGCCGCTTCGCGGCTCTAAGGCCCGAAACTCACGCCAACCCACGGCTTACGCCGTGGGCTAGTGCGCCTGTGAAGGCGATTGATTAGTCGGGTGAAAGTCCCGATCAGGGTATCGTTACTGCCCTGTAACCGAAAGTGGTAACTGCGTTTCCGTGAGGAGGGGTGGAGAGCAACCTGAGGTGAACGACCAGTCCGCAACGCAAGTGAACTCGATTCGGCCAAGCCTGTCGGGGAGCTGCCTAGCGAAGGTGAACCCTTGACCGTACACGACGTCCCAGACGAGGCCCAACTCCGGGTGGCGGAATGACTCCGCAGGGCGGTGCGGCAGCGGTGACGGTAATGGAAACTGTAACGTGCGAAACCGAGCATCGTGAAATGGCAGGAAGGTGGTTGGTGACGGAATGGTCGGAAGGTCAATGCGCGATAAGCAGGGAGACCTGTCGGATTCAGATCGTGGACGAGGATCGTCAAAACAGCAGCGAGGAACGCAGCTTTCCCAGAGTTCCCGGCCCCGGTGATGCGTGTTGCCATCGCCAAGGGGATCGAAACCGCAACACACGATTTCTCGGAGGAAGCGGCCGGCAGGAGTCAGAGCCCTCATAGTAGCGATGAAGCGGCGCAGCAAAACGCCGTGGAGCCAAGGGGGGCAGGAAGGTAGATACGAAAGGAACACGCCATGAAAAGTCAATCGAAAGAACGCTTACCAGAAAGAGTGCCGTTTGCGGCTACCCCTACTGGAGAGACACTGAATCTGTTCACTCAGGCGGGCATGGCTCATCTGGGTACCGAAACCAAGGACATCGCTCAGTGGGCTCATCGCCTGGTTTGGACCGATCGTATGTTGGAGACACTTTTGAACAATCAAGTGAAAGGAGGAAGATGGCACGCGCTGTTCGATAAGGTGTTTCGTGAGCGAAACCTTTCCGACTCGGCCCGCAAGGTGCTGAAGAAGGAAGGTGCAGCGGGAGTAGACCAGCAATCGGTAACCGACTTTGCCGAGCACGAAGGGGATGAAATCCGTTCGCTGCATGAAGAACTTCGCGAGGGCCGTTATCGGCCTTCGTCGGTACGTCGGGTGTGGATTCCCAAACCAGGCAGCCAGGAGCAAAGGCCGCTGGGCATTCCGACCGTTCGCGACCGGGTCGTGCAAACGGCCTTGGTGCATGTGATCGAGCCGATCCTGGACCACACGTTCCACGAACGCAGCTTCGGCTTTCGCCGGGGCCGTGGTTGCCATGACGCCCTTCGCGTTGTGGAGGAGAAGCTGGAAGCTGGCTACGTCTACGTGGTCGATGCGGACCTGAAAGGTTACTTCGACACGATCCCCAAAGATCGATTGTTGGCAATGGTCAACGAGCAGATCTCGGATCGTCGGGTGTTGAGCCTGATCCGGAGCTATCTGGATCAAAGCATCATGGAGGAACTGCGGACTTGGACGCCGGAAAGTGGCGTTCCGCAGGGCGCGGTTCTTTCACCAGTATTAGCGAATCTCTACCTCAATCCCCTGGATCATCAAATGGCCGAAGCCGGCTTCGAGATGGTGCGTTACGCAGATGACTTTGTGATTCTGTGCCGCAGCCGGGAAGAAGCCGAAGCGGCCTTGACGATGGTACGCAGGTGGGTTGAAGGAGCCGGTCTGATCCTGCACCCGGACAAGACGCACATCGTGGATTCCCGGGAGAAGAGCTTTTCGTTTCTTGGTTATTCCTTCCGCGGCAAGTACATCTTTCCGCGTAAGAAGAGCCACGAGAAGTTTGTTGCCCGCATCCGCGAATTGACTCTCCGGAAATCGGGCCAATCCCTCGAGGCGACGATCATTGCGATCAATCAAGTGACTCGAGGCTGGTTTGGATATTTTCGTCACTGCTACTGGCCGGTGTTTAAGAACTAC
>JBDRKQ010000075.1:0-12584 GCA_043813895.1 Planctomycetota bacterium
GTGCTCGAGACGCGCGACGAGGTGTCCTGGCTGGCGGACGGGACCGGCCTTCTGTGCCCCCTGTTGGAGAAGCACGACCTCCCCACGGCGACCTGCCGCTCCGGCGACTCGGCAATCGAGCGGCTCGAGCGCGCGGGCGTCATGACCACCCGGCCGCTTCTGGCGCACGTGAACTACATCGACGATGAGGACCTCGACCGCCTCCGCTCGTCGGATGCCACCGTCGTCTGGTGCCCGCGGTCGCACGATTTCTTCGGTCACGAGCCGCACCGGTGGCGTGACATGATGGCCGCCGGGATCAACGTCTGCGTCGGGACCGACAGCCTGGCGAGCAATAAGACCCTATCCGTGCTGGATGAACTGCGATTCGTCCGGCAACAGGCGCCGGACTTCTCAGCGGACGCGCTCCTCGAAATGGGCACGATCCGCGCTGCCCGGGGGCTTGGCCTCGATAGTCAGGTCGGCAGCCTGCGACCAGGCAAGTACGCCGACTTTGTCTGCATCCCGTGGGACCCCGCCGGGCCGGAGTCGCCCGCGGCCAACCTACTGGACGGTGGGCAAAACGCACACGCGGTTTGGATCGGCGGTGAGAGAATCATCGGAATGCAAGAAGAGTAGCAGTACCGAGTCGAGCAGCGGAGTCGCTCAAGAGCCCCCGGCCAAGGCCGGGGGCTCTTGAGCTGTTGCGCTACAGCCATCGCGCCGCGGCTTCGCGGAGGCGCCGGGCTGGGCCGGTCTTCTCCCAGGTGAAGCCCGGGCCCATGCGGCCGAAATGGCCGTTCGCCGCAGTCTCACGGAAGATCGGCCGCTTCAACTTGAGGTAGTCGATGATCTCCGCCGGCGTGAGCGGGAAGTGATCTCTCACCAACCCGGCGATCTTGCGGTCGTCGAGTTTGCCGCGCGCCGTGCCCTGCGTGTCGATCAACACGCTGATGGGCTCCGCCACGCCGATCGCGTACGCGAGCTGAACCTCGCAGATGTCCGACAGCCTCGCCGCCACCACGTTCTTCGCAACGTGCCGGGCCATGTATGTCGCCGAGCGGTCGACCTTCGACGGGTCCTTGCCGCTGAACGCCCCGCCGCCATGCGCGCCGCGGCCGCCATAGCTGTCCACGATGATCTTGCGGCCTGTCAGACCGGTATCGCCATGCGGACCGCCGATGACGAACCGGCCCGTGGGGTTGATGTGGAACTTCGCCCGGTCGTTCCACAGGGCGGGACACTCCGCCATGATGACCGGCTTGATGACCTTCTGAAGGATCGTCTTCCGGAAGTGTGCGTTGACGTTGCCATTTCGGTCGAGGAGGCTGGGCCGCTCCTCGTGCTGCGTCGAGATGACCACGGCATGTAGGCGCAGCGGCGTGCCGTTGTCGTATTCGATCGTAACCTGGCTCTTGCTGTCGGGCCGCAGCCACGGAATCACGCCTTCCTCGCGAAGCGTCGAGAGCCTCTCCACGAGGCGGTGCGCGAGGTAGATCGGCATCGGCATCAGCGTCTTCGTCTCGCGGCAGGCAAAGCCGAACATGATGCCCTGGTCGCCCGCCCCCTGGAGTTTCTTCTTGCCAACGTCCACGCCTTGGCTGATGTCGACCGACTGGCTGTGGATCGTCTGGATGACGGCGCAACTCTGGTAGTCGAATCGGCAGGCCGGATCGACGTAGCCGATATCCTTGATGGTCTGGCGGACATTCTCCTCGATGTTGTTCAACGCCAGCTCGGCCGCGTCGTTGTGAACCGTGACTTCGCCCGCCAGAACGACGAGCCCGGTCGTCACCAGCGTCTCACAGGCAACACGCGCCTCGGGATCCTTGGCGATCAGCGTATCGAGCACGGTGTCCGAGATCTGGTCGGCAACCTTGTCGGGATGCCCCTTGCTGACTGACTCGGATGTAAACAGATGATGTCCTTTGGTCTGTCTGGCGGTTTTGGCCACGAGGAACTCCTTCCTACTCGTTCCAGAGGAAACCCTGCGCGGTAACTGCCGGGCAGATTTCGCGCAGAATCAGGCATGATAGGTGCGTGACACCGAGGGGGCAAGCAGAACCCGCAGGCTTGGTCAAAATCCCAGCCGCGCGTGTCAGCAAGCGGTCAACTCGCAAATGCAGGGGCCTAACGGATGAGCACTGACCCCTCCTTCACGGTCGGGGCTCTGATCTGACCGGGCGAGGCATCGGGCTTGTGATTTGTCGCCGGCGGGCCGGGCCTGCCGCATCCGGCTGCGTGCTGCCACTGGCCTACACGCCTAGAATAGACGCCATCGGACAGACCACGTTTCGGGAGATTGTCGTGCCATTCTCTGACTTGCGATCGTTCACGGAAGCACTCGAGGCAGCCGGGCAGATCAAACGCGTGAAAGCGGAAGTCGACCCGCTGCTCGAAGTGTCCGAAATCGCTAATCGGATGAGCAAGTCGCCTTGCCCGGAGGGTCCCGCTGGCGCGCCGGCCACGGACCCCGTCCACGGCGGCCTCGGCGGGTACGCGTTGCTGTTCGAGCGGGTCAAAGGCAGCGACATGCCGCTGGCCATCAACCTGTACGGCAGCTACGCCAGGATGCGGACCGCCCTGGGGTGCGAAAGCTTCGACTCGCTCGCCGAGAGAATCCGGCGACTCATCAAGCCCCAAACCCCGACAGGCCTGATGGACAAGATGAAGATGCTGCCCGAGCTGGCGAAGATCGCCGGCCTGGGGCCGAAGCATGTCAAACACGGCATCTGCCAGGAAGTCGTGCGGACCGACGACGCCGACCTGACCGCGCTGCCGATTATCAAGTGCTGGCCGCACGACGGCGGTGCGGACGAGGATGTGATTTCAGAAACCAATGAGCAGCGTGGAGAAGTGCTTGCGGAAGACCCTGGCCCGACGCAGGCTTCCGCAGTCGGACGGTACATTACTTTGGCCAGCATTCTCACCACCGCGCCTGACGGGTCCGAGCCAAACCTCGGCATGTACCGGATACAGCTTACCGGTCCCAAGACCGCGATCTTCCATTGTCATGTGCATCACGACGGCGCGCGGCATCACCGGATGTTTGCGGCAGAAGGGCGTGACATGCCGGTGGCACTCGTGCTCGGTGGAGAAAGCGTGCTGCCCTACGCCGCAACATGCCCACTGCCGCCGGGCGTGAGCGAGCTGCTCTTCGCCGGATTCCTCAACGACAAGGGAATCCCCGTGGTCAAGGCGAAGACCGTGCCGCTGGATGTGCCTGCCAACGCGGAGATCGTGATCGAGGGATGGGTGAGCACGACGGAGACGGTCCGCGAGGGACCCTTCGGCGACCACACGGGCTTCTACAGCCTTCCAGAGCAGTGCCACCCGATGCGCGTCACGGCGATTACGCATCGGAAGAAGCCGATCTACCCGACGACGATCGTCGGCCCGCCGCCCATGGAGGACTACTACCTCGGCAAGGCGACGGAGCGCGTCTTCCTGCCGCTGCTGCAAATGCTCATCCCGGACATCGTCGACTATCACCTGCCGCAATGGGGCGCGTTTCACAACATCTGCTTCGTGAAGATTCGCAAGGAATACCCCCTCCAGGCGAGGAAGGTTGCCGGGAGCATTTGGGGCGCGGGGCAGATGATGTTCAGCAAGTTTATCGTCGTCGTGGACGAAGACGTGGATGTCCACGACGAGCAGGCGGTCATGTTCGCGGTCGGGGCGAATGTGGACCCGCGGCGCGATACGTTCACGGTCGACGGGCCGATGGACATCCTGGACCACGCCACACCACACTACGGCGCCGGAAGCAAGATGTGCATCGACGCCACACGCAAGATCAAGGGCGAGGGCGTCGTCCGCAACTGGCCCGCACCGCTCGAGATGAGCGAGGATATCCGCCGGCTGGTGGACTCGCGATGGCAAGAGTACGGACTCGGATGACCGGCACACGCAACAACGACGATACGGACGAGCCGCAGCGGCTGGTCGAGTTGGAGCCGTCGGTCGTCATTGATACCCCGCGGCACGTCGTTCACAGGTCGGAGGCGGGCGTGCCGTGCGGCGGGCCCATTCCCCAGCACCCGCTGCACATCTGTCCGTACTGCGACTACAACCTCACCGGGCTAACGTCTCGACGCTGTCCCGAGTGCGGCCAAGAGTTCACGCTATCAGAGGCGAGGCGACGCGCGTTCGACTTCTCGGCGGCCGGCCAACAAGTCCGGCGAGCATTCCAGCTCGAGACCGGCTATCTCTGGGCCGGTTATGGCCTGCTCGCGTTTGCCCTGCTCTGGCCTTGCATCTGGTACAACAGACTCACCGGCAAGCTCGAGTTTGACGTCGGCTTCCGCGCTCTGTTCATGCTATGGCTCGTGCTATCGGGGCTCTGCCTCACGGTTCTCTTCAAAATATACTACGATTGGCGGTGGTCTCGGGTCCTGTTCGTGACGGCGCTCTTTCTGGCCGTCACGAGCCTGGTCTTCGCGTGGAACTGATCCGTAGCGTCTGCCGCGCAGCTTCGACCTGATGATCCGACATTGAACGGCCTTTCAATGATGACTGAAGCCGCACATCCAGCCTCGGACGAACCTTCATCCCGCGGGCATCACGGCTCTGGCGGAGACGAACAGGAAACGCTCATCGAGCTGGTGCCGCCGGCTCCCGGCGCCTCCCCAAAGGTGCCCATCCCGGACGCCCTCCGCGCGGGCGCAGAGCCGGGAACGGAAGGACAGGCGATCCCGAGCAAGCCGCAACACGTCTGCCCGACGTGCGACTACCTGCTGACCGGACTCACCTCCCGTCGTTGTCCGGAATGCGGCGAGTGTTTCACACTCAGCGAAGCCCGGACTCGCGCACTCCAAATGACCGTCGATGTGCAGCGGCTTCAACGAAAGGCCCGCCGCGGCCGCTGGCTGCTCGTGTTGGGAATCGTCATGGCATCGTTCGGGATACTCTGGCCGTGGCACTCCTATAGAGGCACAGCGCCGCCTTCGGTGCTGGCATTGACGCCGCGAGGCTATTTAATGCTGATTGTGACGGTCCCCGTTTCCGTCATCGCCTTTGCCACAAAGTGCTGGTTTGGGCGAAAGTGGTGGGAAGTCGTGTTCGCCGCAGGCTTGGTCATGTTGATCATGGGACTGTTCGCATCCACGCGCTAAGAACGCAAAAGGCCAACGAGGTTTCGCTCGGGTGCCACTGGCGGCTTGTCCGCCAGTGCCCGCACAAGTGAACGACGCTCTGACGGACAAGCCGCCAGCAACACCCGTAACCGGCGACTGTTCAAACGTGACCCAGTCCCGCTTAGAATGCCTGCACGGCAATGCCAGCACGCGAACCGAAAACAATCTGGGATGACGAACGTCTAGCCGATCCGCACGGGCAACCCGACAAGGCGGCCCGCGTGGAGGCGATGTTCGACACGATCGCACCGACGTACGAACGCGTGAACCGTTTGCTTTCGGCCGGTCGGGATGCGTATTGGCGAAGCCAAGCGGTGACTCTTGCAGAGACACGAACATCTGATCGCATCCTGGATGTGGCATGTGGAACCGGCGATTTCGCGAGGGCGTTCGCCGAGGTGCGGCCCGAGGCGACCATCGGGTGTGACTTCTCCGAGCCAATGCTGCGCCTTGCGGTACGTCGCACCGGGCCGGCCGTCGCGTGGTGTCGGGCCGACGCGCTCGCATTGCCCTTTCCAGGCGACTCGTTCAGCCTCGTGAGCTGTGCGTTCGGCGTGAGAAACTTCCAGAATCTCCATTCGGGCCTTGTGGAAATGCACCGCGTCCTGATACCGGCCGGGCGGGCGGTCATTCTGGAGTTCTCGGTGCCAAGGTCACGGTTCCTTGGTGGGCTCTACCTCCTGTATTTCCGCCGGATTCTGCCCCGGCTGGCAACCCTGATCAGCCGCGACCGCTCCGGGGCTTACCGATACCTGCCAAGCTCGGTATCATCGTTCGCGGACGAACGCGAGATGGCCGCCGCTTTACGAGCGGCCGGCTTCCAGCGCGTGCAGCATTGGTCGCTGACGATCGGCGCCGCGACCGTCTTCGTGGCTTGGAAACGCGGATGACCGAAGGCACGGACAAACTGCTCCAAGAGAACGCGGAGATACTGGACGTCTGGTCCCGCACCGCGCCGCGTTATCGAAGGCGCGCAGTCTTCATGCTCTGCTTACTGGCGCTGTTGTTCGGCGGCCTGTGCTGTTTCACACATTGGCTCCGGACAGGCGTGGCCGCTCCTTGGCAAAACGAGGACTACTGGACCCTCATGGCCCGCTCCTTCCGGCCGGTGGGAAACGACCAGTTCACGCTCATCGATTTCTTGACGGCCCCCATCAGCGTCCAGCGCTCGCGCGTCCACGGCGTCATCATAGGGTTGCTCTTTGCCTCGCTGGGATCCATACCCCTGTTGATAGCGATTCTGTATCGCTTTCGCGTCTCAATCGTTTTCGCCGCGATGGTCGTGTTTCTGGCGACCATGCCGTGGCTCGGCATCACCATCCTGATTGGATGCGCGTTGACGTCGATGCGCCCCTTTCGTTTCTCGTTCCGCTACGCTTCGGCGTTGTTGGGGTTGGTGCCGATCGGGATCTACTTCGTGTCCGCTTCCATCGAACCGGCGGGCTCCAAGGCCCACATGATCCAGCATCGCGCCCTCCTCTATGCACCTTGGGTGCTCGCGATGTTGGGCTCGTGCGTTATCTGTGCGCTGGCCCTGGCAATTGCGAAGCTGATCGGCTATCGACCCGGCGGAATACCGCCCATCCTGGCGCTGCTCTTCGCGATCCCCGTGTTCCTCTTCGCCACACACGTCGGTTGGGATGAGCTGGAGTACCGCGTCCTGGAGCAGGCGATAGGGCCGGGAAACCAGACCGTGTTCGTTCCCGTCGACGTCAAGAAGGAAGCCGGCCATGTCGCCACGCGGATTTGGAGCGAAAGCGGCGGCGAGTCCTACGACGCCATTCTCAGACGGACCCTCGGGAAGAAAGTAGAAAGCGTGCATCTGCAATGTGAGAACGATCGCGCCAGCGCCGTCTCAAGGTGCGATCGCTTCCTCGAACGGTTCCCCACCTCGCGCTACGTTCCCAATGTTCTGTTCCTCAAGGGCCGAGCCCAGGACCAAAGACTCCTGACATCCGGCCTGCTCGAAGATAATAGAGCCACCTACAGAAACGACGTCCCGAGTCGCGCGTCATTCCGCACCTGGGAAACGCTCATCGAACAGTATCCCGACAGTGATTTCCATGCGACCGCTCTTTACAAACTGAGCGTTCTCAGGGCTCGAGACGGCGATATCGACGCGGCGGTTCGCGGATTGGATGACTTGCTCCACCGCTTTGATATCGGCCGGGCGACGACCCAGGGGACGGGGCGACCCGCGCCGACGCGGGACTCCGTGTTCCGCGGGGAAGCTCCTTCGGCAAGACTGGGCCTGTCGCCCGAGGTTTGGGTCCTGCAGGCACGACGTATCAAGGAGATGCTCCTTGCTTGTCGAACGGATCCACGCCGCCCCATGGGCGAGATACTGCACACTTCCGCGCGGTCTTCGGAGACGCCCGTGAGTCCCGTCCAGCTCCTCCTGTGGCTGGACGACGCCGACCCGCACTACCGCCGGAATCTGGAGGGCATCGCCCGGAGTTTCCCGGAATCACAGGCTGCCGGATACGCGGAGGTCCGACTGGTGTTGCAGGAGCGGGCCATTAGCCGCCGTTTGAAGAGGTTTGCGGAAGCCGCTGAGAAGCTCGCCGGCCGGCCTTGTGGCGCGGAGGCCCTCTTCTGGCTGGGCGAAGCCCGCCTGGAGGACTCGATTCTGGACGAAGCGAAGACCGCGTTCGACAAGCTGATCAAGGATTACGCGGAAAGCTGTTGGGCCGTCGAGGCCAAGGAGCGTCTCTCGTCATTGTCCATGTTGGAGGTAACGGCGGAATCCTCGTCAGATTGACAAAGTGCCACAGAGATGACACTTGCACCCTGCCGTCCTTCGATTGACGGATGCCTCGGAGCGGTGCGATCGTGCAACGTCCGACTCCCGTGTCGGACGTGCGTTGTAGTGCCGCCCCTGCGGCATCCGTAGCGTCGGCCCCCTGCGGCCGACGCCCGCTCCCTTGCCGCCGACGTTCCGTCTGCGAACAAAGGAAGAAGCATGGCGAAGGACAATCGAATCGTAGTTGCAGTCACCGGCGCAAGCGGCGCTGCTTACGCCCGGCGCTTGCTGCAATGCCTGTCACGCGCCGACGTACACACCGACCTGATCATCTCCCGGCACGGCCGAGAGTTGCTTGCGGAAGAACTTGGCATCACGAATCCCACGCCGGGCGCCCTGGTCGGCTCGGAAGCAGCCGCTTCCGTGACTCTCCACGCACATGCGGACGTCGGTGCTCCCCCGGCATCCGGTTCATTCCGAACGAATGGGATGGTCATCTGCCCGTGCAGCAGCAACACCCTGGCCGAGATCGCCGCAGGCATGGGGACGAATCTGATCGCGCGAGCCGCCGCCGTCCACCTCAAGGAAGCACGCCGCCTCATACTCCTCACACGCGAGACGCCTTGTTCGCAGATCGACCTCCGCAACATGCTCCGCATCTCCAAGGCGGGCGGAATCATCTGCCCTGCTTCGCCGGGCTTCTACATGCGACCGAAGACAATCGATGATCTGGTGGACTTCGTCGTCGGAAGATTGTGCGATCTACTCGGCGTGGAGCACACATTCGACACGAGGTGGGACCCGCATCGGCCGCGCCGAAGCGATGGCGCGTGACGCCGCCCGCGCCCGATCACCGCAGACGCCGGGACCGGCGGCGGAGAGGATACCTGCCTGTGAGATTCGGACCGGCCGACTTTGTGGCCGTCGCCGTCGCGGTCGTTTGTGCCAAGGCGGCGGCGGACTCTTGGGCTGGTTCGCCCGATCGCCCCCTCTCGTCGCGGTCGGGGGGCCGCTCGCTCGGCTGGAAACCCTCCACGACGAGCTGTTGGATTTCCTGGTTGATGAGCTTCTCGACCTCCGTGAGACCTTCACCTTCGTCCTTCGACACGAAAGTGATCGCCCGCCCCGTCGAGCCCATCCGGGCCGTACGACCGATTCGATGGATGTAGACCTCTCGATCCTGCGGGATATCGAAGTTGACGATGTGGCTGATATCACGGACATCGATACCGCGTGCCGCGAGGTCCGTTGCAACCAGGACCGAGATACTCTGCTGGCGAAACCGCTCCATGATCTTCTCGCGCCTCTGCTGAACGAGGTCGCCGTGGATCTCCCGTGCGTTTACACCCGCCGCATAAAGCCGGCGGGCCAGCTTCCGGACTGAGTGCTTCGTATTGCAGAAAACAATGGCCAGCCGCGGCTTTTCCTCCTTCAGGAGATGCTTCAAGAATCGGAACTTGTCCCACGGATCGACGACGCAGTAATACTGCGAGACTTCGTCCACCGTGAGCTTGTCTCGCGACACGTTGACTTCCACCGGCTCAGTCATGTACGTGTGGGCCAGACGGTTGATCTCATCGTCAATTGTCGCGGAAACGAAGATCGTTTGATGGGGCTGCGTGATCCGCCCGAGAATGAACCTGATGTCGTCGCGAAAACCGATGTCCAACATGCGGTCCACTTCGTCCAGAACCACGAAGCGAACCGTGTCCAGGCGCAGCGCGCCCCGCTTCATCATGTCCATCACGCGGCCCGGCGTCCCCACCGCCACGTGCGGACGACGCCCGAGCTGATGGAATTGCTGCCGCATATTCGTGCCGCCGTACACCGGCACGCAACGTAGATCGATGTACTCCGCCAGCCGGCGAAACTCACCAATCACCTGCGCTGCCAATTCTCGCGTCGGCTCCAGAACAACCATCTGAAGGGGATCGCCCGGTCGGATCATCTGCAACGTGGGCATGCCGAAGGCCGCGGTCTTGCCAGTGCCCGTCCGCGCTTGACCCAGGACATCCTTGCCCTTGAGCACCAGCGGAATGAGCGCCTCTTGAATCGGCGAAGGCGTTTCAAAGCCCATCGCCTGCACGGCCTTGAGGATTGGTCTCTCGAGCCCTAGCTCTGCGAATGCGTTTGGGGGATCAGGGTGTCGGTGCATGTTGCTCCAAAGTGGGAGACGGTTGCGTCCGTCGCCAGTTGAATCCTGTATGTTACTACGCCGGTTCCTCTAAGACAAGGCGCAAGATTACCCCCCTCTACCATCCTATCGGACGAACGACACCACGACCGCCGCGATTTGGACTTGGCCCCTGCGATGCCTATCGTTGATAGGAGGGGACGCCATGGGGGAAGAGCTTCGACCCGACCTTTTTAAGTCGGATGTGCATCGGGTGCCGTCGTCCGAACGAACCCAGCGCCGGGCGGCCCACCGCCGGATATTCCGCGACATGATCAAGATCGAGGTCGAAGATCGGCCTCTGAGATGGCTCCGGAGGCGAGAACTCATTCTGTTTGCCCAGAGCCTCGGAATCGACGCCTTCGAGGCTCGACTGCTCATCCGCGCCATCGAGTATGAGTGCGGGCACGTCGTCCCCGCTGCGATGGCGGATGTCGAAACGCCCATCGAGAAGGCGTACCTCGCCCGTCAAGAAGTCGCTTCACCTTTCATCCGGTTCATCATCGTCCTGCTGTCGGTGATCGTGATCGACGCCGTGCTGCTCAGGCTCTTGTTCGCACTTGCCACCCAATAGCGTAGCTTGCGTCCTTCCGTAGCGGCCTACGCTACCCGTGGCGCCGCCCAACGCCCACGCACACTCCAATCGATCCCACTCCCCCCGATCCCCGAATCGTCAACCGTCAATCGTCAATCGCCCCAGGGCCTGTGTCGCGGCAACGCAACGCCCAGAATCCAGCCACCTCACCCTGCACGCCGAAGCTCCACGTGGTATACTCTAACCCGACGCAATGGACCGCCGAACCGTGCCGGGGAGCGAGTGGATGCCGGACAACAACAAGGGGCCTCGTGTTCCACAACACCTCGAACGATGGGGACGGAAGCACCCGACGTACCGACAGCCGGAATCACATCCCGCCGTCACGCCCCGGACGGCGAAGACGAAGTTGGACGAGTACAAACTCTCGCTCAGGCAGTACGATCCGTCGCGCAGGGGGCTGCCGGCGGAGATGCGCTGTGAGTGCTTCACGTGCGACTCGGTCGTTCCTGCCGTCTTCGACATGTCCGGCGACCAGCTCGTCCTGACGCTGCGTTGTCCAGACTGCGGCGAAACCAAGGAAGCCCATCACGACGTGATCTGGCGCCCGAATGCCCGCAGCACGCGCCTGGACTCCCCGACATCCACCTACGGCGGCACTCGGATCAAACCCGTGCTGCACGGCCTGCCACGCACCGTCGAAACGCTCTGTCCCGAGTGTGCCTGCACGATCCTCGGCCGGTACTACGTCAAGCACGGCCGTGTCATGATCGAGAAGACCTGCCCACAGCACGGCTACTTCCGCGACTGCATCAACAGCGACGTAAGGGTCTATCTTCGGGCAAGCCATTGGACGTTCGAGGAAATGGCAGGCATCTCGAACCCGCAGGTCACGGACGCGTCGCACTGCCCGTCCGACTGCGGCCTCTGCAATCAGCACCAGTCCACGGCTGTGCTGGCGAACATCGACCTGACGAATCGCTGCAACCTCACGTGCCCCGTTTGTTTCGCCAACGCGAACGAATCCGGCTACGTCTACGAGCCGACATTCGAGGAGGTCGAGCGGCAGCTCATGCAGTTGCTCGATTGTCGGCCGATCCCCTGCACGAGCATCCAGTTCTCCGGCGGCGAGCCCACCCTCCACCCCCGGTTCTTCGACATCGTCCGCCGCGCCGATGAGCTCGGCATGACCAACATCCAGGCCGCCACCAACGGCATCAAGTTCGCCGATCTCGATTTCGCACAGCGATCCAAGGATGTCGGCCTCCACACGCTCTACCTCCAGTTTGACGGATTGGACGATCGCATCTACAAGCGCGTGCGTGGGCGACCCATGTTGGACACGAAGCTCAAAGTCGTCGAGAACTGCCGCAGAGTCGGCATGAAGATCTGCCTCGTGCCCACCATCATCAAGAACGAAAACGCCGAGCAGGTCGCGAAGATTCTCGACTTTGCCGCAGAGAACGCGGACGTCATCAGCGGCATCAGCTACCAGCCCGTCTCATTCACGGGGCGTATCAGCCGCCACGAACTTGAGCAGAAGCGCTACACGCTGGGCGATCTCGCCCACGATTTGGCCGACCACACGGGCGCGGAACTCGAACGGGACTTCTTCCCGCTCTCGTTCATGGCGCCGCTGAGCAACCTGCTCTCCGCCGTCGAGAAGAAGCCGAAGATCACCTGCGCCTGCCACAGCGACTGCGCGTTCGGCACGTACTTCTTCATCGCCCCGCGGCAGTACCCCGACCAGCCCATCCGCGAGAGCGTCGTGCCGATCCCCAAAGTGTTCGACGTCCCCGGCCTGTTTACTGACATGAACGAGCTGGCAAAGAAGCTGGCCCCGAAGAGGCGGCTCACGTTCTTCGACAAGCTCCACATCTACTGGACGGTCCGCAAGCACTTCAAGCGCCGCGAGGCCCCGCCCGGTCTGAGCGCCTCGAAGTTCATCCAGGCGATCTCCGGCTGCGTCAGCAAGCAGACCGGCCGGACGAAGAAGGCTCAAGGCGAGAACTACCGCAC
>JBDRKQ010000076.1:0-30359 GCA_043813895.1 Planctomycetota bacterium
GGTCGTCGGTGTTTCGTGTGGAGACCATCGGTTACGCGGATCATGTTGGCGTGGTGGAGCGATTGAACGTTGTCTTTGAACTTCGGGGCCCGATTGCCCAGGTGCTCTACCATCGCAACCTGACGGGTTTGGGGCCGGCATACACGCCGCACGGCCTCGAGCGCCGCGGGATCACGGACCAATCCGAATGACGGGCGGGTGAAGGCGTATGGGATTCATCAACAAGAAGCTGCTGGCGATCGACTGGGACGCGAAGAGCTTGCGCCTGGTGCTGACCCGTCCGCGTGTGGACGGCGTGGACCTGCTCAAGGCTGTGTCGATCCCGGTTCCCTCCGACGTGCGTATGGATGACGCTGAATCGCTCGGCGCGTTTGTGCGTGAGGCGATACGGCAGTCGCGCGTCAGCGCGAAACGTGTACTCATGAGCATTCCGCGTGATCAGGTGGTGCTGAACACGCTGAGCCTGCCGCCGACGCCGGAGGGGGAACTACCCGCGATCGTGCAGTTCCAGATCGTGAAGGAGCTGCCGTTTTCCCCGGATCAGGCGACGGTGGATTTCGCCGTCGGCGGTAAGTTTGACGCGAGCGAGCCGGTCACGGTGCTCGTCGCAGCGGTGAGGAACGAGGAATTGTCGTTCTACCGCCGCGTCGCACACGAGGCCGGCTTGACGGTGGAGCGCATCGGGCTGCGGCCCTACTCGAACCTGGTGGCGGTGACGAGCAAGTCGCAGGAGTTAGCGGGAAAGACGCTGTTGCTGATCGAGGTGGGACCGCAGCTTACAGAGATCGATATCATCCGGGACGGCAGATTGGTCTTCAGCCGTGCCGCGTCGGTGGCACTCTCGGAATATGGCAGCCTGTCAGAGGATCGCCTGGACGACAGCCGCATCATCTCGATGCCCTTGAAGGATCGCGAGCCGGACGAGCGCATGCGTCGGGCAGTCAAGGACTTGATGGTCGACATCATCCGGTCGTACGAGGCCCATCGGGCGACCGATCCGAGCATCAGCATCGATCGGATCGTGGTGTGCGGCGCGTCCGGGATCGAGGCACAGTTGGCGGAGTCTTTGGCGGCGCGGTTTGCGGCGCATGCGGACTTGTACTCGCCGGATCGCACACTGGATCTCTCCCCTCAACGGGCGAAGGAATTGCGCGGGTTCAGCGCGACGCTGGGCCTCGCGCTGGGCCACAGCCTGACGGGGCTGCCGACGTTTGATTTCCTGCACCCGAAGAAGCCTGTGAGCAAGCGGACGGTCCAGCTGAAGAAGTTGCCGTTGGCGGTTGCTGCGGTTGTGCTGTTCGTCGGCGCCGGTGTCACCACGTATGCCAGGGTCGTTCGGCCGAAGAAGCTGGACGTGGCGGCGATGGAGCAGGCGCTGGGACCGCTGCGAGACAAGGAGAAGACCATTCTCGGGTTCAAGGAGCAGGTGGAGTCGCTGGAGAACTGGCAGCGGTCGGAGCAGTATTGGCCCGAGGTTCTCGTTGCGCTGACGGAAGTCATGCCACCGGATAAGGCGGCTTTCGCGACGCGGTTGGACCTGGAGACGCGGACCAGGCAGAAGGGGCTGTACCGTCGCAGCCGGGCTGACATTCGGCTGCGGACCGCAACGCTTGGCAAGGTCAATGAGCTCAGTGCCAAGCTTCGCGAGCTTGGCTTCGAGAGCGTCAAGACAGGCAAGGAGACGCCGCTCGGCCGAACTCGCGGCGCCGGTATCTACGCCTATGACACGAGTATCGAGGCGGAGCTGCCTCTGCGTCCGAAGCGTTCCAGGTCGAAAGAGCAAGAGGGGCACGAACTGGTGGAGGTTCCGGAACCGCCGGACGAGTTGGATCATGCGGAAGGGCATGAAGCTGTTTCGGAGGAGCGTGGGGCTGGTTCTGAAGAGGTGCTCTCGACCGAAGCCACAGATATGCGTGTGGAGGCGTCGGACGAGGCGACGGCTCCAGAGACCGCCAGTGTACCGACCGGCGAGACCGACGAGACCGGCGGTGACGATGCGACCGGTGAGCCGGCGTCCGGTGAAGTTGAGCCCGAACCGCCCGTGGATGAGCCGTCGGAGGCGACGGAACCGCCGACAACCGGGAAGGGGGACGAGTCATGAATCCGAGGGAACGGATAATGGCGGCGATTGTCGGCCTCGCGGTGGCCACGGTCGTGCTCTACAACCTGGTCAACTTCGTGTTCATCAAGCAATGCCGGAATGCGGATGCCACGATGGCTGAGCTTAAGGCGGAGCAAGTCAAACTGAACGGTCTCAACACGACGAAGAGCACACTGGTGCAGCGCTGGATGAAGTACGCCGGCCAGACGCTCTCATCGGACAAGACCCAGGCGCGGGATATCTTCGGCAAGCAACTCAAGGAACTTGCCAAGCGGCACGGCTTTAACAATGCGGTCTTCTCGACAAGCAACGGCACCAAGATCGGCCAGCGGACAAGGATCGAGACCGTGGCCCATCGCATCGGCGTTCAGGGGGAGTTCGATGAGGTCATGGATTTCCTGCGGGACATCTACAACACGCCGTACCTCTGTCAGGTGACGAAACTGACGATCTCCGCCGAGAGCGACAAGAAAGGCGGCGGGCGCGACATTGTGAAACTAGATTTTGCGGTCGAGACGCCCGTCTTGCCGGCGATTCCCAAGAGTAAGATCCCCGAGGTTGCGCACGCCGAGCCGCTGCGGCTCGACAGCGAAGAACCGTTGCCTCCCTGTCGCGACGATCTTCTGAGCGACGACGCGTTTGTGATTCTCGCAGATCGGAACATCCTACGGCAATACGAGCCCCCGCCCGCGAACGTGGTGATGATCGACAACCAGGACTGGAAGACGGTCGCGCTGCGGGTTCGTTTCTTGTGGGATAACCACGTCGAGCAGGAGATCGTCAAGACCGTCGCGAGCAAGTCCGCGCAGTCGGTGCCCGGCAAGGGGAGCATCGTGGAACTCGAAGGGACGTACGCCGACGGGGTGACGTTCGGTCCCGAACGTTTCGACTTTTCCAAGAAGAAGGATTGGAAGTATCTCGTCAAGGTGCATCACGACCCGCCCCCGCCGGAGGTCGTCGATCTGGCTGTCGATAATCAGCACGATGAGCCCGTCTTCCTCGACGTGACCTTCACCGGTTTGGACGACCAGCAACACGTTGAGCCGACCATCTACCTGGAGCCGGGTCGATCGGATATCCGCCAGTACAAGGACATCAAGACTGTCACTGTCACGGCGCGGTATGCGTCCGGTACAGTCGCGCCGGCGCAGGCATTCATGCCCAAGGATGCCAAGCAGACGTATATGGTGCCACCGGAACCGCGTGCGGTTGTAAGTACACCTGAGCAGCCGGTTGTGGATCCGCCCGCCGATCCGACCCTGATCGTCACGGGTCTACTGACCTATGAAGGCACGTGCGAGATGATCGCCGGCACCTCGCGGGGTCGTAAGGTCATTCCGGCGGGCGAGGAAGGGGCGGTTGACGGCGGGACATTGGTGGGTGTTCACCCGTTCGGCGGAGTTGTGAGGATGCCGACGGGGAACTTCTATCTTTACCCGCTGGGAAAGAGCTTCGCACAGCGTGTGTTTCTGAACGCGACGGACGAAACACAACTGGCTACGGCGATCGACGCATGGTCTCGGCAATAAGGACGCCGGGATCGACTCATGGCGACACGAGCGAGTCGCCGCGAGAGAAAAAGAACAAGACGACTGTTGGATGCGGGGGAACTGTGGGGGGCATCTCGACGGTCGATGCGGAGGCATGACCATGGCGTTCTTCAGTGACAACGATAAGCGTCTGACGGCCCGCATTGCGGGGGGCATCTTGTTGACGTTGGCGGCGTTTGTTTTCCTGGGTGTACCGGTCCGCGCGGATGATCCGCCCAAGAAGAAGGACGATAAGCCGGCCGCCACGCAGCCGGTCGAGGAGAAGCCCAAGGAAGAGAAGCCCGGGAAGGAGAAACCCAAGGAGGAGAAGTCCGAAGCCGCCGGGGAGAAGGCCACCAAGGGGGAGTCTTCCACTGAAGAGAAGATCGAGGCTGCTCGGAAGGCCGCGCTGGAGTCGATCGAGAAGGATGAGAAGAAAGCAGGCGAGTCGAAGACTTCGAAGAAGGACCAGTCGGCATCGCCTAACGCGCCGAGTGTGAAGCCCGCCGCCTCGGCGGCCAAGGGCTCGCCGAGACTCCCGGCACCGACACACAGGCCTTTGGCGGAGAGCCAACGTACTCCGCGTGGCGACAGCCCTCGTACTACGAACCGTCAGAAGACGCCGCCGCGCACCCCCGGACGGACCCCACCCCGCTCGCGGTCCGACCGGAAGGAGCCGACGCCACCTGCGCCGGGCGATTCCGTGCCACCGCCGGTTCCACCCGTGGGTGCGACGGGCGATTCAGGTGCTGCGTCCAGCGAGACGCGGTCGCCGATCGCGAACATCACGACGACGATGAAGTTCGTCATGACGCCGCCCGATCCGGAGGCGCAGAGTTATCGTTTCGACTATAGCGACACGCCCTGGATGGATGTGCTGGACGACTTGTCCCGCATCAGCGGGTTGCCGTGGGGCAACACGCCGGAGACTCCGATCAACGAGACTCTCACGTTCCGCAGTCCGCGGGACTTCACGTTCAAGGAGTACATCGAGCAACTCAATGAGCTGCTGTTGCAGCGTCCGTTGAACAAGTACCTGATTCGCCGCGAGGACAACTATCTTGCGATCAAACGCCTGCCGGACCTGATGCGAGAAATCCCCGTGGAGAAGATGTTCCAGACGTTCGAGGAATTCGAGGCGGCGAAGCTGGACCGCTTTGACATTTGCCGGACCCTCTTCACGGCGCCCGAGGGTTGGCCCGCGTTTCAGGTGATCGAGGAGTTTCGGCCGCTGTTTTCCGACACGTACGGCGCGCAGGTCCTCGGAGACGACATCGAACTAGTCGGCCTGGTCGAAGAGCACTACCGCTTTCGGGACGTCGTCAAGAGGTTGACGGCGGAGCCCCCGCCCAAGTCCGACACTCGGCCGATGCTCACCATCGTCTTGAAGGTGGCGAAGGTATCGGATGTCCAGACGATTCTCAGGCAGATGTTTGACGTTAGCGGCGGCGGGGCGCCGACTCCGAGAGGCAGGCCAGCACGAGGTCCCGGCATCGACACCAAGGGCGAACAGGCCAAGCAGATTACGATTATCCCGGATATCCTGAACAATCGTCTGTTCATCAAGGCACCGCCACAGGTGCTGGGCGAGATCGCCGAGGCGATTCAGGATCTGGACAGCGGCTTGCCGCCCGAGCCGCCGGTCATGAGAATCGTCAAGCTCCAGCACGTCGGCGCGGCGGTGCTCGTGGCCCAACTCAAGCCGCTCTTTGCCGCTCAGAAGGGCGCGCTGCGCGGTCCCGGAAGGGGCGGAGGAGGGGGATACGTCCCGCCTGAGATCGAGGACGAACTCAACCGGGACATCATCGCCGCGCAGTCCGGCAACGCCGTCATTCTGATCGGCAGCGAGAAGGGGGTCGCCAGCGCAGAGCAGATCGTGAAGGACTTTGACGTTCCCGATGATCAGGTGACCGAGATCATCGAGCTGCAGAACGCCGATGCCGCGACCATCGCGGCGATGGTCAGCTCGCTGCTGCCGCCCGTCCAGAGGGGAGGCCAACCCACGCAACTCACGGCGCAGTCGAGCACCAAGCTTGTCGTCTCCTGCGACAAGACCGATCTGGCCCGGATCAAGGAGTTGATCGCGAAGTTTGACGTGCCTACGGAGGAGGAGGAGAAGACGCATTTTGTGCAGCTCGAGTCGGCCACGCCGAGTGCGATCGCGCCGATCCTCCAGCAGATCATCACCGGTGGGGCCGCCCCGCGCCCGGTAGCGCCGCGGCAGGCAGATCCAAGAAGGCGCGGAGGCCGACAACCGCCGCCGCAGCGCAGAGCCGCGCCTGTCGTCACCACCGGTCCCGGGCCGAAGTTCATCCCCGACGACGCGACGAAGACGCTCCTCGTCTACTGCAACGACAAGGACTGGGAGCGGATCGACGCTCTCATCAAGAAGCTCGACGCGCAGGCCAAGCCGCTGGAGCCTGTGTACAAGACCTTCACCCTGCAAGTTGCCAACGTCATCGACGTGGTGGACATGCTCAACCAGCTCTTCCCGCCGCAGAGTGATATTGCGCGCGTCATCACCGCCGACCCGTACAACAGCACGATCAACATCTTCGCGATGCCCGACTTTATCGAGAAGGTGACGCCCTTCATCACCGAACTCGACATCGAGACGGAGATACCCACGGAGGTCATCAAGCTCGAATACGCCCAGGCGCAGGAGATCGCGCCGATTCTTTCGCAGAGCTTCTCCGGTGGCGGCTCGGCGATGGCGGCGCCTGTGACACGCGGCGGCAAGGGCCAGCAGCCCAGACCCATGCCGCGTTCCAGCCAAGGCGGCTCGTCGATCCGAATCGTCGCGGAGCCGCTGACCAACTCGCTGTTGGTGACCGCGCCGCCGAAGAAGCTCGTGGAGATTCGCGAGCTTGTCGCCGAGATGGAGGCCGCGGCACGACCCGCCCGGCTCATCGTTCAGGTTTACAACCGCCCGGCCGAGGATGTGGTTGCGGCGGTGCAGCGGATGATGGGCGCCGCTTCGGCAATGCCCATCCGCGTGCCAGGCGCGAAGGGCCAGCCGGTTTCCCGTGCTCCAAGCCGTTCGGGCGGTTCCGACTCACTGAACATGTTGCCCGACGGCGATCGCATCATCATCGAAGGCCGACAGGAGGAGGTCGCCAAGGCCGTGCAGTGGATCGAGCAGCTCGACGTCGTCGAGCAGAAGCCGATCAGCAGGAAGTACCTCGTGATGGATGCGGAGGAGGACGCCCAGAAGCTCCAGGCTCTGCTGGGACTGGGCGGACGTCCGGCCAAGAAGCCGGGTGGGAAACCGGGCGCCGCTGCGCCCGTCGTGCCCAGCGGGTCGATCAGCATCGTGCCGGTGATGTATGAGAATGTTTTGCTGATTCGGGCAATGCCGCGCGACTTCGTCGAGATCGACGAACTGCTCCGCCTCATTCTGGGTGAGTCGGAGAACGTCGAGGGCACAGAGCCGGATCCCCCCGAGAGCTGGTGGACCCATCAGTTGAAGTACAAGAAGGCATATGACATCGCCTGGACCGTCGAGGACCTTCTCAACGCAGGTGGCAAGAGTACCATCCGCATCGACGAGGGGCCGAACGAGCGGACCGTGCTGATTCGCGGTTCGAAGCCCGCGCAGCGGGACGACATCGTCAAGCTGATCGAGATGTACGACGTGCCGGATATCACCGGCATCGTCGACAAGGACGTACTGGTTTTTGACGGCGACAAGATGCCCGCCGAGCGGATCGTCGAGATGATCAAGAACCGCTATACGAGCCCGTTCGGCCGTAGCGTCGAGGTCGTCGACGCGGGCCTCTCATCCGGCAGGGTGCAGGTCATCGACATTCATGAAGGCGAAGAGGAGGAAGAGGACGCGGAGCCACCCCCACCGGCCGCAAGTCCGGGCACGCCGATCAGCGCGGTCACGCCGCGCTCGCTGCCTGGCCCGTTGATGCGCGCTATGGAAGCTGTGGCGGCCGCCTCGCTGGGGCTGTACGACTCGCAGTCGCAGCCGCCTGTTGCGACGTCGCAACCGGCGCGTGAGCCATCGCCTGCAGAGCGGTCCCAAGACGTGGAGGATTCGCAGCCCGAGCCGATGCCGGCAGTCAAGGAGACCGGCGACGCCGTGGAGATCGCGACTCAACCGCCGGGCGTGGATCTTTCGGAACAGCTGCCCGGTTCGATCGAGATCTACGCGGATCCGGTTACTGGCAAGGTGTTCGTCCAGGTACCCGAGGACGAGAAGGATATGCTCGACGACTGGGTTCGCGAGCGGATCGGTGACAAGTCGCCGACGGTCTATCGCGTCTTCCCGCTCAAGTACGCGGAAGTGGACTACGCTGCGCAGCTTCTCAACAACATCTTTAACCAGCCTACGCAGCCAGCCCCGCGCCAGCGTCCTCAGAGGCAGCAGCAGGCTCAGCCAGGCGCGAAGGGGCAACAGGGCAAGGGAGAGCAGGGCGGCAAGGAGGGCCGCCAGCAACAGCAGCAGCCGCAAGCGCCGGCGCCGACGCCTGCGAGGATCAAGGTCGTGCCGGACACGCGGACGCGGAGCTTGTTTGTTGCCGCGCCGCTGTCGGATGTTCCGCTCATCGTCGATGTGCTGCGGAAGATCGACGCCAAGGTCCCGCCCATTGATCAGAACATCAAAATATTCTACCTGAAGAACCTGGATGCTACGCAGGTCGTCGAGACTCTTCGCGAGACACTGGGTCTGTCCTCCACTGCGCGGCGCGCGCCGGCGCAAGGGCGACGCGGCCAGCCCCAACAGCAACAGCAGCAGCAACAACAGATGCTGCAGATGCAGGGGCAGCAGGGTGAGGGCACGGTCGTTTCCTCGGAGAACATCAAGCTGACCGCGGACTCGCAGACAAACTCGATCATGGCCAAAGCGCCGCCGGATACGCTGGCGCTGGTCGAGTCATTGATTGAGAAACTGGACGGGGCCGAGAACATCGCCAAGCCTGAGATGCGGCGCGTGCCGTTGGAGCACGCCCGCGCGAGCGAGGTCGCCTCGATTGTGAAAGAAGTTGCCACTGCGACGTCGACGAGCGCCGCGGGGCCGGGTGGTCGCGGGCCTCGCGGGCGCGGCGGTTCGCGGAGCGGCACGGTTTCGGTCAATGCCGACACCAGGACGAACAGCGTCATTCTCGCGGGACAGACCCAGGACCTTGACCGCGTCGAGGGCATCGTCAAGGAACTCGACATCGACGACGGGGGCCGATCGAACATCCGCCAGTTCGCGGTCAAGGGTGACCCGCGGCAGATCGCCGACACGCTCAAGTCGCTCTTCGCGGGCGGGCGCGGCGGGCAGGCCGACGTGGTCATTACGGCGAACGACGCAACAGGCATCATCGTGGTCAAGGCTCCGACGCCGCTGATGGCTGATATCGAGAAGCAGATCCTCGCGATGGATGAGAAGGTCGAGGCGGAGACGGAACGCCGGCCAATCAAGCTCCAGCTCGCGGATGCGGAAGCCGTCGCGACGCAGCTCCAGGATCTCTTCGGCGAGGGCACGCAGGGTCGCGGGCGCGGGGCCAAGGGCAAGGTCGTCATCAAGGGCAACAAGTCCAACAACACGCTCTACGTGCAGTGCCCGGAGAGCCTGTTCGAGGAGATCAAGGAAGTCGCTCTGGGCATGGACAAGCAGCCGGGGGGCCTACAAGTCAAGGCCTTTCACCTCAAGCATGCCTCGGCGATCGGCGTTCAGAAGCAGCTCGAAACGCTCATGATGCAGGCTTCCAGGACCAAGGGCTTGGGCGACGTCAAGCTCGACCTCATCGGTGTCTTGCCCGACGCGCGGACGAACTCGCTGATCGTCAGCGGCGGGCCGCTCACGTTTCTCCTGATCGAGCAGGTTCTTGCGGAAGTGGACGTCGAGCCCGCTGAGCTGGACAAGCGCGAGACGAAGACGTACACGTTCACCAACGCCGCCAACGTCAGCGACGTGGCCCGCAACATCCGCGAGCTGTTCCGCGACGAGGATGTCAGGACCACCGGCGTCGAGCCGCCGACGGTGACGTTCAACGTCGCCGGCAACACGTTGACTGTGAAGGCGAACGCGCCCCAGCACGAGGAGATCGTCAAGAACATCATCGAGCCGGTGCAGAAGTCGGTCGGTGAGGCGATGCAGGACTACCAGATCACGCTGCAATACGCCCGCGCCGACGAGGTCAAGCCGGTCCTCGAAGAGTTCATGGGCAAGTGGCGTCAGAGCCGCGGTAACAAGCCGCAGGATACCTGCACCGTGACGGCCGACCCCAACAGCAATCTGCTGCTCGTCAACTGTTCGCCAAGCACGAAGGCGGTGTTCGACAAGCAGCTCGCGATGCTGGACACGAAAGAGAGCACGGCCGCGCGCGACCGGGTCGTCCAGACATACCCGCTGAAGTTCGCGAACATCCAGAGCGTCAACCAGGCCGTGACGCAGGCGTTCCAACGCGTGGGTCGCGTGGCGCAGCGCGATCAGGTCAGTGTGAGCCTCGACTGGAACACCAATTCGCTGCTCGTGCTGGCGAGCGAGGAGAACCAGAAGCACGTTGCCGAGATGATCTCGCGGATGGACGTGGAGCAGTCCGGCGCCGCGCGCGCGACGCGGACCTTCACGCTGAAGTACGCGGAGCCCTGGTATATTCCCGGTATCATCGGCCAGCAGTTCCGCAGCACGAGCCGCAATCCGAACGACCAGGTGACCGCGAGCTACATCAACGGGACGATGTCCGTGGTCATTTCGGCGAACGAGCAGAACATGGCGAAGGTGGCGGAACTCATCGAGGAGGTGGATGTTCCGTCCGCGGCGCAGAAAGTCACGAAGTACTTCAAGCTGAAGAACGCCCGGGCCGACGCGTTGGCGAACATGCTGAATCAGGCCGTTCAGCTCTCGGAGCCGAGGCCTCGCAGCGGGGTCTATTCGGTGACGTACGGGTCCGAGATGAATACCAACACGCTGATCGTCTCGGCGGCGGCCGAGAAGTTTGAGGAAATCGAGGCGAGGATCGCCGAGTTCGACGTTGAGGAAACCGGTCGGATCACGAAGGCCTTCAGCCTGCGGTACGCCGCGCCGTGGACGCTGGCCAACATCATCAACCAGCAGTTCCGCAGCGGCAGCCGCAACCCGAACGACCAGGTACACGCCAGCTTCGAGGACGGGACGCAGTCGCTCATCATCACGGCCAACGAGCGGAATATGGAGAGTGTCTCCGCGCTCATCGCAGAGGCCGACAAGATGACCGAAACGAAGGAAACGCGTTTTATGCCGCTGAAGCACGCCCGGGCGGATGAGCTTGCCCGGACGCTGAATGAGTCCATTAACGCCAGATACCCACGCAACCGACAGGGTCAGGTGCCGATTACGGTGACGGCGGACATTGCCTCGAACAATCTGATCGTCACCGCGAAGACCGACCTGTTCGCCGAAGTCGAGCAGATGATCGCGGAACTGGATGTTGCCCAGGAAGGCCAGCTTCGGCGCGTGTTCAAGATGACCTACGCCGATCCCGGTGCGGTTGCCGGCATGATTCAGCAGTCGTTCCGGCCGTTCGGGCGCAACCCGTCGCCGAGCGAAAACGTGATCTGCGCCCAGGATTGGACGACGAACAGCGTGGTCGTGACGGCGTCCGCCAAGAAGATGGCGGAGATCGAGGCGCTCATCAACGAGATGGACCAGCCCGGCGACACTTTGCGGTCGCACCACGTGCTCGAGGTGGCGAATTCGAACGTGTCGGACGTGGCCCAGTGCTTGCAGCAGATCTTCGACGCGGCGAACCGCGGGCGTCGGGGGCAGACCGGCGCGGCGATGATCCGCGCGATCAACGGCACGACGAAGATCGCTGTCTTCGCGAACGCCGAGGAGATGAAACAGATCGAGGAGCTCATCAAGCAGATCGACGTCGAGGGCGGTCGGTCGGTACACACGGTGAGCATGCCGGAGCTTGTGCCGGCCAAGACCGTTGCGGACAGCATCAACAAGCTCTTCGGCCCCCAGGGCGGCCGGCGCGACGGCGCTCGCGCGGAGTTCCACGAGCCGACCAACACGCTGCTGGTGTTTGCGACGGACTCGGAGTTCGAGAAGATCAAGGCGCAGGTGATCGACGTGCTGAGCGAGCAGCCGACGGTCGGCGCGCTCAAGATCTTCAAGATCCCGCTGAAGTACGCCGTCGCCGACGAGGTCGCACGGACGTTGCAGGACTTCTTCGACAAGAAATCGGGCAAGTCGCGCGGGCGCAGCACCCGCCCGCCCTGGTGGGGGGGCGGCGACACGGCCAGCCAGCTCGAGGATCAGGTGACGATCATCGCCGAGCCGGCGAGCAACATGCTGATCTGCTACTGCACGGACACGACAAAGGAGATTATTGACGACCTGCTCGTGGATATCGACACGGACGAGCCCGTCGGCGGCCCGAAGGTGATGGAGATGGTCGTCCTCAAGTACTTGGACGCCGAGGAGATGCTGGGCATCCTCACGGAGTACCTGCGCGTCTCGAAGCGGACCCCGGAAGACGCCGGCCAGACGTTCGTGCCGTGGTGGATGGAGCGCCGGGGCGCCGGGGAAGAGAAGACCGTCCTGGCGGGCGACATGCGTCTCAAGGCGGTCGACTCGATGAACGCGATCATCATCGTGGGCAAGCCGGACGGCGTTAAGGAAGCGCTGGCGAAGATTGAAGAGTTGGACCAGCCGCGTGAAGGTGGCGACGAGCCGCACACGATCAACCTGGCGAACGCGAACGCCTCCGAGATGGCCGAGACGCTCAAGCAGACATTTAACGACCAAGCCCGGATCAAGTCGCGGGGCGCGGCTTATATCCCGCCGACGATCGTGCCGGTCGAAGCGACGAACAGCCTGATCGTTTGGGCCAAGCCGTCCGACCTCGGGCTGATTACGAAGATGGCCGAAGGGCTGGACTCGGAGATGGCCGACGAGCCGTCCGGCGTGCGGATTCTCCAGGTGGCGGCCGGGCGCGATGTGGAGTGGCTCGCCGGGGAGATCGAGCAGCGCATCAACGATGCCGAACAGCGCAAGCAGGATCAGAACCGCAACTACCGCCCGAGCCTCGTGAGCATCGGTGCGGACACTGTGTCCAACGCGCTGCTGATCGCCGGGTCGAAGGCGAAGTTCGAGGAGGCCAAGCGGCTGGTCGAGGAACTGGTGGCACTGGGTCCCGCGGGTGGCACGTCGCGCAGGGTCATCAGGCTGGAGACTATGTCGCCCCAGCGGGCGAAGGAGTTGATCGAGCAACTCCAGCAGGGCAGCCAGGGCCAGAGTGGCACAAGCGGGCGTGGGGGGGGCGGACGTGGCCGCGGCGCTGGGCGGCGCGGCGACGCGAATTGGACGCAGGACCGGCGATACGAGCAGGTCGAGATGCAGATGCACCCGTCGGTACGAACACCGGCTCGACACGAGCCGGCTGTGTGGGCCGGGGGCTCTTGGGCCGGTACGTTGCCGGTGGCCTTGGCGCAGGTGGTGACCAGTACGGCGATCGCGCAGACGCCCAGCACACAGCCGGCCGAGAAGCCAAAGACGTTCACAATTGGCAAGATCAACAAGAAACAGCCACCGCAGACCGACGCTGCCAAGGCCGGCGCTGCGAAGACCGGCTCCCCGAGTGGCAAGTCGCCCGAAGAGCGCATCCTTGCCGCGACGCAGCCCGCGGGCCAGATCAACTGGTCTGACGACGCCCGGGAGGCGATCGGCAAGCGATTGTCGGGCGCGCCCATCGAGGTCGCGGAAGCGGGCCCGGACAGCATCATCATTGATGCGAACGATGAGGACCTCGAGATCATCCTGTCTATTCTCGACATGCTCGACAGGGCGGTCCCTTCCAAGCGGATCGAGTACGTCAAGCTGAAGAACGCCCGTGCGAAGGAGCTGGCAAAGAACCTGCAAGACGTGTTCGCCAAGATCGAGAAAGTAGGGGACCGCGAGGTCACGCCGGAGGACAAGGTCGATATCATTGCCGACCCCCGAACGAACGGGCTCTTCATTGCGGCAGTCGAGGAGAAGATGGCCTATGCCCTTGATCTGATAGCACAGATCGACAGCACGCCCCCCGACCTGGAGAAAGTCAGGACGTTCGTCTTCAACAACCGGCGGGCCACCGAAGCCGGCGAAGTTCTCAAGAAGATGGTCGGCTCGTACTTGAAGCAGATCGAGCTTCCCGCAGACACGATCGGCGTCGAAATCGACCCGCAGACAAACGCCGTGTTCGTCACCGGCGGCGAGCACCACTTGAAGGTCGTGGAGCAGATATTCAACGGCCTCGACGCGGAGATGCCCGACGAGGAGGAGTTGCCGCCGGGGGCCAAGCGGCCAATGCAGGAAGCGGACGTCATGGTCGTTCCGCTTCGCGTGGCCAACGCCGACGAGCTTGGCAAGCTGCTGAACGACCTGCTGCAAAAGGCCGCCACCGGCGACACCCCGATGAAGGACTTCATCCGCCGGATGAGAATCCTCGACGAGCAAGGCAACCCAGTTGCGCAGATCGACTTGAATCGCCCCATCGCGGTCTTCGGCGACAAGGACAGCAACGCGTTGATCATCGCGAGCACGAAGGAGAACTGCCTTATCATGCGGCAGATCGCGCAGGTGTTCGATAGGGAACCTGCCCGTGCCGAGGTTCGTCACGAGGTCATGTCGCTCCAATACGCCGACGCGACCGAGGTAGCCGACCAGCTTGGCAATCTCCTGCAGGAGAGCGAGGCGTTGACCGAGCGGCCGGGTAAGGGTGACAAGTTTGGCGTGCCAGACGGCGGCGCCGGTGCGCTGGTCTACAAGGCGGTCGTCAAGCCTGACCCGCGGACGAATCAGCTCTTGATCATTGGCCGGCCCGAGTCGGTCGAGGTGCTCACGGGGCTCGTCACGAAGCTTGACGTCAAGGGGCTGGACGTCATGCCGTTCGAGATCGTCAAGCTGGAGTATGCCAGTGCGACGGCACTCGAACAGGCTTTGACGGATATGATGGAGAAGCGGGCGGAGGCTCTGCCGGAAGGCACCGGCCCGAACGCGGGCAAGAGCGAGAAGGTCATCATCAAGGCCGACCCCCGCAGCGAGTCGCTCATCGTCGCGGCGAGACCGGCCCGGATGGAGGAATTGCGCGGGCTCATTACGAAGCTCGATGTTCCTGCGTCCGCGTTGATCGAGAACATCCGCACGATTTCGCTCGACAAGGGCAACGCGAACGATCTGGCCGACAAGTTGAAGGACCTCTGGGAGCAGCGCAAGAGCCAGCGTGAGGGCGGCTCCGAAGGTCTGAAGTTGGAAATCCCCGCCATCGTCGCCGACGAGCGGAGCAACTCGCTCATCGTTGCCGCCAGCAAGGCGGACTTCGAAGCGATCAAGGCGGTCGTCGACAAGATCGAGGCCCTCGAACTCAACCCCATGGCGAACATCTACATCGTGTACCTCAAGTACAACTCCGCCAAGGAACTTGCCTCGGCCTTCAAGGCGCTGTTTGACAAGCGCGCCGAAATGCGGAGTGCGGACGGCAAGGTGCGGCCGGAGGACGAGGTTGCGATCGAGGTCGACGAGGTGACCAATGCGCTGCTCGTCGCGGCCTCCCGTGAGAACTACGAGGTTCTCAAGCTGAAGGTCGAGGAGCTTGACCGCGAGATCGGCACGATGGGACAGATCGAGTTCTTCGTCTGCAACAACGTCCACGCCGAGCGGGTCAAGGAGACGATCGACGGACTGTTCCAGGAGAAGATCTACAAGCCCGGCGGCACCGGTGACAGCCAGATCGCACAGGACCGTGAGAAGGTCACGATTAGCGTCGACGCGCGCTCGAACATTCTGATCGTCTCGGCCAGCCCGGAGAACATGGCGCTGATCCGGGAGATCTACAAACGGATGAACAGCGTGACCATGCCGTGGGATGTCGCCATCACCCGGCTGATCACGATCGAGTACGGGGACGCGGTGAAGATCGCCGCCCAGGTGCAGGACTACTTCGACGAGTTGGAGAAGATCCGCGAGACGGACGGGGGCGGCGGCAAGTCCGGTTTCGGCATTACAGTCTTCCCGGACGAGCGTAGCAACCGAATCATCGTCGGCGGGACGAAGGACGGCATCGACAGCGCTGTAGAGATGATCGCGAAGCTCGACGTGCTCCCCGGCAAGCCCGGTCAGATTACGGAAGTGTACACACTTCAAGAGGCGCCGGCGTCGAAGGTGGGCGAGATGATCCGCAACATCTTCCAGGAACGGAACCAGCCGCGTCAGGGTGCGCCGGGTCCGTCCGTGCCCAACGTCGCGGTCACCGTCGAGGACAACAACGCCAACAACAGCCTGCTCATTAACGCGTCCCGAGAAGACCACATTCTGATCGCGGACCTGATCCAACGGCTGGATCGCCCCTCGACGCTCATCGACATGGCGAGGGTCTTTCCGTTGGAGAAGGCCCGGGCCGAGCGCGTCAAGGAAATCCTCGAAGAGCTTTATCAGTCAACCGGCGCGGACGGCGGCAGCCAGTCAATCGTTGTCATCGAGGACAAACGCACGAATTCGGTTGTGGTCTCGGCGCCGCCGGGCGAGTTGGAGAACATCAAGGAGCTTATCGGCCGGCTGGATCAGGTAAAGGTCGAGGGCTACACGGAGATCGGCGTCTACGTCTGTGAGAACGAAGACGCAGAGAAAATGGCCGAGCTGCTCAACAACATCATGACCGGCGAGTCGCAGAGCGGCGGCACCGGCTCCGAGGAGGCCCGCGACATCAGTTCGATGCTTGTCAGCTTCGCCGCCAAGGACCGCGGGGGCGAGGATAAGTTCCTCGAGGCGATTCGAGAGAACCTCCAGATCACGTTCAACGTGCGATCGAATAGTGTCATTGTCGTGGCACCGCCGAATTCACTCAAGCTCATTGAAAGCCTGATCCGGAAGCTGGACATGATCCAGAAGCGGGCCGTGCTGGTAAAGGTCTTCCAGCTCATCAACTCCGACGCTCAGAGCATGGTCGACTTGTTGAATGAGGTGTTTGCCTACGACACGGGCTCGGAGCAGGAGCGAGAGTTCCAGAAAGACCGTGAAATCGAAGTCGAGGGCGGGCTTAGTGCGACGGGCGGCGTTCCGACCGCGGCTTCCCAGGAAGGCCCCACGCGCAAGGGCACATTCGGCAGACCCAAAACCACGTTCGTACCCGACGAGCGGACCAATTCGGTCATCGCCGCGGGTTGGCCGGAGGACGTGGATACTATCGCGGACATCATCGACCAACTCGACTCCCGCTCGATCCAGGATCGCGAGAGCGTCGTCGTATCCCTGGTCAACATGAAAGCGGATGAAATGCAGAGCGCGGTCGATGCCTGGATCCAGGCTGAGCAGCAGCGGATCGACCAGTACAGCGAGAACATCTCCCCGCAACGCCGGATGGAGCAGGAAATCTCCGTCGTTGCGCACGAGCCATCGAATCAGATGATCGTCTCCGTCAGCCCGCGGTACCGTTCAGAGGTCTTGTCGATCATTGAGCAGCTCGACATGCCGCCGCCGCAGGTGATGATCGACGTGATGATCGCCGAGGTGACGCTGGACGACCGGTTCGAGATGGGGCTGGAGTTCGCCTTGCAGGAGTTGCGATTCAGCGAGACCGCTGTTCCGGGCGGCAACGGCGTGTTGCAGAGCAGCCACTTCGACGTCGTGGGGGGCACCGACCTGGGCGCGGCCGGCGCGGGGTTGGCCGGCGTCAGCTTCACCATTACCGGTGAGGACTTCAACTTCCTTGTCCGTGCGCTGCAATCCGACAGCCGCCTCGAAGTGATCCAGAACCCGATGATCATGTGCCAGGACAACGAGACGGCAAACATCACCATCGGCCAGAAAGTACCGATACCCACCGGCAGCACGCAGACGGACTCCGGTCAGATCAACACGCAGATAACCTATGAGGATGTCGGCATCATTTTGGATGTCGAACCGCAGATCAACCCCGATGGTTTTGTGTATCTCCTCGTTGCGCCAAAGGTCTCGGCGGTCTCGGATTCGACTGTGCAGGTCTCACCGGGCGTGTTCGCGCCGGTCTTCAGCACACGGGAGGCTGAAACGACCGTGGCCATCAAGGACGGCGAGACCGTCGTGATCGGCGGTCTGATCACCACGACCGAATCTGAGAGCGAGAGCAAGGTCCCGTGGCTCGGAGATCTGCCGGGGATCGGAGTTCTCTTCCGCACAACGATCCGCTCGAAGCAGAAGACCGAACTCCTGATCGCACTGACGCCCCGCATTGTCCGCACCGTCGAGGACGGCCGGCGCATCAGCATCGAGAAACGGGACGATTCCGGGATCATTACGGACAACATGAAGCGGAGCTCGATGTTCAAGGGGCTTCGACTGGAGCCGGAGGCAGAGGACGAACTGGTTGACATCGAGATGCCGCCGCGTCAGACAATTCCGACGGTCGTTCCGTCGCAACAGCCGGTCGAGACCGAAGCGCCGGACGGGGAGAAGCCCAAGTACGGCCCGACGGCCCCGAGGTATGGTCCGATCGTGCCCGGCAGCGAGGATGTCGTGGTAAAGCGGTACGGCCAGGCGCCGCAACCTGTCGCGTACGGACGTTGAGCAGGTCCGTGAGAGGACTGAACAGTGTTGGGTGCCCCGCCCTTTCAAGGGTGGGGGACAGACTGCTGATGAAACGCGTCGGACGCAGAGCCTGGGAGATGGGAGTCGAGGCATGATGCCTTCAAGGACGCTGAGCCTGACGATCGCAGTTGTGTGCACAGCGCTGTTGCAGCCGGCCTGCACGCAGTCGTGGGATTGGAGTCAATCACAAGCGCAGAACAAGGGACCGGGCCCGCGGATGGACGATCCTGGCATGGAGTCGAACATCGTCCGCGTCAACAAGTTCTTCGGCGCCAACCCGTGGCTTACCTTCAAGAGCGACGGCAGCAGCGCGGTTGACGGCGTTCGATGCACGGTCTATCTGGAAGGCGCTGCGCAGCCCAAGGGTGTGTTCGGCAACGGGGCCATCCTGGTGGATATGTACGAATTGGCTCAGGACGCTGACGGCAAGGAACAGCCCTGCCAGGCCCATCAGTGGCGGCTGGGACCGGAAGAGGCGTACGCCTGGCGTGCAAAAAAGGAGACCTATATGGGCTGGGCCTACAGCCTGCGATTGAACTGGCCCGACCATCTCGACGTCGCGGGCAGGCAGGTTGCCTTTGTGGTTCGGTATGTTCGTGACGACGGACGCGTCGTCAGTTCGTCGCGCCAGGTGCTCCGGGTGCCCGCGGTGAGCAGCCGCGGACAGCCGAAGGTCGCGACTCGGAAGGTGCGCGAACCCGGGGGCGAGCGCGCCGCGGATCGGGAGAACGAGGATGACAGCGCGAGCTCGTTCTTAGATAGATGAGCCGCGGACTTCAGTCCGCGCGGCCGTCCAAGGATGTGAGCGTCTTCGCGCCGGGCATGACCGCACGGACTGAAGTCCGCGGCTCGTCGACCTTGGCGGACCGTTGGTGTTCGTCGTCGGTCGCTGGGGCCGACGCTGCAATTGCACCCTCGCTTGCGCTTCGGGCTGGTGTTGACGTCCGACACGGGGGTCGGACGCTTGCAGAGGTTTTTGTACTGCTCTGGCATGGATTTCGTGGATGCTCGGATCATGGATGAGATGGATGTACTGAGTCGAGAAGAGGGTCGAGAGCATCTTGCGGCCCTGGAAGTCCTCCGACACGCCAAGAACGTGTTCATCTGGCTGGCCTTGGTGGCTGTGGTGCTGCATGTGCTCTCGTGGATCATGCTGCGCCAGGCGAGTTCTCCTCAGGCCGCGCGGGATTGGGAGCTTACGGCCGAGTGGATGCTGGCCATGGCGGGTTTCGTCGCGCGAGCCTCCGTGCTGGTCGTGACGGGTGTCTTTGTCCTGGCACTGCTCGTGAGCCTCTCCGCGAAGCTCGGAGGAGCTGCCGGGCTTGCCAAGACCTGTGTCTGGTCACTCGCCGCACTTGCGATGCTCGTGCCCTGGGTCCGCCTTTCCTCGGAGGACGTCGTTAATATCTCATCCGCCGTTTATGGGGTGGACGAGCTGAGCGCGCACGGTCCAGGCGCCGGTGGTGGGGCCGATGCGTTCTTCTCCTTCGTGCGATTCGGGATCTGTCCGATCCTCGTGGCCGTCTGCCTCGGGGCCGCGCAGTATTGCTTCAGGTCCGTGTACCGCAGGATTGCCATGCCGTCGGCGACGAGATTGCCCATCCGCGAAGTTTGAGGGACTCCCTCGAGATTGTGGCACAGGTGTCCCGCCTGTGATTCCACCGGCTTTGGCGCCGGTGCCACAGTTTTGCCGCGGCCTGCTGGACTGCTCTTGCAACAGGTGATGCCGAATGCTGGAAGACACGCCGACCCAGAAAGTGCGTCGAGCAGGCAGCCGTTTGCGATGGGGGCTGCTCCTGCTCGCGGTCGCAGGTTGCGTTATCAGTCTGGTCCTGGTCCACCTGAGTCTACCGGGTGAATCACCGGCCACGCTGTTCGGCGCGGCCGTTTGCGCGCCGACGGACACGGTTGACTGCGACTACGTTCTCAGCAGCCGGTGGGCGAAGGTCGGGCCGATTCCCACGTCGGTGCTGGGCATGGCGTACTTCACCGCATTGGCCGTGTGGTTCGCGGTCGTGGGCATACCGAACGTCGCCGGACGCCGGTGGCACTTCCTGCCTCTCGGTCTCGTCAGCGTGGGAGCCTGTGCTTCCGTCGCGATGCTATATGTGCTCGTCTTCGGCTTGCCTGTCTGGTGTACATGGTGTGTTGCCGCGCACGTTGCGAACCTGCTTCTCTTCGCGCTCACTGTTCTGGCGTGGCCGCGCAGGGCGAAGGTCCGCGCGGTGGGTATTGAGGCGCCGCATCCATCCGGCGTGCGGGGCGGTGTCGTCGTCGGCGCGTCCGTCGTCACGGTGCTGCTGCTCCTCGTGGCGGCGTACGCATTGAACGCGAATGCAGTCGCCAGGGGGTACCAGCAGCGGTACCTCGAAGTGACGAACAACGCCGACTACATTCTCTGGCGGTACCGGCAGTCACCGCGGGAGGACATCCCGGTCGCCCCGGACGATCTGGTGATCGGTCCGGTTGACGCTCCGTGCCTGCTCGTGGTCTTCAGCGATTTTCAGTGTCCCCAATGCCGGCTGTTTCACGGCCTGATCGAGCGGCTGCGTGAAAGGCGCCCGGAGATGCTGCTGTGCGTGTTCAAGCACTATCCGATGTCAAACCACTGTAATGAGCACGTTAATCAGGCGTTCCACTTCATCTCCTGCCCGGCGGCGGAGGCGGCGGAGGCGGCACGGTCCGTTGCTTCGGCCGATCAGGCCTACGCCTACTACCTCGCACTGTATAAGAACATGTCCCGCCTGGACGAAGCACCGTACGCTGAGTTGGCAGAGCAGGTTGGGATTGATCCGCAGCGGTTCGCAGCCGCCGTTGGAGAACAAGCAGGGCGTGAGCGAGTCAGACGTGACATCGCGTTGGCACACGCACTCGGCGTGAAAGGAGCGCCGACCGTGTTCCTTAACGGCCGGCAGATTCCCGACTGGCGCATCATGACCTTCGATGTCAAACCCCGCTTCGACCCGGATGCGACACTCGCATTGTGGAACAAGCTGTTGGATGCTGGGCGCAGGCAAGCCGAGGGCTGAGGTTCGAGGCTTGTTGGTCTTGGGAGGTTATCGGTGTTCCCCGTCGGCCACGGGGGGCCGACGCTACGGCCGGACCCGCTCGCTTGCGCTCGGGGGTTCGGAGGGAGGTCCGACACTGGGCTCGGATGCTGCGATTCCACCCGCTTGCACTTCGGGCTGGTACAGTCGATGGTGAGTCGCGTCAATCCAGGTAGCCCAGATCGCTGAGTCGCGTGGTGACCTCTTCCATTTGGGCCTCGGTGAGGACCGGCGCCTCGATCTCTTCGATCTTGCGCTCCTGGGGCGGCTCGTACCGGACGGGCACGGGCCTGCTGAAGATATCGCCGAGGACCTCGCCGTTCATGTCCTTCGGCACGCGCTCGCCGAGGCCGGCCAGGATGGTCGGCGCGATGTCGGCAATATGGGCCTCGATCTTCCGGCCCTTGCGGATCGTCGGCCCATGCGCGACGAAGACGCCGCCCAACCGGTGGGTTCCCTCCAATCGGCTCAAGGGAATCCACCGCACCGGCGAGTTGCCGCGGATCTTCTTGACGACCGCCAACCCGTCCGCGGGGACCAGCATCAGATCGGGCATCCACGGGTACTCTCTGCGGCTGCACCCGTAGAGCTCTTCAGTCGTGTGGACCTCCGGGAAGATCGTCATCTGGTTGCCTTCGCAATCTTTGCACTTGGCCGCCAGAAGCCTCTCGCGGATCTCGTTTCGCAGACCCTCAAACTCCTCCGGTTCCACGATTCCCCGCGGTTGTCTGCCCTTGAGGTTGAGATACAAGAAGCCGTAGATGCCCGCGTGCAACACACATGCCTGGGTCCGCGACCAGTCAAATGCCAGATCGTGGTCCACTGTTCCCGGCTGACCGGCTGACCGGCTGTTGCGGGATCGCGTCAACCGGCTCCACATGATCGAGGCCCGTGTCCGGACTTGGGTCACGTGGCTTTTCAGCCCCAGATAGCCCCACCGTGAGAGCAGGAGGTTCGGCTGTGCCTTGCCGTCCAGGCTGCCGTGCCCGTGGTCGGACATGATGAGGATCGTAGCGCCTCGCTGCGCGGCGAACGCCTTCAACCTGCCCAGCACCTCGTCCAGCTTGACCCAGCAGTCGATCGTGAGTTGTTTTCGGGTGGGGTTCTTGTCACAGGTCCGGGGGTCGATGTGTCGCCAAGCCTTGTGCTGCAAGTTGTCCACGAGCTTGAGCAGGACCATCATGACATCCCATCCGTACTCGTCTCCACAGAATCGGGCGAGTTCGTATCCGCGATCAAAGCTATGCTTGATATAGTCGAGGTTCTTTGCGAAGAGCGCATCACCGCCCGAGGCCCGGCGTTCCCATTTCTTCTCGTGCGTATAGTCCGGGTACTTCTCCAGCAGCTTGCGCTGCAGGTCCGTGGGGTACGTGAAGTTTTCGCCTGGAGGCGTGTCGAAGCCGCTGATCATAAAGCCGTTGACTTCCTCCGGCGGGAAAGTCATCGGCACGTTGATCGAGCCGACCCTGTATTGCTTCTCGCTCAGGATCTGCCAAATGGTCTTCTGGGATATCTTCTGGTTGTTGTTGAGCAGGAGTTGATTCTTGATCGGGTCGTATCGCAGGAAATCGATGATGCCGTGTCGGCCCGGTCCCTTGCCGGTCATGAAGGTCGTCCAGGCGGCCGGCGTAATTGGGGGCTTGGTCGATTCGAGCACGCCCGACGTCCCTTCGTCCACGAGCGATTTCAGCATCGGCATCTTGCCCTGGTCCATCAATGGGCCGAGGACGTCGAACGTCGCACCGTCCAGGCCGATCACCAAGACGCGTGAGAAGCCGGGACCTTTGCGCTTTGCTCTGTGGTTCACGTTTGATGCCTCGACTGAACACCTCGATTCGCGCGTCTCTCGGGCCGGCGCATCTTCACGCCGCCAGATTCCCCCGGCGGAACCGTGCTATGTTATGCGTTTCCAAGCATTGCTGCAACGATTGTCCGGTGGTCGCAATTCTTTGCATATCAAGGGCTTGCGCCGCCAAGCTCCGTTAGGCGCCCTCGCGGGAGCTTCTCGAAGACGCGCAGATATGGCGAGGACCTACCCGGCACGGGCCTCGTCTCGTGGATCAGGCGGAAGTCGGGGCGAGACCGGAGGGCGTTCAGATCCAGCTTATGGTCGGCCGACGGCGCGAACTGCCCATCCCATATGAACAGGGCGCCGGGCGGCGCGTTCTCCAGTCGCTTCCGGACACTCAGGCGGCGGGGTGACAACTCATTCCCGGCTGCGTAGTCGACCCAGACGTGGGCCGTGATGATCTGTCGGTCGGCGAGGCCGTGATCCGCCATCCACTGCACAAGGTCGTCCACAATGGCCGCAGCAGAGGGAGGGGCAAGCGGATGACACAGCCCGACGGTCGCGATCAAGATCATTAGCGTTACAACAGCGGGTACGGCCGCGACGCGCAACGGTCGCCTCTCGGATGTCGAGCCGCCGCTCACGATGATGATCGCCAGAATGCAGAGCAGAACGGCTGCAGCGCGGACGGCCGCCACCGCGCGGTGCAACTGCGGCAAATTCGCCGCCTCGTCAAGCCCGCGGGCGTGGAGCGCGAGTTGCCGCTCCATCGCCAGCCACAACAGGAGCATTGCGCCGGCGACTACGACGACCGCTGTGCGTCGTTCTTGTGGATTGGAAGACCAGAGCCGTTGCCAGCCGATGAGCGCGGCAATCGCCACCAGCGGCGAGAGCGGCACGAGGAATCGCGCGTAACCACCCGAGTCGAACAGCCCCAATGCGCGGACGATCGTCTGCGCGGCAAAGTACGTGACGATGCACCCTGCGACGATCGCGCCGTGGCGTCTCCGCCCCAGCACACAAACGCCGGCAACGGCCAATACCGTGACGCCCGGACCCCAGGCCTCCATCGATCGTGCAAAGAACGTCAGCCAGCTCCCGTGGCCGTACTGCGCGGATGGTTGCGGTTCCAGAAGTCGGAGCACGAGGGGCCTCGTGCTTGCAAAGACGGCGAGACAATTGACGATCAGCGGGGCGATCACGATCGGCCAGAGTCGCCAGAGGTTGACCCTCCGGCGCCAGGCGAAGAAGAGCCAAAGGGGTGCGAAGATGATCGCCTCGTGGCGTGTCACGGCGCACAGTGAGATGAAGGCGGCCGACCATGACCACCGGTTGCGTTGTGCGAGGAACACCGCGAGGATCAGGTAGAACGCCAGCGGCGTTTCGGTCAGCGTTGTCTGAGACAACTGAAAGAAGAGCGGCTGCGCGTAGGCCAGCGGCACGACGCCCCACGCGTTACGCACGCCGATCCGCCGGGCGACTCGGAATGCGAGCCATGCGCTTGCCGCCGTCAAGATGGCTGAGAGCACGCGGCACGCGCCCCATCCAAGCCCCGCAGGCAGCCAGTACATCGTGGTGAAGCCGGGTCGTCCCCAGTCGTCCAGCAGGTATGCCGGCCACAGCCACGCCCACTTGGCGTAGAGGTAGTGCGTCAGGTCGTCAAAGTGGTAGATGCCCTGTGAGGAAGCAAGGCCGAACGCAATCGAGACGGCCAATCCCACAAGGGTCAGGACCGCCGCGGTCTGCGCCTCCCGCCGGCCTTCCAGGAATGGAGGCGGGTCATCGTACTTGGGTAGTGACACGCTGCTGACAGCCATCGGACGGGACGTCAGTCTTCCTCCTGCGGCCACGACATTGCCTCGGACTTGGGCGACTCGGCAACGTCTTCACCACCGACATCCATGTCCTCGTAGTAGACCTCTTGCGATTCGTCGGGGATTGCGCCCAGGGCCACAAGCCGATTGCGCGATTCGGTCGCCCAGATTGTTGCAGGCCACGTTTCGACCACCGTGCGGTAGTAGAATGCCGCCGCCTCGATCGCCCCGGTTCGCTCGTAGTAGCGGCCGACCGTGTAGTCTTTCTCCGCCCGACGCTCTTTGACGTTGTCGAGAATCTGCGGGACGCGACGGTCCGCCGCGTCCTGCGGATAACGGTGTTGGAAATCCGCCAGATAGACTTCCGCCTCCAGCAGGTCCGCGTCGTCAAACTCCACGCCGGGGAACCTCGCCAATGCCGATTCGCCGCTTCGCAGCATCGCCAGCCGGTGGTAACGTCCTCTTGGGAAGTCCCGCACGATCCGGGCGTACGCGATCTCCGCCTCGTCGAACTCGCCATTCAGAAAGTGGTAATCCGCTTTCAGGCGGAGCGCCTGCTCCGCGGTTGGTGTGCCGCGCGCCCAATCATCGATGACGCGATCGAGTATCTGCAACGCCTCTTCCTTGCCCGAGAGCCACAGGACGCCCCCCCAGACCTTCTGCTTGCGATCCTTGAACAGCAGAAGCTCCGCAATGATCATCTCCTTGCGGATTGCGCGCTGAGCAAGTTCCGAATGCGGCCAGCCCTCCAATAGTTCCTCCAGCCATTCATACGCCTTGATCAGGTGGCCCCGCTTCGGCTTCATCTCCTCGGCGGATATCTCGGTCTCCGCCGCATAGAAGAGCCCCTGCGGCCACAAGCTTGAGTCCGGGTACATCTTGAACCACGCCTTGAACGACTTGCGGGCCTTCTTGCACTCCCCTCGAGCCAGCAGGGATCGGGCCAGGGCGAGGTCTCCCTCTTCCGTGCCCGGCACAGGCGGGGCAATCTCGACCCACTCGCCCGTCTGTGGATTGAATTCCAGGCGTTCGTGATACGTCTGTTCATCCTCATCTGCCCAGCAGAGCGTGGCGGACGCCAGCACGAGCAGCGTGATCAGAAGGCTGTTGCGGAACAACATGGTCGGATCCTCACGACGGTCCACGTAATCGGCCACACGGCGGGAGAGACCCATCGCCGTGCGGGTCGGCGGAGATTCTATGGCCTGCCTTGGCTCACGTAAACAGCCAAGCGGATGAGAGCCGTGACGGGCTGAGCAGAGCCGCGACCGTTAGGGAGCGGTTACCGTTCGCCGAGGTGGGCCTGCACATTCGTGCACTGACCGCTCGCTGACGCGCGCGGCTCTGATCCGAGCCCCAAGCGCCAGCGCGGGGTCCTTCGGGTTCTACCCGCTCGCTTGCGCTCGGGGCTCGGATTCTGACGCGCAAGGCTCTGCCGTCCGCAGAAACGGTTGGAGTCGCCAGTATGTTAGGGATCGCCACAACCACTCGGCCGGGCCGAATTGGAAATGCCTCAGCCAGACGGGGCAGAAGAGGAGTTGCAGGCCGTAGATCGCGAAGACGACCAGCACCGCCGTGACGTAGTCGATCTGGCCGTATGCGCCAAGGCCGAAGCTGTAGAACAAGAGGCAGCAGACGACTGTGTGAGACAGGTAGTTCGTCAGAGCCATGCGGCCGACCGCGGCAAGAGGAGACAGCATCTCCCTTCGATGGGGCCGCAGGCACAGCAGCGTGATGATGCCGACATAGGCCAGGCTCATGCCCATGCTGCCGACATACGTGGCGGCAAAGTGAGCCAGGTAGCCCCACACTGTGTCCGGGCCGAGTTCGCCGACCGCAATCCCGGCGATCTGCAAAGGTATGCCGATCAGCAGACCCAGTATGACCATCAGGCGGCAAGTTCTCCAGTTTCCTCGCGATACCGCGAAGAAGTTGCGGCGCATCATGTACATGCCGAGGAAGAACAACGCGATGCATCGCCAGCCGATGATCATCGGGTTCGCAAAGATCAAGATGCTGCCGAAGATGACGGAGCGATGGAGCAGTTGCTCGCGGTAGGTGCCGCGCTGGTAGACGCGTTCCTCATCGGCCATGAACCGGTAGAACTCGGCCACCCGGGACGCGGCTGCTTCTCCTTCCCATTCTTCCGCAGAAGTCTCCTCTTTCTCCGCCATCGCCGACCAGTCCGGCGATTGCAGGAAGGAGTTGTCATCGGGAAACGCGGCCGCGCAACCACCGAGAATCACGCAGGGCATGAGAAAACAGATGATCGCCAAGATTAGCAGCGTGCGCGGCCGGGCCTTGCGGAAGAGCAGGGCGATGAATCCCAGCATGGCATAGAGCGACAGGATGTCGCCGAACCAGAGCAGGAACCCGTGCGCCAGGCCGATGACCAGTAGCACGACCAACCGTCGGGCGTACATTGCGGCGAACGGCGAGCCTCTCTGTTGCGCTCGCTCGTACTGCAAGGCCAGACCCATGCCGAACAACATCGAGAAGATGGTGATGAACTTGAACTCGCCGAAGAACGCAATGAACAGTCGCGCGGCGGCGTCCCACACGGGCAGCTCCGACCAGTTGCTGTCCTCAAACTCCCCCAACGTGAATGCGAAGGTCAGGATGTTGACCAGCAGGATGCCCAGCACGGCGACGCCCCGAAGGATGTCGAGCGTGGCGATGCGATCCTGCTGTTGCACCGGTGTGGCGGGCTGTGATGGACGCGCTGCGTATGCCGCGAGCTCAACAGGGTGGGCCAAGGGTGGGGGTTCGGTCGGCATAACAGTATTATGCGGGCACTATGCGAAGATGGCTACCCGACGCACACTGCTGCGACTTTCCCTGTCATCCCGGCGTGCTGCGGATGCTCCGGTCGGCTGTTGAGGCCCCGCGGCATTCGACATCTGACACGGGCGAGGGACTCCGTGCTTACTCCTTCGAACCACCGGATGGCTCGAATGCCGCCACGGCCTCCACGAGCGCCCTTGTTGTTGTCTCCTCGGCCTCGCTGTGGCCTGCGTTCTCGGTGATAATCAGCTTGGACTTTGGAAGACGCTTGTGCAATCGATAGGCCGTAATGGGGGGACAAATCATGTCGTATCGCCCGTTGATGATCGTCACTGGGATGTCTTTCAGCTTGTTTGCATCCCGCAGAAGCTGACCTTCTTCCAGGAAAAACTGGTTGCAGGCGTAGTGCGTGTCGATCTTGGCGCCGGGAACGATATCCATGTCGCCGAATCCCTGTTTCACTTCTTCATCGGTTGCGTGCAACTGGCCGGTCTTGACGGCGTAGCGTATCCATGCGCCGCCGACTTTGCGGATCAGGGTGTCGTCATTGCCGGTGAAGATCCTGTGCAGGGTCTCCGGCGTGAAGCCCCCGCTGTGCGGCGGTATCGCAGCCTCCATGTCTGCCACAGCGTCGGGGAAGAAGTGCCGCACGGTTTGGCCCCCATAACCGTTCTCAAGCTCCGCGCGCGTACCGGTCCAAACGCCGCGGATCACCATGCCGGACACGTGTTCCGGGTGCGCTTCGGCGTAGGCCAGCGCAAGCGTGGAACCCCACGATCCTCCAAAGACGAGGATCTTCCCGTCGATTCCGATGTGGTTGCGGAGCTGCTCGATGTCGGCGACAAGGTGCTGCGTGGTATTCTCGCGAAGCTCGCCGGCGGGGCGGCTGCGGCCCGAGCCGCGCTGATCGTGAAGCACGATGAGGAACCTCTCCGGATCGAAATACTGTGTCAGGCGCGGGTAACAGCCGAAGCCGGGACCGCCGTGCAGAACGAAGACGGGTTTGCCCTCGGGATTGCCGTACAGGCCGTAGTTGATCGTGTGGATCTTGCCGACATCGAGGTGGCCTGTGTCAAACGTCCGGGCGACGGGAAAGAGCTCTCCCGGGCGGCGGGCGTTTTGCGCCGAGACCGGCGACGACAACAGGCCGACCATGACGACACACAGAAGAGACGGGGTTGTCGCGTTCATCATTACACCTTTCATCGCTAAGAGGTTGCGCATGAATAGACTAAACTAATGCCGAAGGGTGGTACGGGCGTCCCGCCCGTAGCCGTACGGGCAAGATGCCCGTACCACCCATATGATATGTGCGATCTATTCATGCGCGAGTCCTAACGGTCGGAGTCCGAGGGCAGCGCGGCGCTCTTTGTGCCGGCAGCGTTCTCTCGAGGTCGAACCGGAGTTGACTGGCTGGTGCTTCGGGGTCGCACTGCCTGACTCGTTGTGGTCGGCCGCCGGGCGGCCCCGACGCGGGCCGCCCTTGCGAAGAGTATGCCTGCGACGAACAGGCCTGTGAGCAGGCAAGCCACAACCACCGTCACGAGTGCAGATCTGAGTCGTGAGACCTTCGGCAAGGCCGTGGCGCCGGCGGCCTTGTGTGCGGACAATCCATCCATGTCGAACTTTGCTCCGCACTCCGGGCAGCGACCCTCAGTTTGGCCTTGCAGGTCGTACCCACATTGTCGACACCGAAAGCCTGTTCGTTCATGGACAACGACGCGATCAAAGAGGCAGAAGTTCAGCACGCCTGCGATGCAAACTATTAAAAGCGCCAGGGGGTATGCAAGAGTGGTGATTCTGACGACGAAGAGTAGCAGTGCCAAGATTCCTATCCAGGGCACCACGGCCAGAAGACGCCGCCGCACGTCTATGCCCAGCAGCGCGCCGCAGCCGGCGCATCTCCACCGTGTCCACATCGCCTTGACGAACAGGCTCAGCCTCGGAATCGGCTTGTGACAGTTGGGGCACTCAGGCATCCGAAAGTTCCTTTGTCTGGCGTCGCCTCCACTGAAAGTCGGTCAATTGTTCCGGCTTCGGTGGTGGCAATGGGCTCAGCCATGCCCGCAAGGCGGCCTCTAAGTCGTGTTTCGTGCAGAGGGTGCGCTCGCACGCGCTGACGGCCACACGTCTAAGGCGAGTTCCCGTCATCGTCTTCGAGGTGGGCACACATTGTCAACGTGGTGCCGGGATGTGCAAGCATCCGGCGACCAAGCCGTCGCGGCGTGCCGAAAGACAGGAGCACGCACCGCCGCCTTGGGGGCGACGCGTGCCCTGCCCGGGAGCCTTGCTGTGTTCAGGTCTCATCAGGCGACAACCGCTACCACGGCCGTTCCACCGGCAAGCCCAGCTCTTGCAGCTTGTTCACCATCATCTGGAACTGCGCCGCACCGCTGACATCGGAGTCCGGACCCCGTTTCTGCTCCAACGTCCAATCGAAGAACGCCAGCCACGCTGCTTCGGGATCGACATCAGCGAGCAGCGGTGTTACTGGCGGCGCCTCTGAGTCTCCCAGCGGGCCGCCGCCTGAATCGCCACCGCCACCTTCCGGTGCTGCTCCTTCGCACTCGTCCGGGATGCCGTTCTCGTTCTCGTCGTCGCTGATCTCCGCGGCGATGTCGCACACGTCGAGGAAGCCGTTCTCGTTGCAGTCGTCGCACCACGCCTCGCCTTCGCAATCGGCCAGGTCGCACTCGTCCGGGATGTCATTATCATTGCAGTCGAGACTGCCGAACGGTGGTGGCAGCGCAAGGTCGCACTCGTCGGGGTAG
>JBDRKQ010000077.1:0-132944 GCA_043813895.1 Planctomycetota bacterium
GAGAAGCTGGACGCGTGGCTCCGCGACGGGACGAGGCGGTTCCTCGACCGGATGCTGGGTCTGTGTGATTGGCTCGGCGTGCTGCAACAGGCGAAGCTCGGCAGGATCCGGGACGAACAGCTCGGCGAGCTGCTGGACATGCTCTTCTCGGACATGCCCAACGCCGCCGAAGAGCTGCGCACGAAACCGATGCCTGCGCCGACGTTCCGGCAGTCGAAGCTGTTTCGCCAGGCGATCTTCGCGCACTGCGAATACATTACGCTCCACCAGTCACAGGCGTCGTTCTTCTCGGGTCTCAAGTACCGATTCGACCAGCTTCGCCGGGCAGGCCGACTCGGCAACGGCTACGGCCCAATCCCGCGGCTCGTACAGGGCCTCGACGGCGGCACGTTTGACATGCTCGACGCCGTGCAGCCGCATCGCAAGCTGGACGCCGATGCCTGCGATGAACTCCTCACGCGCTACGTGCGCATCCGCCTGCTCAGCCGAACCGCATTCGGCAAGGGCTACTACGGCCTCTCGATCTTGGAAGGACTGGCATCGCTGGTTGTGGCGGTCGCTGCCGTGTGCTGGCTCACGCGCTACGTCGCAGTCGCTGAAGGGCGCGACGCGTACTCGTTCGACGAAGTCGTCCGCGCGCTCGGCATTGTCGACCGCACTGCCGGCCGAGCGGCCGAGCTTGGCACGCGGCCGGCGCGGTTGCGGCTGAGCTACTTACTCTCCGAGGATGGATTGATCCGACTGGTGCACTCGCACGCGATCTTGTCATAGAGCAGTTGCAGTTTGAATGTTGCGGCCGACGCCCCTGTGTCGGCCAAGCCAAGATCAGAGCCGCGACCATAGGGAAGCGGTTACCACTCCACCTTGACAGCCCTGCAGTCTCAAGCACTGACCGCTTGCTTACGCGCGCGGCTCTGATCCGAGCCCCAAGCGCCAGCGCGGGGTCCTCAGCAAGCAGGCGGTTGGACTTCGTACCCACTCGCTTGCGCTCGGGGCTCGGATCGACGTCCGACGCAGGGGTCGGACGCTGCTGTGTTTCTCGAGGTGGCATAGTAACTACGCCGGGCCGGGTCGCCTCGTGAAGAAGGAGGATCAAATGGGTACAGGCCGGCTTGACGGCCGATGACACACATTGGCTACGGACTCGACAGCAGCAGGGCGACGAAGGGTGGAATGTCGGCGGTTGTGACGCCGCCTGCGCCGTCGGTATTGGCCGCGCAGAGGTGTGCCGGGTCGGTGTCGGTTCCCAGGATGACGTCGACGAAGGACTGGACGTCCAGCCCGTTGACGACGGCGTCGCCGTTCACGTCGCCGGGCGTGACACTCATTGCAGTTACTTCCACTGTGTCCTGGTCCTGGCAGGTGTCGCACCAGACGGTCAGCGTGTACGTGCCGGGCGCGTTCACGGTCGGGTTGAACGTGTTGCCGCCGGAGACGATGCCGGGGCCTGCCCAGGAGGGCGAGTAGTTGGCCGGACACAGGCCGCCGCTGCCGCCGCTCGCACTTCCCTCCAAGTCGATCTCCATGCCGGGGCAGAGGTCCTTGTCCGGTCCGGCGTTGGCGATCGGGTCTTCACAAGAGGGGCAACCCGCCCCGAGGACAAGCTGGATGTCGTCGAACGATGCGCCGTTGGCGCTGGACGAGCCGGAGCTGAAACGGAATCGCACGTCCGGCTCACCGACGTAGGCGGCAAGGTCGAGGCACTCATCAAGACAACCGCCCGGGAAGCTCATCGGGGCGGACCAGACGGTGGTGAACGCGGACCCGCCGTTTGTGCTGATGTCGATCCTGGGGCCGAGCGTGCCACTGTTCTTCGTGTAGCTGAAGTCAAGACGGGCGGCGGCGACGCCGGACAGGTCGAGACATTTCGTGATCGCGGCGGAGTAGGGAAAGCCGGTGGCGAAGGACATGGCGTAGTCACCTGAACCGCCGCAGGCAGTGCCGGATGTGGTATAGGGGCCGTTGCCCTCGCAAGTGTCGAATAGCTCCGGCCAAATGGAGCAGACGCTGCCGGATTGGAAGAACGTTCCGAAGTCGGCGGCGAACTCCGTGTCGCAACCGCCGCCGCAGTTTCCGCAACCGAAGCTGTCCACTTCCGACACGCAAAACTCGTCCCAAGCGCTATCGCAGCAGTACGGGTCCAGCGCGCAGACGCAGGATTCGATCACGGGATCGTCGCAGCCGGGCCCGCCGACTTCGCAGCAATCGTGATCGCCGCCGCTGCCTGTGCAGTCGCAGGTTTCCAGAAAGACCTGGACGTTGTCGAGGAAGATGGCGTTGGAGTTGGCGCCGTGGTCGAACTTGAAATAGACGGATTGGGCGCTGCTGACGGGAAGCGTGAGTGAGGCATGGGTGCAGACGCCCCCGGTCGCGGTGAGATAGCCGGCGGACGTGCTAATGGAGGCGAAGCAGTTGAGCGTGGTGTCGTTGCTGATGAGGTACTTCACGTCCGTCAGGGTGTCGAGGAACTGACCGTAGTCGAATTCCAGGCGGACGTTCGTGCATCCCTGCGAATCGACGAACACCCAGACGATGGGGTCCTCGCTGCTCGCGCTCATTCGCAAAGAGTTGCCCGTCGGGCAGGGATTACTGGTGGTCACGGTCGCTCCATTGACGCACCATTCGACGCGGAAGGCGCCGTTGTCGAAGTCGCGCGGTCCGCTGAAGCTGTCGAAGCCCTCGGTGTACAAGTCGCAGTATTGTCCATGTGCGACGCCTGGGGCGGCAATCAGGATGGCAACAACAGCCAGGAGCGATGTCGACGTGGAAAAACGAGTTCTGATCTGTTGCATTCTTCCGCTCCCTTGCGTGGCGCCTGAGTTGCCGTGTCGGCCCCATCGCTGGGAATGAGGCTTTTAGGCACCGAACGACACGGCCTTGCGGCGCAGCTGACGGGCCGATGAACGAGCGGCGGCCGGTTGCGCCAATGTCATTATAACCCAAGCGGGCAGCCGTTTCACGGAATCCGACGGACACCGCCGTCCCGAGGTGTACGTAATGAAAGCAGGTGGAGTTTGCTGTCAGCGTCAAACGGTGGATAGCAGTGAGCCATCTCCTCTGGAGGTGGGGGAGGCTACATTGCGACGAAGCAATCCGCGACCGGCAAAACCGATTCCGGCAAATGCCGGCAAATCCCACTTTTTCCAGTGAAATCCGGCGGGCATGGCGACAGGGCACGGGTCGAGCCGCGCAGCCGACGCGGCGCAGCGGGTCATCGTTGACAGGGGGGACTGTGTTCTCACGACGACCGCGGCAGCAGGATCGTGAAGCAGGACCCCTGCGGCGGTTCGGAGTGCAGGTGGATTCGGCCGCCGTGTTCACGGATGATCTGCCGGGTCGTGGCAAGGCCCAACCCGCTGCCGCCCTTCTTGGTCGAGTAGTACGCCTGAAAGATTCGCTCGCGCTGCGATTCGGGGATGCCAGGCCCGCAGTCGATGACGTCGATCCGTGCGACCGTCCCGCTGTGCTGCGTAAGGTGAACGTACACTTCGCCGCCCTCGGGCATCGCCTGCTGGGCGTTGATCAGCAGGTTCAGAAGCGCCTGCTTCAGCACGTTCTGATCGACTTTGACCGTGAGCGGCTCCTTCGAGGCCGCCAGCCGCAGGACGATGTCGTGCGCCTCCGCCTGCGGACGGTAGAAATCCACGAGATCGCCGACGAGCTGGTTCAGGTCTACAGGCGACCGACGCAGCTCGCGCTTGCCCACGCACTGCATGAACTCCTGCAGGATGCGTTCGAGGTGGTTCGCCTCATCCAGCAGATTCGCGATCCGCCCGCGGCTGCGCCGTGCTATCTCCGTCGGATCGCAGAGTCGATCTTCGTCCGCCGACTCGACCTGTCGCCAGTCCTCGTCGAGCAGTTGCAGATTGACCTTCATTGTCGAAAGGGGGTTGCGGATTTCGTGCGCCAGTCCGCCCGTTAGCGCGGACAGCTCCACGATCTGTTCCGCGAGCGACGGCAATGGCTCCGCCGCCGAGGCCGGCAACTCCGGCGGTTGTGGTGGTTTGGATTCGCTCATCGAACGTATCTGTGTCTATGTGGCCGTGCACAAATGTAGCGTCGGCCCCCTGCGGCCGACGTGGACCGTCACACGCCGACGCCGGCCACGGGGGGAACGACGCTACCTGCGGATTCACGTGTGCCGGAGCACTACGATTCCGCCTTGACGGTCTTCTCGCTGGTGCTTCCGCGTTCCTCGATCAACACTTGCTTGCGCGACAGCTTCACCCGGCCGGTATCGTCGATCAAGATCACCTTCACGCGCATCATGTCGCCGATTCGGCATACGTCGCTTACCTGCTTCACGTATTCGTCGGACAGCTCGCTGATGTGGCAGAGCCCGTCCTGGCCCGGCGTGACTTCGATGAATGCACCGAAGTCCTTGACGGACGTCACCCGGCCGTTGTAGATCTTGCCCACTTTGACGCCTTCGGAGATTTGCTCGATGGCCTCGTAGGCCGCTTGTGCGGCCGCCGCATCGACGCTGGACACGTACACCGTGCCATCGTCCTGGATCTCGATCTTTGCGCCCGTAGTCGCTTCCAACGCCTTGATGCCCTTGCCGCCGGGGCCGATGATCTTGCCGATCTTCTCTGGATTCACCTTGAGCGAGAGCAGCCGCGGCGCGTACTGGCTGATCTCGGGACGAGGCCCTTTCAGGCACGACAGCATCTCTTTGAGGATACGCATCCGAGCGGTCTTGGCACGTTCGAGCGTCTGGACAATCTGCTCCTGCGTGATCGTGCGAACCTTGAGATCGAGCTGGATTGCAGTGATCCCAACCTGCGTACCGGACACCTTGAAGTCCATGTCACCGAAGTGGTCCTCTTCCCCGAGGATGTCGGTCAGGAGCATGTGTCGCTTGTCGTCGTGGACCATGCCGATGCTGATTCCCGCGACCGGGTGCCGGATCGGTACGCCGGCATCCATGAGAGCCAAGGTGCCGCCGCAGACCGAAGCCATCGAACTGGACCCGTTCGATCCCATGATGTCGCTGACGATGCGCGTGGTGTACGGGAAATCCTCCACTGCGGGCATCACGGCCTGCAAGGACCGCTCGGCGAGGTTGCCATGTCCGATCTCCCGACGGGTGACCGCGCCGAGTCGCTTGACTTCGCCTGTGCAGAAGGGCGGGAAGTTGTAGTGCAGCATGAACTTCTTGCTGTAGTCCTCGATCAGGTCGTCCACCATCTGCTCGTCCCGTGACGTGCCCAGCGTCGTGACGACCAACGCCTGGGTCTCGCCGCGCGAGAACAGTGCCGAACCGTGCGTCCTCGGCAGGGTGCCCACCTCACAAATAATCTGTCGGATGTCTTCCGGACTTCGACCATCGGAACGCCGCCCGTCGTTGAGGACGCCCTCATGGAAGGCGCGCTCTTCCATCTTGTGGATTTCCTCGAACACGTCGTTCTTCGTGTAAGGCAGATTCTCCGCATCATCCGGAATCAAGTCCGCATAGATCTTCTCATAGACGGCTTCAACGGCGTCGTGCCGCTCAACCTTCGTCTCCTGCCGTCGTGCCCCCCGCAAGTCATACTTCTCGCACAGGTCCTTGACCTTGCCCGGCAGAGATTCGTCCCGCTCCGGCGGCGTCCACGCCTTCTCGACGTTCACCATCTCGCCAAGTTCGCTTATGATCGCCACGATCTTCCTGCAATCTTCGAACCCCAACGCGATCGCGTCGGCCACGACGGATTCCGACACCTCCAACGATGCCGCCTCCAGCATGTTTACGCCTTTGGCATGGCCAGAGACAATCACATCGAGATCGCTTGCCGCGCGCTGCGAGATCGTCGGATTCACGACGAGTTCGCCTTCCACTCGGCCAACCCGCACAGCCGCGGTCGGACCCTGGAACGGCAGCGGGCTCACGATGAGTGCCGCCGAAGCGCCGCACATCGCCAGCACATCCGCGTCGTTCTCCTGGTCCGACGACAGCACCATGCACTGGATTTGAACCTCGTCTTTGTAGCCATCCGGGAACAGCGGCCTGATCGGGCGGTCGGTCAACCGCATCGTCAGGATTTCCTTGTTTGAGGGCCGGGCCTCGCGCTTGAAGAAGCCTCCCGGGAACTTGCCGGCCGCATACATCTTCTCGCGATAGTCCACCGTCAGCGGGAAGAAGTCGATGCCCTCTCTCGGCTTATCCGTCACCACCGTGCAGAGAACGACTGTCTCGCCATACGTCACCAACGCGGCGCCAGCCGCTTGCCTCGCCAGTTTGCCGGTCTCGATCTTCAACATCCGGCCGCCGATTTCCGTCTCAACGCTATACGTCTTCATGTCCTACGCCTACCTTTGTCTCGCTCGTGATTCCCTACACCGTCCGTTCCAACAACCCTACAAACACCACCTACCGTTAATACCAGCACTCGGCTGTTTCAACACAACTTCGATCTCCCCCGTGCATGTCCTTACGACACCCGACCCGGCAAGGGCGTCGCGCGTCTCCCCAGTTTCCTCATTACCCAGTTCGCGCACGCACAACAAGGCCCGCGCCCCGCGAGCAATACCTCCGGCCAACAGATCCCTGGAACGTAAATCGTGTGAGTAAGCAAGCGCGAGCGGATACGGTTGCACCCTGCTCGTTGCCCCATGTCGGGCACGCGGGCGCAACCACACATGCAGATAGATGAGGGCCGGTCCGCACATCGGACCCCGGCCCGAAAGCACGACTACTTTCGCAGACCCAGGCTTTCAATGGTCTTCTGATATCTCTCGCGGTTGATTCTGTGGAGGTACTTCAACAGGCTTGACCGGGTCCCGACCATCTTGAGCAATCCGCGGCGAGACGCGTGGTCCTTCTTGTGCGTCTTCAGGTGCTCAGTCAATTGCTGGATCCTGGAGGTGAGCAGAGCAATCTGAATCTCCGGCGAGCCCGTGTCCGTCTCGTGGAGGCGATACGTCCCTACCACATTGGTTTTGTCCTCTGCCGTCAACGCCATTGTCAGTCTTGCTCCTGATGTCCGATCGGGGGTTCTTACTCTGCCGGCTCCTCGTTCTTTGCAGGCTCTTGGGCCACGCCCTCACACTAGCGCCGGATCAATCTCGCCAGGATAGCCGCCTTGGGACCGCCTTGCAAGCGCGAGTATTGGAGCAGTCTGGAGCAGGGTCCCTCACAGTTTCGGCGGGGCGTTCCGGAGCCGGGAAATGTGTCGTCGGCCCCCTGCGGCTGACGTATGTTGTCGCGAGGCGTTCGGCAACCGTCCTCGGCCGCGTGAGGCCGACGCTGCAGAACAAGCCAAGCCGCACTAAGCCCTTTTCGTACAAGGAATTAGGGGGTATTCAATCGACTTCACGGAGAGACCAAACCCACCCCTATTGAGGAGGCGGGTTGAGATCGACACGACTCAGTACGACTCACTGGGCAGCGCGTGGAATCAACCCTCCGGCTTCCGCTCGGGATCGACAAACTCCCCACCCAGCAGATTGCACGCCGTCTCCAGGACCTGGTCCATGCTAAAGGGCTTGTGGACGTAGTCGTTGACGCCGAGATAACGCGCGTACTCCGCGTGCCGTTTGCCCTCATTCGCCGTGATCATGATCACATAGGGCTTCTTCTCGGGATCATGCTCCGGCTTGAGCGTCTCCACGACCAGGAAGCCGCTGCGCTTCGGCATCATCATGTCGAGCACGATCAGATCGGGACTGAGCCGTCTAGCCAATTCAACGGCCATGTTCCCATCCCTGGCGGTCGTCACTTCGGCTCCGGAGGCTTCAAAAGCCATTTTGACGGTTGTCAAAACGTCCTGATCGTCGTCGACAACGAGCACGGACCGACCATCGAGCTTGGCTGGCATACTTTGATCTCCGATTCCATGGTCGCGCAAACCCGCCGGACACCGATGCTTGCCGCGCGACGGACCTAAGGAGTATAGGAATCAGAAGGCGAACGGGCAAGCCGCCTCTGGCGTCGGAAGGTGGTCCGCGCTATATATAGGCGGATGCGATCAATGTTCAGCCCCGTCGAGGACTCCGACAGACGATGTCGGCCTCACAGTTCGCCCGGCGCACTGGCCTGCGTGGCCGTCCTCGGCCTCCTGTGTGCGGGTTGCCCCGCGCTGGAATCACTGCCGACTCAGGCGCGGGTCATGGAGATGACGGAGAAGCAAACCGAGCTGCCGTACCTCCTCTATGTGCCCAGCACGTACTCGGCGGACGTTGCCTGGCCGCTGGTCGTGGCCTGTCACGGCACTTGGCCTTGGGATATCGCCGATCGCCAGATGCGCGAATGGGCCCGATTCGCCGAGAGCAAGGGCATCATCGTCGTCGCGCCGAAGCTCTTCGGCACAAAGGGGGATTTTCCACCACCGGCGGAGAAGCAAATCGATCGCCAGCGCCGCGATGAAAAGGCTATCCTCGCGATCGTCTCCTCCGTCAAACGGCAGTACAACATTGCCGAGGAACAGGTGTTCATGACCGGCTGGTCGGCCGGCGCGTACGCCATCCTCCACACCGGCCTGCGAAACCCGGACGTGTTCAGGGCGTTGGCGATCCGGCAGGGCTCGTTCGAGCCGAGTTTCATGGACGTTCCCAGTGGCCGCATCGATCCGTGGCAGAAGATCCTCGTCATTTACGGTATGGCGGATTTCCTGCGAGATCAGTCCAAGGCGATGCTCGCCTGGCTGCGGGACAATGGGCTCCATCCGGACGAGAAGGAAGTGACCGGCAGCCACCGCCGACTCGATCCGAACGTGCCATGGCAGTATTTCCGCGAAGTCGTCAAGAAGTATCCCTGGCTCCGCCTCCGGTGCCATGCGGTTGATTCCGCCGCGCCGCTGACTGTCCAGTTCTACGTCGATGCCATCCCGGGGGCCAAGCGGCAGAAGTGGTTCTTCGGCGACGGGAGCGAATCGTACGAGGCATCGCCTCTGCACACGTACGCGAAGTCGGGCCGATATGAAGTGACCGTGAACATCGCCCTCGAGGGCGGCAAGAAATACTCTCGCAGACGCATCATTCGGGTCAGACCGTTCTGATGTAAGGGCATCGCCCCAGGTAGCGTCGGCCCCCCTGTGGCCGACGGGGATGACGGGTGTGCTGGCCTTCCCCAAGGCCTAACGCTGACCGCTCGCTGACGCGCGCGGCTCTGATCGCCGCCGATGGCGCAGGCCTTCTCAAACCTAAAATGCCCTACCCAGCCAGGATGGCCTGCAACTTGGCCTCCGAATCAGCCTGGATCTTCTTGTGCAGGCTGTTGCCGTGGGAGTCCATGGTCACGACGCACGGGAAGTCCTCAACCCGGATCTTCCAGAAGGCCTCGGGCACGCCGAACTCCAGCTTGAAGACGTCGACGACCTCTTTGCAGGTTTCGCCGATGAGCGTGGCCGCCCCGCCGATGGCGTGCAGGTACACTGCGCCGTGCTCCTGGCAGCCGGCCAGCGTCTTGTCCCGCATTCCCCCCTTGCCGATGACGGCGCGCAGGCCGAAGTGCTTGATGACGTCGGCCTGATAGGGCTCTTCGCGGATGCTGGTGGTCGGACCCGCCGCGACGAACTCGTACTTGCCGTCGCCGTGCTTCTTGACCACGGGCCCGCAGTGATAGATCACCGAGCCCGCTAGACCCTTCTTCAACTCCTCATAGACCGCCTTCTCGGAGTCCGGACAGGCGCCTTTAATGAAGTTATCGATCATGTACTTGTGCGCCGTGTCGCGGCCGGTGTAGATGATGCCGTTGAGCAACACCTGGTCGCCGACCTTGAGTGCACGGATTTGCTCTTCAGAGATCGGGACGGTGAGTTTTGTAGCCATTTTCTTGTTCGTCCTTCGTGAAACTGGGTTGTCACACCATTCTGGCAAGCGATGCGGGCCGGCTCAGCGGTGCCTTGGATGCGATTACACTTCTTTCCGCTTGCCGTCCGTTTCAATCGCTGATGACAGGTCTCGCAGCCTCTCTTCTGCGGCCTTGGCCGAAGCTGACGCCGGCAATCCCTCGACGACCTGTTTGTATTTCGCCGAGGCTCGGTCAGGATAGCCTCTTACTTCAAGCCTGATACCCTGATCGAGGGTTTCCGCTGCGTCCTCTTCGGTTGCGACGCCACACCGGAGACGCAGTTCGCGAACTTCCTGAACGACCGGCCAACTGCGGAACGCGACAATGAAGAAGCCGATGATACAGATACCTGGAATGACGAGAAGCACTCCGTACCAGCCAGGCAGTCCGGCCTTCTTCACAAGCGTAACCGATGCCCAGAGACACGCGAGGATCCAAACGCACGAGCCTAATGCGTATTCCATGATTCCACGCCTTGCTGCTTAGCGTCCAGCGCTCAGTCCGACGATGCGATCTCCGCCTTACCGTTCTTGAGCGTCATCACCTTCCGTCGATCCGCCCAGCACATGTATGCGATCGACACGAAGAACGATGCGGGCAGGCGGTGGAGTTGGGCCATCTTTACGCCGAAGACCGTCGTCTTGCCGCCGAAGCCCATCGGGCCGATGCCGAGCGTGTTGATCTCGCGGTGCAACTGCTTCTCCATCGCGTCCAGCTCGGGATCCGGGTTGTGATCGCCCACCTGGCGGAACAGCTGCTCCTTCGCCTTGATCATGCTCGTTGCCCGGTCGCCGCCGATGCCGACGCCGAGGATGCCCGGCGCGCAGCCGAGCCCCTGCGCCTTGCACGCCGCATCGAGCACGGCTCTCCGCACGCCCTGGATGTCGCGCGAGGCCGGAAACCCCGGAGACGGGACGGTGTACTGCGCGCCGACATTCTCGCAGCCGCCACCCTTGAGCATCAGGCCGATCTTGAGGAAGTTGTTTTTCCACTCCTCGAAGTGGATCGTCGGGAAATCGACGCCGGTATTGTCGCCGGAGTTCTTGCCGGACAGCGCCTCCATTGCGTTCGGCCGAAGATACGACGCCTCCGTCGCCTTCCGCAGCGCATTCAGGATCTGCTCGCGCATTTTCCGTTGCGACCAGCCTTCGGGATACCACACGTAGAAGATCGGCGTGCCCGTATCCTGGCAGATCGGCCGCCCCGTCTCGCGCGACATCCGCACATTCTCCAGGACAGTCTGCATCGCCCCCTTCGCCGCCGAGCCTTCTTCCTCTTCCGCCGTTGCCGCGACCAGTGCCTGCTCGACATCGGGCGGGAGGTCTGTTGACGTGGACTTGATCAGCTCAACCAGGTGTTCTGTTATGTCTTGCATGGGTCGGGTTCCTTGCACGCCTCGTCGTCCGGCTTCAACTCGTCGCCGCGAAGTTCCCATTATCCTCCTGCGGCACACCGGGTCAACGCGCGTACTCGCGTGCCGCCGCCATCACCCCCGCGGATTGCCATCTCGTGGCGGTGTTCGTATGCTGCTCGACATGTGGCGTCAATTCACAAGGGAGTATCCCGCGCGACCGAATCGGGCGTTGATCGGAACGGGGCTCGCCTTGGCGGTTTCGGTCGGCGTGGCCTACCTGATGACCGCAGCCCCCGCCGCTGGGGGTGGAGTTCAGTCCCTGCCGCACTGGCCGATTGTATTCGAAGTGCCGCCCGGCTTCGGGAGGGCTCGAATCGCCAACGATCCGTGGGCCGTGACGGGGAGCCCGGAAAGCGGAGGAGGGGCGGTTTACGTTAGAGAGGACCCGGTCGTTGGCGGAGCAGTTCTGAAGATCGTCTTCGCGGTGTTGCCGAGTGGGACCCTGCCGAAGGATGCCGCGTCTGAGCTCCTTGGTCAGGAGTTGGAGACGGTCCACCCCGTCCGGATGGGGCCGTTGTCGGGATACCTCCTCCAACCTGCCGCCAACACCGAGTCGCTCCACGCGCTCGCGGTCGGTTGTTCCGCCGACGGGTTGGCGGTCGCGGTCGAATGCACGACGCTGTCAACCGGACCCTGGGCGGAGAAGACGATTCTCGCGGTCTGCGCATCGGTAGCGTACGCGGACTGAATCGCGCGTCGCCGAGAAGAGCCACAGGCCAAGAGCCCTCGGGTTCGGGGATCAGATGGAGCTTAGGCATGACCGTACTGCTGGCATTGATGACCGTCGCGAACGTGCTGGGCCAGACCGGCGAATCCCTCGGTCGGCCCTTCGGAAAGCTGACCGAGCAGCCCTATGTTGACGGGACGTTCGGCTTCTCTATCTCGCCGCCTGAAGGCTGGCTCCTCAACAACGAGCGCGCAGCGGCTGGAAGAAACACGACGCTGCTGAGGATGACATACCAACTCGCCGCCGGTCGTGAACAAGGCATCTCGGTGCAGCAAATGCTGATGGTGGACGAGATTCCCATGAGCGAGATGGTCCAGCGCATCTCCCACGCGATGGAGTTGGAGTCCTCCAACGTAAAGATCCTCTCGCAACAGACGCAGCGAATCGCCGGGAGGCCGGGGGCCGTCCTTACAGCCGCATTCTGGCAAGGAGGCTTCGAGCATCTGCGTTTGCAGGCCGTTGTCGAGGCGAGTCCGAGGACGTACTTCATTCTGGTGTACACCGGGCCGGTGGAACTGCGGGCGGACATCGAACCCTTGTTCCACCTCGTGCTGGGTTCCTTCCGGCTACTCGGCGGTCAGCTCGGCGAAAAGGAGATGAAGGCCGCGCTGTCGGCCGGGGCCACATGGCTCGCCACGCTGGATGAGGGAAAGCTCCGTCAAGCGCTGGTACCGCAGCAGTTCCTGCAAGTCCGGCTGGACGACCGCGTCGTGGGCGTCGTGTCGATCCAACAAGAGGCCTACACGCGGGAACGACGGGTCGGCAAACATGTTCAGAGGGAGCCGGGTATTCGTATTCGAGAGCGAGGATGGACCTTCCACGAAGACGGACGGGCGGTTCGCACGCAGACGGCAATGTTCGTCAGTTCGGACCTCCTGACGGAACGGTGGAAGACCAGCGTCACGACACTCCTGCCAGCCGATGGCGCGATGCCGCCGCGGCTGGAGAACACCTGGGAAGAAGGGCTCCGGTCCGGGGATGTCCTGCTCACGAGTCAGGCGCGCAGCCTCGGCGAGCCGCCAAAGCAGAATGAGGCGATCCGCGTTCCGAAGACCTACATCTCCCGCCTCTTCGTGAGGCTCCTGCCCCGCCTGCTCGACGATCTCGCCAAACCTCGGCATCTCGCTTTCACGACTTTCGATCATCAGCGCACGGACTTGATCGTGCGAGTCGTCGAGCTCAAGGGACAGGACACGCGCCCGGATCGCAGGTTTGGCGGCAAGGCCTACCGCATCGACGAGCGAGAAGGCTCCGCGGGCGAACCCTCGAGCCTGTTCTTCGACGAGACCGGCCGGCTCCTGATGATCCGCACCGGCAATCTCACGATGCTGTCGTCGGATCGGGACGACTTGGAGCGGCAGTTTGCGGATCGCATCGCCGAGGCGGAAGAGGAGATGGCCCGGCTTGAAGCGGCCTACGAACAAGACCAACAGCGATTTCGCAAGAGGCCGCCGAGCGGAAGGGATGCCGCCGAGTGACGCTCGATTCTCGTTCATGTTGTGTTCGTATGCCACTCCTGTGACACTCATGTGTCGTGACGCGGCGCCCATTCGTCAACTGCTCTTGCGCAAGCCATCACGTCCAATGCGAGGTGCGGCTTTCTTTCCAGGCGGCCGGATCCTGGCGATAGAAGCCGGAGAACTGCTCGTACAACTCCGGATGCCGCCGTCTCAACTGCCGGGGCTGCTCGAAGAAGTGCTCCGTCACCACGGCGAAGAACTCCGCCGGCTCCGACGCGCCGTAGGGGTCCAGGAGCGTCGGCTTCCCGCTGCGCGTGGCGGCGATGAACGCCTTGAACTCGGCGTCGAACACGCTTGTCCAGACGGCCACCTGCTCCTTCGTCTCCAACGGCGGCAGGCCGTCTGCGGCGCCGGTGCTCATGTCGAGCACGTGTGCGAACTCGTGGAACACGACGTTGTATCCGTCGCAGGGATGGGCGACCGCGCGCTGGACGCTGTTCCACGCGAGCACGACCGGGCCGCGTCGCCACGCCTCACCGGATCGAATCCGAGGTATCCGGTATCGCCTGCCGTCGGGTCCGACAGCCTCGGTGACCTCGCCGAAGTCGTGCGGATACACGATGACCTCGCGCAGGCGCGGATAGACGCCCAAGTGGGGTATGCCGATCAGCAGCAAACATGCCGGCGCGGCAATCGTGACCTTGATCTCGTCCGTGATCGTCAGTTTGCCGATGCCGAGAAACTCCTTCTCGGCAATGAAGACCTGGATACGTTCGCGGAGGATGCGCTTGTGGTCGTCCGGAAGGTTGGAATAGGAAGAGACGCTCCGCCGCACAATGCGCAGCCAATCGTCGGGAAACGGCCGACCGATGAGGGCCTCCCGTCGAAGGCGCTTGCGGTGGAATATGCGGTCGAGCCACGACATGGCGATTGTCCGCGTGCACACTTGGTCCTGGAGCAAACGACGCGCGTTTCAGGAGATCATACCGTTGCCGGCTCGCCGGTACGATTGGGCGACGCCGCATTTTGCAGTTTTGAATCGCCCCGCCGGATTGGTCGAGCGTGGTTATGATTGGCGGTCGAGATTGTAACAGCCCCGGCGGCTACGACGGGGTAAGATCAGGCGAGATGAACGTGTTACGCCACGTGGCAACCAGGAGGCAGTTCGATGAACAGGAATGCGCGTTCGACAGGTCTGTGCGTTGTGGTGGTTGCGGGCCTGCTCACCGGATCGGCGCGCGGCCAGGAGTTGATCAAAAACGGCGGCTTCGGCTCCGGCGCCGATGGCTGGACCAATCAGGTGGAAGAACGCGCCGTCGAGGACACCCGGGCCGAGTGGCTGGCGGACGGTGGTCGGGACGGCGGCGGTCTTCACATCGAGAGCAAGGTCGGCGGTTCTCAGCCTCCCTGGATCTGGTCCTACAAGATCGAGAAGATCGCCAAGGGAAAGACGTTTCGTGTATCGGGCTGGGTCAAAGGAAAGAACGTGGAGGTGCTCGCCGCCATTTGCGTGCAGGGATGGGACAAGGACAAGCGCAACATGGTGGACTTCACGACGACGGGCATTGTGAAGCCGATGACGGGGAACTTCGATTGGACCCGAATCGAAGCCCGAATGCGCCCGGATAAAGAGACGACCCAGCTTGTCGTCATGGCCTTCATCTCCGGCAAGGGCGAGGTGTGGTTCGATGATGTTTCCGTCATTGCCGTCGAGCCGGATGAGACCGAGGACCTCGCCGCGTGGGGACAGAGGCCCCCATTGCCAACTCCGGGACTGTTCGACACGCGCGGTCGGAGCACTATCGCCGCCCAGCGTGCGTCACCCAAGCCGACGTTTCTTATTCCGCTGCCGATGAGCTATCGGGAGCAGGTTCCGTTGACGTACGAGCTCTTCACCGAGCCGGCCGGGAAGCTGGCGTCCGCTCGCGTGTACCGGGACCGACCCAACAACTACGTGGTCGAGGCGATCCTGAAGCCGCTGAAGCGCGGAGAGGAGGTCGTCTTGTCGTGGCGTTCGATTGTGCTGTGCGCCGAGCGGTCGTTCGACGACGTACCCGAGACCGCCCCCTTCCCCAAGAAGTGGCCGAAGAAGGTGCGGTGCTGGCTGGAGAGTTCACAGTGTGTCCAGGCAAGCGACAAGCGCATCCGCAAGGTGGCCCGGAAGATCCGCGGGGACAGCGACGACGTCTTGGAAATCATCCAGAGCACACTCGAACGGACCGGTAGTATCTTCGCCAAGCAGGAGGGCCCATGCTCGAACCTCGACGCGGTCCAGGCGCTCGAGAAGCAAGGCTCTTGCACGAGCTGCGCGAACCTTGTGGCGGCATTGCTCCGCGCCAACGACATTCCCGCCCGCATCCTCGCCGGATACGCGACCTGGGCGGGCCCGCACCAGACACATTATCTCGTCGAAGCGTACGTGCCGGGCTACGGTTGGTATCCGATCGAGTCCACGCAACTCGTCGCCCGCTGGCAACCTTATGGCCAGGTCCAGGTGTCGATCGTGCGTCCGGACTACGAGGACCGCAGCGGCAGTCGCCCGTTGATTGCCGGCGGTGTCCCGTACCTGTCATTGGATGAACATCCGGGTTTCGACGGTTCATTCGTGAGCGTGGGGACGGTTGACGAAAAGCATCCGTATTGCGACCACGTCGCGAAGCTGTGGCGGAAGCTTCCGATGGAGAACAAAGCCGCCGACTGGGGCCGCGCGACGGAACGGGCAAAGGCGAAATGGAATGCATGGTTGGAGTCATCACCATCCTTGAATGAGCAGCAGCGTCTCGCAACATCCCTACTGCCGGACGCGATTGTCGCCAGAGAGCCGGGGGAGTTGGTGAAGATGCTCGCAGAGTAAAGCGGCTCACTCGTATCTGTGACCCTCGCGCGTACCGCATCCGAGTCGTCACTTCGTACAGTCGGACCTTTTCCCAAGGCAGGCGGCTTCAGTCTGTCTCTTACCCAGCTGCGGCGACGCGTCGATCGCTTCGACATCGTCTATCGTTGTTTCAACGCTGACGGATTGGCCGAGCATGTGCACGTTCAGCACGAGGCGAATGCGTGAGCGACATCCAATCACGACGCCTTCCAGGCCTGTCAGCGGCCCTTGAAGGATTCGAACGGCCTGGCCCGCATTGATGCTCCGATGGGTTTGATAGCTTCGTCCGCTCGATAGAACGCTGTGGACTTGGCGAAGCTCGTTCACCATCTGGCCCTGGTCATGAACATGGAGTATTGTCACGACGCGCTGTGTCTTCAGCGCAAGCTCCCGGCCATGCTGCGTCGCGCTGAAGAACAGGTAGCCGGGGAATATCGGGATCATGGATGTTGAAGTCCGGCCAGTCCTCCGGCTGCGCGTAATCCGAACCCCCAGCGGAAGGTATGGCCAGACCCCCACAGACCACAGATGAAGCGCGAGCATCTTCTCCTGCCGCGGCTTCGTGTGGGCGACCCACCACCTTCCGGAGAGTCCGTCCGGGATCGCTTCTTCCGCACTGGCTGCCATCACCTGGATCAAACGCGACGCTTCAGCCATGACCCGTCGTCCTCGGCCGGAACGGCTCCGAGACCTCCACCATGACCCGATCCAACGGCACGTCCTATTTCCTCGCGATCAGGCCGCCCCCGTGGCGGTCCGTCCACCCGTAGGAGAACATGCTACCATCGCGGTTGTCTGGACAGCAAGGTCAGGAAGCTGTCATCCCTCACGTTCAGAGCCGCGCGCGTCAGCGAGCGGCCCGCGCAAGCTGAGAGAACTTCTTGACCCGAACGCAAACCAACTCCCTTACGGCCGCGGCTCCGATCCGGTCAGCGGCCTCGCAACCACGTTCTCTTTACTCCGCATCTCTCACAGGGGGCAGACCCCATGGAACACGTGCTCGCAGCCAAGACATGGCGACGTATCAAAGGCACCGGCAGCGTTTCACAGACGCCCTGTTGCACGCTCAGGCGTTCGGCGTTGATGCCGGCGTGTATTGGGGTAAGATGGCCGATCCGTCAGGAGGCATCGGGTTCAGGCTCGCTGAACTTCGAGCGCTTGGTGTATGACTGGAGCCCCGAGAATGGTTCAGCACGAGACGACAACGCCCTTTGTTCACCTCCACTTGCACACGCACTACAGCCTGCTCGACGGTGCGATTCGAATCCGCGAGCTGGTGAAGACGGTGAAGAAGATGGGTATGCCCGCGGTCGCAATCACGGATCACGGGAACATGTTTGGTGCGATCGCATTCTACGAGGCCGCGATGCGTGCGGGAGTGAAGCCGATCATTGGCATGGAGGCGTATGTCGCGCCCGGAGACCGGCGGAGTCGGGATGCCAAGGGGATCAGCGAGGCCAGTTATCACCTGCTGCTATTGGCGATGAACACGGCGGGATATCAGAACCTGTTGAAACTCACGTCGATCGGGTATCGCGAGGGCTTCTACTACCGACCGCGGATCGACCGGGAGGTCTTGGCCGCGCATCACGAGGGTCTGATCTGCTCGACCGCCTGCCTCGGTGCGGAAGTTCCGCAGGCGCTGCTTCGGAAGGACCGGGCGGCGGCGGAGTCCATCTGCGATTGGTATCTCTCCTTGTTAGGCACGGAGCGGTTTTTCATCGAGTTGCAGGACCACGGCCTCGAAGAGCAAAAGATGATCAACCCGGAGCTGATCGAGATCGCCGACCGCAAGGGCGTGGGGCTGATCGTCACGAACGATGCCCACTATCTGACGCGCGACGACGTGGAGGCACACGACGTGCTGTGCTGCATCTCGACGCGCGCGCTTCAGAGCGATGAGAGTCGGTTCAAGTTCCCGGGCGACCAGTTCTACCTCAAGACGCCCGACGAGATGGCGTCGCTGTTTCCAGACCGCGCCGAGGCGATCTCCAATACGGTGGCGATCGCCGATCGGTGCAACGTGGATCTGGATTTCAAGCAGCGTCACACGCCGGTGTATCACCCACCGGAGAACCAGAACGCGAAAGCGTTTCTCCGGAAACTGGTGTATGAAGGCGCCGCGGAGCGCTACGGGAAAGTCACCGATGAAATCCGGGAACGCATCGACTACGAGTTGGAAGTCATCCGGAGCAAGGGGTTTTCGAGCTATTTCCTGATCTGCTGGGACTTCGTCCATTACGCACGCGCGCACGGGATTCCATGCGGGGCGCGTGGCAGCGGGTGCTCGTCGATTGTGGCCTATTGCCTGCACCTGTCGCAGCCTGATCCGTTGCGCTATGGCCTGTATTTCGAGCGATTCATGGACCCGGATCGGGACGAAATGCCCGACATCGACATCGACATGTGCCAGGACGGCCGGGAGCAGGTGATCCGGTATGTCCGCGAGAAGTACGGGCACGTGGCACAGATCATCACGTTCGGCACGCTGAAAGCACGCGCGGTAATCCGTGACGTTTGTCGCGTGCTGGGCGTTCCGCTGTCCGAGGCGGACCGCATCGCGAAGCTGGTCCCGGAAGAGCTTCGAATGACACTCGATCGCGCGCTCAGCCAGGAACCGGCTCTGAAACGGCTGTACGACGAGGACGATCGCGTTCGCAAGGTGATCGACATCGGTCGACGCCTGGAGGGACTGGCGCGAAACACCAGCATCCATGCCGCGGGAGTGGTGATCGCGGACCGGCCATTGGACGAGTTGTTGCCTCTGTACAAGCCGGCGGATTCCGACGCCATCATGACGCAGTACGAGGGGACGACCGTCGAGAAGGTCGGTCTATTGAAGATGGACTTTCTGGGCCTGCGTACGTTGAGCGTGCTGGCGAGGGCACGTGAACTGGTGGAGCATCACCACGGTGTGAACGTGGACTTGGACAAGCTCGACCTCACCGACGAGAAGGTGCTCTCGCTCTTCGCAACCGGGCAGACGCGGGGGATGTTCCAGTTCGAGTCAGGCGGAATGCGTGACGTCCTGATGAAGATGCGGCCGAACCGCATCGAGGACCTGATCGCAGCGAATGCCCTCTACCGCCCGGGGCCGATGGTCAACATCGATGCGTACGTTGCAAGAAAGCACGGTGAGTCGTGGAGCACGCCGCACAAGATCATGTCGGAGGTGCTGGAGGAGACTTACGGGATCATCGTCTATCAGGAGCAGGTCGCGCGGCTTGCCATCCAGTTGGGCGGCATCGAGAGAAAGCGGGCGTTTCGGCTGGCAAAGGCCATCAGCAAGAAGAAGACGGCCATGATCGAGGCCGAGCGAGAGCCCTTCATCGAGGGGGCGGTGGCCCACGGCGTGGACGCGGCGGTCGCGGAGGAGGTATTCAACCAGATTCTGCCGTTCGGGGAATACGCATTCAACAAGGCCCACTCGACGGGTTACGCACTCGTGGCGTATCAGACCGGCTACATGAAGGCGTACTATCCCGTGGAGTTCATGGCGGCACTGTTGACGTACGAAATGGGAGACACGAACAAGGTCGTCGAGTACCGTGAAGAGTGCCAACGTCTTGGCATCAATGTGAAGCCGCCCGACGTGAACACGAGCAAGGCGGACTTTACGCCCGTCCGGCCCAAGGAGAAGGACTCTCAGCCGTTCCTGCGGTTCGGCCTGGCCGCGATCAAGGGTGTCGGGCGAAAGGCGGTCGAGAAGATCATGGAGGCTCGCGAGCAGGGGGGGCCTTTCGAGAGCCTCTTCGATTTCTGTGAGCGCGTTGATCTGACGACCGTGAACCGCGGCGTCGCCGAAGCGTTGATCAAGGCCGGCGCGTTCGACACCACGGGTGCGATGCGCAAGGCGCTGGTCGAAGTGCTGGACAACGCGTTGCAGGCCGGCGCGGCCACCCAACGCGATCGCGAATCCGGACAGATGAACATGTTCGGAGCCTTTAGCGATAGCGGGCCCCCACCGACGCCCGCGATTCCGACGGAGGAATGGAACGAGGCGGAGATGCTCGCGAATGAGAAGGCGGTGCTCGGTTTCTACGTCACGGCCCACCCGCTGACCAAGCACGTGAACACGCTGGAGCGGTTTGCCTCAGTGGACTGTGCCGACATCGGCCGGCTCTCCGATGGCACCGAAGCCGTGCTCGGCGGCATGATCACGCGCGTTCGCGCCGTTACGACCAAGACCGGCCGCAATGCGGGCTCGAAGATGGCCGTGCTGACGTTCGAGGACCTCAGCGGCACGGTTGAGGCAGTGGTTTTCAGTGAGGAGTTGGAGAAGAACCGCGCGATGGTCCGGCCCGACGAGATTCTGTTCGTGCGAGGCCAGGTGGATCGGCGGCGTGAAGAGCCGTCGCTCCGCGTGTCGGAGATGATTCCGCTGGAAGAAGGCGCGGCGAGGCTGGCGGACGCGGTGATCATCCGGCTTCGGGGCAAGAGTGCCGATGCCGATGTGCTGGCCAAAGTGAAGGAGGCGTGCGAAGCGCACAGAGGGGACCGCCCGTTGTTCATTCACGTACATTCGACGGGCGACATGACGACAATCGTCCGCTGCCCCGCGGAACTGGGCGTGCGGCCCGACCGGAAATTCGTCTCGGCGATTGAATCGCTGGTGGGCGAAGGTTCGGTGGACGTCGTGGGCCCGCGCAGGATCGTGGCACGGCGGCCGGCGATCCGGCAGAGCGCGGCGAAGGGCGATTCGGCACTCGCGCTCACCCCATAGAGCAGTCTGACAAAACAGCGTAGCGTCCGACCCCCGTGTCGGACGTCAAACGCAGCGTCAGCCCGCGCGGCCGGCCGAAGATGTGAGAGCCCTCTCGCCGAGAACAACCGCGCGGACTGAAGTCCGCGGCTCTTCGATCGCACGGGTTTGCATTGATGGACGAGAAACAGCGTTGCGACCAGATCCGACAAGCCGTCGAGGGCGACGGTGACGCCCTGCAACGTCTGATCGTCGAGTACCACGCGCCATTGCACGCCACAGTGGAACGCCGAATGAGCGCCGCCCTGCGCCGGCATGTCGGCCCGGATGACATCCTCCAACTCGCCTACGTGGCGGCCTTCAAGTCGAGCGACCGCTGCTCTTTCGACGGACCGGGCGCGTTCTACAAATGGCTGGAGAAGATCGCGATCGATCAGTTGAAGAACGCGGCCCGCGATCTGCGCCGGGCGAAACGGGACATCCGGCGAAACCTGTCGCGATCGCCCACCGGAAATACATCCGCGTGTGATCTGGTTGGGCGACTGTCGTCGCCGCGCTCCACACCGAGCAGACAACTGTCAAAACGCGAAGCCTCGGCTGCGGCCGTTTCCTCCCTGGCAAGGCTCCCCGACCACTACCGCCAAGTCGTGCAGATGCGATTCTTGGAAGAGCAATCGGTCGCTGAGATCGCCGCCGAACTCGGCAAGTCGGAAGGTGCCGTCCACATGCTCATCAAGCGCGCCCTCGACAGGCTCGCGGAACTGATGGGCTCGATTTCTCGCTATCTCAGCGGGGTGTAATTGGAGGCTATTGGGTAAATGGCGTCTGTTCGTGGCGATCCAGATCCAATGGATGCTCTATCTCATGCGTCCGGGATTTGCCGATTCTGCTTTCCCCAGCAGCCACCCCTGTCGAATTCCCCAACAACCCTTGGCAATAAACGTGGTACCATCGCAAAGGCCGGCGGGTCTCGTGGCTGAAAACGCACGTCCGGCTTCATTGTTCACCGCTTTGCCACGGACTGCCGATATCGGGCTCATCAGAGTGCGTCCCGCACGATTGCGCCGCCATCCCGCTCGAATAAGACGTTGCGCGAGATCATTGATCTAAGTCTCCTTCCATGTTATAAGTGTAAAAGGGCAGTCCTTCCGCGCAGGATCCCAAGCGGAGTGTGCTCCGATGATGTTCCGATCAAGCCAAGCTATCTCGGTGACTGGAGTCGCGGCCTGCCTGCTGTCGGCAGGTTGTTTCTTCTCAGATCCCTTCGCGTTCGTGCAGCCACCCCCCTCGCTCGCGCCAGGCAGCTACAGCGGCGAACTCACGATCGCTTCCACGACGAAACTCATCACCCCGGAAAAAACGATTGTGACAAATGAGCTGGTACTCACGTCCACATTCGTCGTCAACGTGGGAGAAGCCGGATTGCCGGAATCGGCGAGGGGACCCATCGCGGCAGGTGATCAGTTCTCCAGCATTATCGGGTCTTACCGCTTCACCTTCGACATCACGGAGGTACGCGCCGAGGAGAACCTTGTCACGATCGCGTACACGGTCACCGGCACCTTTGAGGACGAGGACGCCCTTCCGCCTCTGCCCGCCTTGGAACTGCTGGGGAGTGGAATCGACACGTATTCATCGAACGGAGATAATGAGGTTCTTTACACCCGCGACTGGGCGGTCAGCGGCGCAGTGGAAGGTGGCCGCACTGAACTTAACATGGGAGGCAGCGGCACGATTCGGCGATCTTGAGAGGAATCGATCGCCTGTTGCGCCGCGGAAAAGTTCGGCTTATCCCGTGCCCGATTCCAAACCAGATGGGCACGAAGCCCATGATTATCCGACATCATCGTCACTGATTAGCGACGCATTAGCGGACACGTCCAATTCTCGGGGCACCCCTTCGTGTGGCGTCAGTGAATCCCCTTCTCACGAGCAAGGACTCCATTTCTGAGTTGCCTAGGGGGCCGTGCCGAGGTAAAATGGTGCAGCTTAGGGCAGCCGAGATTCGCGATGGAACGCCAGCTCGTGTGTTACGGGCCATGCGCCTCGTGTATCTCGAAAACACATCCCGGCCGGGCCCATCTCAGGTAGAGGGGAGAGCCTTGTATGCCACCTGGAGTGCGAGAAGATCTCGTTCATGGGGACCGGAGCACACAGCGTGCGTCATTTGAGTTTTTCGTACTCTCATTAGGGGGAACCTGGGATGCAGCCTTGCCGATCGCTGCATCGCGCGCGGGCGCGGCGGGGCTCCTGGATCTCTCCCATCTCTCGGACGCATCAATTGCTCGCCGCCAAGTCGAACGGCTCGTTCGTCTCTCACGTGGGAAATACGGGATTGTCCTGGACGGCAGCGAGAATGAAGTCGAGGCGGCAGCGCTGGATGCTATCGGAAGCTGCGACTCGGTCGTCTTTGCGGCGAACCCCACGCCTGACCTCAGCACCCCGATTGCCCGGGCTCGCCGGATCGCCAGGCGGATAGGCGTCGTCTGCACGGACGGCCGACAGGCCTCCGCGGCGGCTCGCCTGGATGTCGATTTCGTCGTTGCCAAGGGACATGAAGCGGGCGGGCGCGTCGGGGACGAAACGAGCTTTGTTCTTGTCCAACGGTTGCTCGACGCGTTGGATCTGCCTGTGTTTGCCTGGGGCGGCATCGGCCGGTCAACGGCTGCGGCCTGTCGTGTCGTGGGGGCTTCAGGCGTGCTGCTGGACTGGCAACTGGGCCTGACTCGGGAATCGCCGTTGCCCGGCCGCCTGAAGAGGATAATAGCGGCTATGGATGGCAGCGAAACGACTGCCCTGCCATGTGGCGACGCAGGGCTGTTTCGTGTTCTCGACTTGCCCGGAGAGGATGTGCAACGCCGACTCGACAGCGCCAAACGACAACTGGGAGACAAGGCGTGGGCCAGCCTTCCAGCATTGAACACAGCCATCGCGCAGCTGATGTCGCCGCACGAGACGTCAGGCCGACTGTGGCCCGTCGGGCAGGATGCCGCGCTTGCATCTGCTGTCTCGCGCCCGGGTGAACCCGTCTCGAAGGTGCTGTCGCGTCTGCGATCCGAGATGGAACGGTGTTTCACCGGTTGCGTCACGTCACGGCTGGCTGCCGAGGGCGCTCCTCTCGCTCAGTCACACGGGACGACATACCCAATAGTCCAGGGGCCGATGACGCGGGTGTCCGACGTTCCCGAGTTCTGCGAGGCCGTTGCGAAAGCGGGCGGCTTGCCCTCGCTGGCCCTGGGCGTCATGGGCCGCGAAGAAGCGTTGTCCCTGTTGCGCCAGACGAGCGAGCTTCTGGGAGATCGGCCGTGGAGCGTCGGCATTCTCGGTTTCATCGACGAAGAAGTTCTTCGCGAGCAGTTTTCCGCGATCCGCGAAGTTCGGCCGCCGTTTGCGATCATTGCCGGTGGGCGCCCGGATCAGGCTGCGCTGTTGGAGGCGGAAGGCATCCGGAGCTACCTGCACGTGCCGTCGCCGGAACTCCTGCGCCAGTTCCTGGCGGAGGGCGCGCGGCGGTTTGTGTTTGAAGGCCGCGAATGTGGGGGGCACGTCGGCCCCCGAACTTCGTTTGTTCTGTGGGAATCCCAGGTCCGCGTACTCCTGGAAGCGAACCTTTCGGACGAAGATGCTGCGCTCGTTCATGTCCTATTCGCCGGGGGAATCCACGACGGGCGCAGTGCCGCGACGGTATGCGCCGCAGCGCAGCCTCTTGCGGCTCGTAACATGAAGGTCGGGTTCCTGATGGGCAGTGCTTACCTCTTCACGCGGGAAATCGTGCGAAGTGGGGCACTCCTGCTTTCGTTCCAGGAGATCGCGCTGGAGTCGGATCAGACCGTGTTGGTCGAGTCCGCGCGCGGCCACGAGATACGAATCGCACGGACAGACTACGCCCAGGAGTTCCAGGCCGCAAAGCGCAAGTTGGAGATGGAGAGTCGGCCGGCCGGCGAGATTCGTGACTCTCTCGAGCGTATGAACTTGGGTAGATTGCGGGTTGCATCCAAGGGCGTCAAGCGCGCTTCGAGCACCTCAGAGACCGAGGGGAGCTTCGGCGTCCCGCCGGTCGAAGAGCAACTGGAACAAGTGGGCGTATCCGAGCGGCGGCGCACGGGTATGTACATGATGGGCCAGACAGCCGCATTACGGGATTGCGTGGCTTCTATCGCGTCGTTGCACGACGAGGTGTGCAACGGCGCGATAGCGCACCTGGAATCGCTTGAGGTTCTACCCGCAGAAGCCGTTCTATCCGCCGGCCCCGGCCGGGAGCCGTTCGACATTGCCATCGTCGGCATGTCGTGCCTGCTGCCGGGCGCTTCCGACTTGGATTCGTACTGGCACAACATCCTCACCTGTCATGATGCGATCGGCGAGGTTCCACCGGAGAGGTTCGACATCGATCGGTGGTATGACGCTGCCGGCGGACAGGGCAACAAGACGAACAGCCGGTGGGGTGGTTTTATCGACGAGATCACCTTCAACCCGCTTCGATTCGGGATTCCACCGGCGGCATTGAAGAGCATCGAACCGATGCAGCTTCTCGCCCTGGAGGTTGTCGATCGCGCGCTGCGGAACGCCGGCTACGCCGACGACAACCCGTTGCGAGACAGGACCAGCGTGATCTTGGGCGTGGGCGGCGGCCTTGCTGATCTGGGCGGACAGTATCTCTTCCACGCGATGGCCCCGCACTACATGGACCGTCCCGACAAAGCCCTGATGGACCAACTGCCCGAGTGGACCGAGGACAGCTTCCCGGGAATCCTGCTCAACATTGTCGCGGGCCGAATCGCGAACCGATTCAATTTCGGCGGCGTGAACTATGTCGTGGATGCGGCGTGCGCGTCTTCCCTGGCGGCCGTGTACCAGGCTTGCGGCGAGCTTGCCCATGGTACGAGTGACATGGTGATCACCGGTGGATGCGAGACTGTGCAGACACCGTTGGGATATGTCTGCTTCTCCAACACGGGAGCCCTGTCATCGCGGGGGCGATCGCGGCCTTTTGACGAGAGTGCGGACGGGATTGCCATCAGCGAAGGCGTAGCGGCGCTCGTACTCAAGAGAAGAGAAGACGCCGAGAGGGACGGTGACCGAATCTTCGCTATCATACGCGGAGTCGCCGGGGGCTCGGACGGCCGCAGCAAGGGCTTGACTGCTCCGCTTGCCAACGGCCAGGCCCGGGTCATCAGACGGGCATACGAGCAGGCAGGCTTCAGTCCCGCCACGCTCGGCCTCATCGAGGCGCATGGCACGGGGACCGAGATCGGTGACGTGACGGAGTGCCAGGCAGTACTCAGTATCCTAGCGGCTGACTCCGCTGGACCGCAGAGCATCGCGATAGGCAGCGTCAAGTCGATGATCGGCCACACGCGCGGTGCGGCAGGTGCTGCTGGGCTGATCAAAGCGTCGCTCGCCCTGTATCACCGCGCGCTGCCGCCAACCATGCACGTCGAGAAGCCCAATTCGAAAGCGGGACTCGTTGACGGCCCCCTCTACGTCAATAGCGAAGTGCGCCCGTGGATACGCGGCGAGGTTCCGCGCCGGGCCGGTGTCTCGGCGTTCGGATTCGGAGGCAGCAACTTCCACGCCGTATTGGAAGAGTACGAAGGGGATGCCTGCCAGAATATCGCGGAAACACCGGGCATGCAGCAGGTGGCTGAGCTGTTCACGTTCAGCGCCCAGTCTCGTGACGAGCTTGCCGACCAGGTTCGGAGCTTCCACCGCATCGCCGATGAGCGAGACGGCGAGAAGAAACGGCCCGAATTGGCTGACCTTGCGATCGGCCTGCATCGCCGTCACCGACGTGCGAGCGGTGACCACCGGGCGGCCGTCGTTGTGTCATCTCTCGCTGATCTTCGCGAAAAGCTCGCCCTGCTGTCAGGACGACTACCGGCGCGGGGCGAACAGGAAGGCCGACCACTGCCGGCCGGTGTTCATCTCTCCTGTTCACCGACCGTCGCGGACGGAAAGATCGCATTCCTGTTTCCTGGCCAGGGCTCGCAACACCCCGGCATGTTACGAGATCTCGCAGTGTCCTTCTCAGAAGTACGCCAGTGTTTCGAACGTGCTGACGGGGTCCTTGCGGGCGTGCTGGATCGCTCTCTGAGCAGTTTCGTGTTTCCGCCTCCCTCCTTCGACGAGAACACCCGCAAAGCGGCCTTCAGCGCATTGAAGCAGACGGATGTTGCCCAGCCGGCGCTGGGAGTCTGCGGATGTGCAATGCAACGTGTGCTGTCATGCCTCGGTGTCAGGCCCGACATGGTGGCGGGGCACAGCTACGGCGAACTCGTCGCGCTGCACGTGGCGGGATGCTACGACGAAGAAACACTCTACAGGCTGTCCTCCGCCCGAGGTCGGGCCATGGCGGCAGTCGGGAGGAAGCCCGGAGCGGACGCCGGCGGGATGAGGGCGGTCGGCGCGAGTGAACAGGACGTCCGCAAGGCGCTCGGCGATTGTGATTCGGTCTGGTTGGCCAACGTCAACGCGCCGGCGCAGACGATCATCAGTGGGACTGGACCGGGACTCGAAAAAGCACGCGACACTCTGAAAGCCGCGGGCCTGGCAACGGTGTCGGTACCGGTCGCGTGTGCGTTCCACAGTCCGCTGGTCGCGCCGGCTCGAGAGGAGTTGGTCGATGTCCTTGGGCAAACAGCCTTCCAGCCCCCGCGGCTTCCAGTCTTCAGCAACGTGACGGCCGCAGAGCATCCGGCGGACGTGGACGGCTGTCGTCATCTTCTCGCCGAACAGTTGACACATCGTGTTCGATTCATGGAGCAGATCGAGGCGATGTACGAGGCAGGGGCTCGCGTGTTCATCGAGGCCGGTCCCAAGAGTGTTCTATCGAGGCTTGTTGATCAGATTCTGGGGGACAGGCCCCATCTCGCGCTGGCGACGCAGCCGGGCAAGGAGCACGGCTTCAGGGAACTACTCACCGCGTTGGCCACGCTTCACGCAAACGGAATCGACCTGGAACTGGAGCGCCTCTTCGAGGGGCGCCGCGACACGGGACCGGAGAAATCAGAAGTTGACACCGGCCAGGAGTCTTACCTCTGGCGGGTTGATGGGGGACACGCGCGACCAGCCTCGCAGCCGCGCCGGAAAACGATGGGACCTGCACGCATGAAGCAACCTGATGGCGAATCCACTCCACCCAGGACGAACGAGGCCGCGGCTGAACCTGTTGCCTGTAGCGGCCGACGCCACCGTCGGCCGGGGGACCGAGACTTGGAGCCCGTGGCGAACGATCTCCCGCCGCTCGCGGTGGATCACGACGGTCTCTCGGAAGACGACGTTGCGATGATGGCGGGATTCCAGGAGACGATGCGGCAGTTCCTGAGGACACAGCAGGCCGTGATGGAAGCGTTCCTCGGCGCATCCCCGCACCCCGCTTCGGCTCGGTCGGCGCAGCCCGCCGAAACGGCGCGTGACGAGACGCCAATGGTCGCGCCCGTCGAGGAACTGGCAGCGGCCGCCGCCCCTATCGGCCGGGGGCCGGAGCAACCGGAGGCGCTTGCCAGCACCGAGTCGCTTGAAGAACAACTCACCGCAATCGTCAGCGAACGAACGGGCTATCCCCCCGACATGTTGGATCCCGATGCGGACCTGGAAGCAGACCTGAGCATTGATTCAATCAAGCGCGTGGAGATCGTGGGCAGATTCAGGCGCAGCATTCTGCCCGATCTCGAAGAGCCCCCCGCGTGGTACATGGAACGCATGGGCGAAGCTCGCACGCTTCGAGAGTGTATTGAGTGTATTCGTGAACTCATCGCGAGCGAGGGCGGTGACAACACCCCAGTCGAGACACAGGCTGCGGTGACTGGTTCGGCGCCGGCCGCCGAGATCGACCTCGAGGAGCGGCTGCGAGCACTGATCTCCGAACGGACCGGCTACCCGCCGGAGATGCTCACACCGGATACCAACCTGGAGGCGGATCTGAGCATCGACTCGATCAAACGTGTCGAGGTGATCGGCCTCTTCCGCCGCTCCGTCCTGCCTTCTCTTGCGGAGCCGCCGTCCTGGTACATGGAGCGTATGGGGCGCGTGACCACAATGCGCGAGATATGCGAGGGCATGGCTGAACTGTTGGAACAGGAGTCGGGACTGCAGGCCGTGGAAGGGCCGGCCCAGGCAAACGCCGCAAGCGCCTCCCCTCGAATAGCGCCCGAGATCGTCTCACGATCGCTGGAGGCGGCGCTTGTGGATGAATGTCCGAGGTGTCTCACCGAAGTCGTTGAGTGTCCGCTCGATCAAGACGATGCGGCGGCGATCCCCGAAGGCGTCGTGCTGATCACGCGAGACGAGCACGGTGTTGCGGATTCTCTCGCCGGCGAGGTCCGCGCACGCGGCGGACGCGCCGCAATTATCGAATGCGGCGACTTGCGTGATCGCGCTGCGGCGGAAACCGCTGTTCAGGCAGTGGTGCGAGAGGAAGGGGACATCGGGGCGATCGTGCATCTTTGCGCATTGGATGATGCGCCGGAGTTCCCGGGAATCGCCCCGGAAGAGTGGAACGCGCGCGTGCGGACGGAAATCAAGAGCCTCTTGTTCCTTCTCCAGGCGATGGCCCCGACATTCGGCAGGGCTAGGCACGGCTCGACTGCGGTGCTCTGCGTAAGCCGAACCGGCAGTGGTTCCGGCGATTCCGCATCGGTCCACCCGTGGCGAGGGGGACTGGCCGGATTACTCAAGACCGCCGCCCGTGAATGGGATGAGGTCAGGTTCAGGTCCCTCGATTGCGACGAGCTCCCCACCGCTTCCTCGCTGATGAGTGAACTATCGGCGGACGGCGCAGTGGAAGTGCGCCGCGAGGGCGACCGGCGCCTGGCCACCATTGCGGTCCGCCGGGAATTACCCGAGAGCGCCGAACCTGTAGCGGCCGACGCCCCTGTCGGCCGGATGCAAAACCTCGATCAGGACATTCTCGACGAGAATGACATCGTGCTCGTGACGGGCGGCGCCAGGGGCATTACGGCACAGATCGCCCACGAGATTGCGCTGCACACAAAGGCAACGTTGGTTTTGCTCGGCAGGACGCCGCTTCCTCGGAACCGAGAGGACGACGCCACGGCCTCAATTCTCGATCCGGTCGAGTTGCGCAAGGAGATCATCCGCCGGATGCGCGGGGAGAGCGCGGACGCGATTGTCCCAAGCCAGGTGGAGGACAGGCTCGGCAGGTTGCTTCGCGATCGCGAAGTCCGCCGCACGCTCGAAGCCGTCCGGGAAGCCGGCTCGCATGTGGAATACCACTGCTGCGACGTACGTGATGATGCCGCGCTCAGGAGCCTGATCACGAGAATCAAGGATCGCCGCGGCGCCATCACGGCCCTCGTCCACGGCGCGGGTGTCATCGAAGACCGTTACATCGCGCAGAAGGCCGGCGAATCGTTCGACCGCGTCCTCGGAACGAAACTGGACCCTGTTCTCACCCTGGTTGACATTTTGGATTATTCAAAGCTGAAGTTCGCGATGCTCTTCTCATCCGTCGCCGGCTTTTACGGAAACCCCGGACAGTGTGACTACGCCGCCGCGAACGAAATCCTGAATCACGTGGCGATGCGACTCCGCCGCGTGTGGAAAACGCGCGTCGTCGCGTTGAACTGGGGGCCTTGGCACGGGACCGGCATGGTGACGCCGGAGGTTGCATCGCAGTTCGAAGAGCGTGGCGTCGGGATGGTTACCGTGCCGTCCGGCCGGCGGGCGGCGTGGACGGAGATTGTGCGCGGTAACGACCGTGACGAACGTGTGATTCTCGGCCCCGGGCCCTGGGTCGAGGAGATGGACGGTGGCGGCGATAAAGCGCGCGAACCTGCGGATTCGCTTGCGGAGGAGACGATTTCACCGTTTCGAGGATCAGGCCGCGGATGATACAGAGAGGCGAGGATAATTCGAGATCCACTCAACCTGATGATGTCGCCATCGTCGGGATGGCTTGCCTTCTGCCCGGCGCGGATACGCCCGCCCGCTTCTGGCACAATATCATCAACAAGGTCGACTGCGTGACCGATCCACCGCCGGATTGGCAGTCCGAGCTCTTTCTCGATCCAACCGGGAAGCGTGATGATTGCGTGTACACCGGTCGCGGTGGTTATCTTGGCGATCTCTGCCGATTCGATCCAAAGACATACGGCGTGATGCCCAGCGGCATCGATGGTTCGGAACCGGACCAGTTTATCGCGCTGCGTTGTGCCTACGAGGCGCTTGCGGATGCCGGCGTTCCGGATGTCCCCATCAACTGCGAACGAACCGGCGTCGTCATGGGCCGAGGCACATACCTGAACCGCGGGTATGTTTCGCTCGTGCATCAGGGTTTCATGGTGGACCAGGTCGTCGGGCTCCTCCGGCAGATAGAACCCGATCGAAGCGACGAGGACCTGGCCCTCCTGAAGCGTGAGCTGAAACGCGGCATCCCCCCGCTCAACGCCGACACGGTGCCCGGCCTTTGCCACAGCGTCCTGGTGGGTCGAATCGCCAACAGGCTGAATCTGAACGGCCCGTGCTACACGGTCGATGGCGCCTGTGCCTCGTCTCTGCTGGCGTTGGATGCAGGTTTGCGCGAGTTGCGATCGGGACATTCTGACGCGATGCTGGTGGGCGGCGTGGCCGTTTCAACGCCGGCCCTGATCGACCTGATGTTTTGCCGCCTGGAGGCATTGAGCCGCACGGGACGGATCGCGCCATTCTCTGGCGAGGCCAACGGCACACTGCTCGGGCAAGGCTGTGGAGTTGTCGTCCTGAAGCGGTGCGCTGATGCGGAGCAGGATGGCAATCGCATTTATGCGATCCTGAAGTCCGTAGGGGTCGCATCGGATGGGCGTGGAGGAGGGCTGCTCGCACCTCAGCAGGCGGGGCAAGAGCTTGCCATTAACCGCGCCTACAACGACGCGGGATTGTCACCCCACAGCGTGGACCTCATCGAAGCGCACGGAACCGGAATCCCGCTTGGCGACAAGACAGAGCTCAGGTCTCTGACCGAGTGCTTTGGGATGCGACGGGGCAAGCGCCCGGCCGTTGCCCTGGGCAGCGTCAAGTCGATGATCAGCCATTTGATCCCGGCCGCCGGCATCGCCTCGTTGATCAAGACGACCCTCGCCCTCTATCACCGTGTTTTGCCTCCGACGCTTCATGCGGAGGAACCCAGCCCCGATCTCGAACTCGACAAGACACCTTTCTACCTCGCCACCGAACCGAGGCCGTGGATCCACGCGAATCGCAACACTCCCCGCCGCGCCGGGATCAACGCATTCGGCTTTGGCGGCATCAATGCGCACGCGATCGTTGAAGAGTACAAAATCGAAAACGAGTCGCAACTGGATTCTCTGAATCGTGAGTGGCCCGTCGAGCTTGTGATCGTCTCCGCGGATGACCGGGCGGCCCTCAAGGCGCGGGCGGCTTCCCTCGCGGATTGGGTTGACAAGGCAGAGGGTGCGAGCCTGGCGAGTATCGCACAGGCCTGCGCCGGGGATATTCTCCCTTCAGCACTCTCGATCTGTGCGACAAGCCGCAGCGATCTTTCGAAGAAGCTGCGGCAGGCGGAGAAGATGCTGGCCGAGCCGGGCCGCACGAAGATCCAGGCTCGTAGCGGTATGTTCTGGTACGAGGAGCCGCTCGCTGGGCGTGGACAAGTCGCATTCGTCTTTCCTGGTGAAGGCGCCCAGTATGTCGACATGCTGAAGGACCTGTGTTTCAGTTTCCCGGAAGTGCGCCGCCAGTTTGACCTGACGGACGAAGCCTTTGCGGGAGAACACCCCTCCGACAGGCCGAGCCGCTTCATATTCCCAACGGCTGAAGATGCGGTGGCCGCCGAAGCCGCCCTGTTCAAGATGGATGTCGCTGTTGAGGCGGTGATGACTGCCAATCGCGCCTTCATGGCGCTTCTGCAAAGCCTCCACATCAAGCCCGACGCGGTCGTCGGGCACAGCAGCGGCGAGTTCGCCGCCCTGCTTGCAGCCGGCGCGGTTGAGATCACAGACGATAACGCCCTGGTCGATGCGGTCAAACAGGGGAAGAAATGTACGACGCGCATCATCAACTCCGGTCTCGTACCCAAGGCCGTGCTCACGTCGGTGGGAGGCGCAGGCGTCGAAGCGGTGGAGGAGGCCGTGGCAACGTCAGAAGGTCGCCTTCGAATCGCCCTTGACAATTGTCCTCATCAACTCGTGCTCGTGGGCGCCGAAGATGCAACAACCCGCGCTGTTGAGCAACTCCGACGAAAGGGCGCCATCTGCCAGACCGTCCCGTGGGATCGAGCCTATCATACCGAGGCGTTTGCACCGGCATGTGGCATTCTCGAAGACTACTGCAATTCTCTCAGATTGAAAACGCCCGCCATTCCGCTCTGGTCTTGTGTGACCGGCGAACCCTACCCGACAGAGCCGGAGGCCATCTCCGCGCTAATGGTCCAGCAGTGGCGGTCCAAGGTTCGTTTCCGGGAGACCGTGCTGTCCATGCACCGCGCCGGAATCCGCGTGTTCGTGGAAGTCGGCCCCAGGGGCAATCTTGCCTCGTTCATTGGCGACACGCTGTCGGACGTCCCTCATGCCGCCGTTGCCTTGGACGTGCAACACAAGTCCGGCCTCCAGCAGCTATGTTTCGCTCTAGGAATGCTCGCGGCGCACGGCGTTCCCATGCGCCTTGATGCGCTGTACGCGAGAAGAGGGCTGAAAAGGATCGACCTTGATGCAGCGCCTCCGCTTCCCGAGAAGCTGGCCCCCCTGCTTCCCCTCGCGTTGCCGGTATTAAAACTCGATCAGAAAACGGTACAGGCGTTGCGCGGGGACCGTAGCGGCCGACGCCCCTGTCGGCCGAGCACAGAATACGGAGCGCGGCTGCCGGCAGCCAAACTCGAAAAGGCAACGGCACGATCGATAAACGGACATAGTCGCGGCCGCAGCGCGCGCACCCGCATGTTGAGCGACTACCAGGATTCGATGCGTGAGTTCCTGACAACGCAGCAAAACGTGATGACGCAGTTGATGAGCGGCCGGGCGGCAAAGACCCGCGCGAAGCTTCCCCCGCACGACGGGACAGCAATCCGAGCCCCGAGCGCAAGCGACGGGACGCACGACGCGGCGCGAAGGCTGCCCCTCGTCGATGACGACCGGCTTCGCAGATCGGAAGGGCTGCTGGTCGTGGAGTATGAACTCGATATCACCAAACAGCCCTTCCTGCGGGACCACGCGTTCGGCAGAAGGCTGTCGGTGAATGATCCCGAGCTTCGCGGCCTTGTTGTCATGCCGCTGGCAATCACGATGGAGTTCATGGCTGAGGCTGCGGCGGCGTTGAAGCCGGAATGGCAGGTTGTGGCCATGCGGGAGATCAGGCTGCACAAGTGGCTGGCCTGCATCGGACAGCCAACGCGAATCAGGATCGAGGCGCACAGTGATAATGCGGGGAATATCGAAACGCAGATCGGCGAAATCGGTTCGACGGGAGCATCTACCCTTCTGGCATCCTGCATCGTAGAAATGTCACACACGCGGATCTATCCCGCGGCCGCAAGGCTCGAAGTGGATTGTACCGGCGAGTCGCGTTGGCATGGCGATGCTGTTTACCGCGACGGCATGTTCCACGGTCCGGCATACCAGGCAGTCGCCTCCGTCGATGCAAGGGACGATCGTTCCGTGCGGGCGACTCTCCGAATGCCGTCGCCGGAGTTGTTGTTCGGCGATGACAGGGGAATGGACCTTATCCTGCCTGTTACCCTCATCGATGGCGCGGGTCAAGTGATCGGGCTGTGGGGTGGTGAGGAGAATCACCGCATGGGATTTCCCTCTTCGATTGAGCGTATGGAGTTTGACGCCACGATCAGAACAGGCGCGTCCTTCACGGCAGTTTCCCGAATCGAAGACACCAGAAACAGTTGGCGGTCCGACATTGAAGTGATGGCGGAAAATAACTCGATGGCATTGCGAATGACCGGCCGAGTGGAGCAGATCGCTGAGATACCTCCCCACATCTGGCGGTACCGTGTTTCGCCTGAGTCGATTGTGTTCAGCCACATCATCACCGGGTTGTTCGACCATGTGCCCGGCGGGAAGTCCTGCACGCTGTGTGAGTTGGAAGACGTTGCCGGCCCCTGGCTTGTGGGACCGGAAGGGGTGTGGTCGCTTCTGCTCGCGCGTTATGCCCTGAACACATCGGAACGGGAGGCCTTCGACAACCTCAAATGTCCGCAGGCCGCCAAGGCTTCCTGGTTGCTGGGACGGGTGGTCGCAAAAGACGCCGTTCGCTTACACCTGTCGCGTGAGTTGTGCATGGCTGACGTTGCCATAACGCCCGACGCGATGGGAAGACCGGTACCGCGAGTACCGGGCATGGCCTCCCCCTTGCTCAGCCTTTCGCACTCGGGCCTCCAGGCGATCGCGATCTGCGGAGATCCCACCGCTCTTTGCGGAGTGGGGATCGACCTGGAACCGGTTCGAGACGTTGATGAAACTCTCCGCGCTGAGGCATTCACGAGTGATGAGCGCATCCTGATCGACGATGCCGCGTCGCATACCGGCCAGGCTTCCAATGTCTGGTGCCTGTCCGCGTGGTGTGCCAAGGAGGCAATCGGCAAGGCGCTGGGCGCCGGACTTCCCGGTGGACCGCGGGATGTGGAGATCATTGAGATTGATGCCGACACGGGACGAATCGGCGCGGCGCTCCGTGGTTCGCTCCTGGAATCCGCCCCTGAGTATTCAGACGGAACCGGCACGGCGCGCCGGATTGATGCCTATCGTCGCCTGCACAATGATCATGTGTTGGCACTGTGTATTTTGATAAAAGATTCGCCATAAGGCGGAACGGGAGCTGCTTGCGGAGGTGAGACGAAATCGATGAATCCGACCGAAGAGACTATCCAGAAAGAGCTTGTTGCGATCCTTGATGACATGACCAGCGACTGGGATGTTGACTGTGATGGGGGCATCGCCGCCGACACGAGACTGATCGCGGACCTGGCGTTTGAGTCCATAGACGTCGTTCAACTGATTGTGGCAATCGAAGAGCGTTTCCAGCGGCGCGACCTGCCGTTCGAGAAACTCTTGATGAAAGACGGCCGATACGTGGATGAATTCCGGGTTGGAGATGTAGTTGGTTTCCTGTGCCGGCACCTCAACGGACAAGCGGCCGAATAAGGCGAGTCAAGGAAACCTGTGGCGCGGGCGCCAAAGCCCGTGAGTCCACCGCCTTTGGCGGCGGCACCCCAAGACGTTCTGTTAGAATGTCTTACACAGTATCGCCGGACGCAACGGAGACAGCGGGAGACTATCCGTGTACAGAACTGTCCTGATTGGCGTGGATGGAGCCACGTTTTCCGTCCTTGACGCACTCGTGTCGGGCGGGCAGATGCCGCACCTGGCAGCGTTCATGTCGAACGGCGTCCGGGCGGAGTTGCTGTCGACACCGCATCCGTTGACGCCTCCGGCATGGACGACCCTGATGACGGGCCGCACGCCGGGCAATCACGGCATCTTCGATTTTATCTGGACAGAAGAACGGACGGACGAAGTATATTTCACACTCAACAACTTTCGTGACATCCAGGCGGAAACCGTCTGGTCGATTGTGAGCAGGAACGGGGGCACGGTCACATCGCTGAATTTCCCCCACATGACGCCCCCGCCGGAAATCAACGGCACGGTCATTCCCGGCCTTGTCTCGTGGAAGCACTTGCGGCGCAACGTTCATCCCCGCCAGCGCTTCAACGAAATCAAGCAACTGCCCGGCTTCGACGTCAAAGAAGTCGCATGGGACTTTGATCACGAAAAACGGGCAACCCAGGTCATCCCGGCATCCGAGCATGAACCGTGGGTGGCGTTTCACAATCGGCGGGAGAAGCAGTGGTACGAGATCTTCCATTACCTGGCTCGCTCGCACCCATGCGACCTGACCGCGATTCTGATTGACGGCGTGGACAAGCTCCAACATGTATGCTGGCGTTACATCGACCCGAACTACGCCGATACACTTTCCTCCACCGAGGAACTCGCCGTCAAAGATTTGTGTGTCGAGTATTTCCGGAACCTGGACAAGTTCATCGGCGACACGGTGGCCTGGGCCGGCCCCGAAGCCCGCGTGTTTATCGCCTCCGACCACGGATTCGGCCCCACGCGGGATGTCTTTAGGTTGAACCTCTGGCTGCAAAAGAAGGGCTATCTCTCCTTTGTTTCCACCGAGGACATGAGTGAGTCGGAGAAACAGAAGGTCGAGCGGCTCGTGACGCGGCACTTTGTCCACCTGGACTGGAAGAACACGATTGCGTACTCGCCGAGTGCGGCCACGAACGGGATCGTGATTCGCCGTAAGAGTGATTCCGGCCCGGGCGGAATCCCGGATTCCGAGTATGCAGCCTGCCGCGACCGCCTGATTGACGAGCTCCTTCAGATACGCCACCCCGAATCGGGAACCCAGGTCATTAGGAAGGTAATGACGCGGGAAGAGGTTTTCCCGGGCGACCACAATCGACGGTGCCCGGACCTGACGGTTCAACTACACGACTACGGATTTGTCTCCACACTCAACAAGGAGCCGGTTCACTGGTCGCGGCCCGATGTCGCCGGCACACACAGGCCGGAAGGCGTGTTTCTTGCAACAGGACCGGGCATCAAGTCGGGACGGAGTCTGTCGATCCAATCGATCGTGGACATCACGCCGACGCTGCTGTTCAGCTTGGGTCTGGCGGTTCCCTCTGATACTGACGGCGGCGTCATAGCGGACGCTTTTGAGCCTGCTTACATGGAGGCGCATCCGGCCGAGGCCGCGCCGCCTACGTTGCCACCGGATACATACGTGGGAAAAGAGGCACGCGCCAGTGCGGAAGAGCAGAAGAGTATCATCGAGCGACTCAGGGCGCTGGGTTACGTGGAATAAGGAACGAACGGGATTGGAGCGTTGAAGGTATGCCGACGGCTCAAGTGAATGGACATAAGGTGAATTACCGCCAGGCCGGCGAAGGCGAGGACTTGATCCTGATACATGGTCTTGCGGCCAACCATGCCTTCTGGAATCTGGTCCTCCTCCTTCCTCTGGCGAGGCAATACAAGGTAACGGTCTATGATCTTCGCGGCCACGGTTACTCCGACACACTTTCCCACGGTTACACATCGGCGGACTTGTCAGCCGATCTTACCGGCCTGATGAACCGCCTCGATATACCGAAGGCACACCTCGTGGGCCACAGCTTCGGCGGTGTTGTCGCAATGCACTCCGCCGTGCTTCATCCGGATCGCGTTCAGTCGTTGACTATTGCGGACTCGCGGCTACGGGCGCTCCAGCCCAGCCAACGACTGCGGGATTGGCCTGACTGGAGAACTGCGAAGGCCGATCTCGAAAAGGCCGGAATCACAATTGACGAAAATGAGGACAACATCGGGCTGCGACTTCTCGAAATCTTCGCCTCGCCACAATGGCGCGCGACGCGAAAGCGAAGCGCGAAGAAGGGTTTATTCGTTCCATTCGGCGGTTGGTCGGCCGGTAGCCGTTCGGCGGCACGTTGGCTGAAGCTCCTCGAAACGACCACGGTCCGACAGGATGTCACCGCGACCGCGGGGCTCACACTGGATCGCATCAAGACCGTACAGATCCCAACACTTGCTCTGTATGGAGAGCGATCAAGGTGTATGCACACCTGCACGGCGATGCAGGAGGTCCTGCTGCACTGCAAGGTCGTGATCGTCCCCGGAACCGGACACTTCTATCCGGTCATCAAGCCAGCCTTTGTCGCCGAGACGCTGCTCGATTTCCTGGACGAAGTTGCGCGCAGTAGCTCGCGCCCGATCGATAAGGACTGCGGGGATGACGAGGAGACAGCAGCGGCCTGACGCTGCATGACGGGAGGCATGACGGGTGCATTCGTCCGAGCCATCACAACTTGCCGGCAAGGTGGCTGTCGTGACCGGCGGAACCGTCGGGATCGGAAAGGCCGTTTGCCTGCGATTGGCACAACAGGGTGCGTACGTCGTCGTGGTCGGTCGGGACCAGGACCGATTGAACGCTGTTGTCTCGGAGATTGAGCACGAGGGACAGGGGCGCGTACTGGCATGTCGCGGCGATGTCCGCAGCGAAACGGACCTCGAAGAAACGACGCGGGCCGCCGTTGGGCAGTTTGGCGGAATCGATGTTCTCATCGCTTCCGCCGGCATTCTTCGGGCTCGAGGCAGTTCGCTCAAAACGATGGAGAAGATGTCGTTGGCCGAATGGGACGAGGTGATCGACACGAATTTGAAGGGAGTTTACCTGGCCAACAAGGCCGTGCTGCCGACAATGATCCAGCAGCGCAGTGGCCACATCGTCAATCTCTCTTCCACTTCCGGGTTGAAGGGCCATGCGTTTGACACTGCATACTGCGCCTCAAAGTTCGGTGTCATCGGGTTGACGGAATCACTGGCTGACGAGGTCCGGCCTTACGGGATCAGGGTGCAGGTCTTGCTGCCTGGTGCGATTGACACGTCCATGTGGGATCAGAACGGCCCCTTGCGCCGCCCGGAGTTTGCCCTGCCCGTCGGCAGGGTTGCGGATTTGATCCTGGCCGTGCTGCAAATGCCCGAAGATGCAACGCTCGCGGCAACGGTGGTGGAACCCATGGGCCGGCCGGCGAGAGACGGTTGGCTCGGGGCGCAGCATGTTGACGAAACAACTCAGACTCATGGTCGGCCCGTGGGCTCGATACGCGGATGATCGGTAAGGAGTGAATTCATGGCTGACATGGCCCGCTCGGAACAGAAATCTGTTCTCCATGCCAAGGCGGTTATCGTGACCGGTGGAGCGAGTGGTATCGGCAACGCGACGTGTCGCGCGCTGGCTCGCGAGGGAGCCCATGTTGTTGTCGTGGACGTGACGCGTGAGAAGGTGGATAGCACACTCGAGGAAGTCCGCAGCCTTTCGGTTCACGGCGATGCGCACCTGGGGTTGGTTCTCGATGTGCGAGACGAGGCGGCCATGGCATCGATGGCCGATGGAACATTGTCGAAGTTCGGCTCGATAGACGCCTTGGTTGCTTCGGCAGGCGTCTTGCGAGGAACGGGCAGTTCACCGAAGCCTCTTGCGCAGATATCTACCGCGGAGTGGGACCAGGTCCTGGACACCAACCTGAAGGGGACGTTCCTGAGCAATCGAGCTGTGCTTCCGGCGATGATTCGGCAACGAAGCGGTGACATCGTCAACATCTCGTCTGTGTCGGGCAAACAGGGGCGCGCCCATGATTCTCCGTACTGCGCCTCGAAGTTCGGCATCAACGGCATGTCGGAGTCTCTGGCAGAGGAGGTTCGTCCGTATGGAATCCGCGTCCAGATCGTCATGCCCGATGCCGTGAACACGCCCATTTGGAATCAGAACGGACCGGTCCCCTGCCCACCGGATGCACTCCCGCCGGAACGTGTGGCGGACCTGATTGTGTATCTTCTGAAGCAACCGCCGGATACGGTCCTGGGGGGCGTGACAATTGCCCCCATGAGGGCGCGGCGCAGGCGTCAGAAACGGAAGGACGGCGATCATGCGAACGGCCAGTGACGCTACGCCCGACGCGGCAAACGAGCTGTCGGTTACGGAACTTGAACGTTCAATCGGACACACAACGGCATGACTTCTGGAGCGCTATCACATCTCAGGGTTCTTGACCTGACACAGCACATCGCCGGCCCTTATTGCACAAAACTCATGGCCGGCCTTGGCGCGGAGGTCATTAAGGTCGAACCGCCGGAGAAGGGAGACCCTCTGAGAAGTGTCGGCCCGTTCTATCAAGACAAGGCCGGCATTGAGCGTAGCATTCCCTTCCTGTGGCTCAATACGGGCAAGAAGAGTATTGTGCTCGACCTGCAATCCCAATCGGGCATTGCATCGTTGAGGCGGCTGGTGGCGGGGGTGGACATTCTGATAGAGAGCTTTGCTCCAGGAACAATGTCCAGGCTGGACCTCGAATACGAATCGCTGAGGGCGATCAACCCCAGCCTGATCATGACCTCCATTTCACACTTTGGCCAGACAGGTCCATACAGCAAGTTCAAGGCTGATGAGACCCAACTTTATGCGATGAGCGGTCTCATGCACGAGACAGGTGATCCAGATCGCGCGCCCTTGTTGGCCGGCACCGCAATTGCACAACACTCTGCGGCACTCAGCGCGTATGTAGCCACCGCGGTTGCGCTGTTGCGTCGCGAGCAGACCGGTCGAGGCCAACATGTGGATGTCTCCACCCAGGAGGCGTCCTTGATCAACATCGAAATGAGTCTCGTCAACTGCCTTCAACTGGGCCAGGTCCGCAAGCGAAATGGCGATCATCACGTGATGGTGCCGTGGGAGATGTACAAGTGCCTCGACGGTGAGGCGGCCATCGTGAGTGGGCCAATGCGGCACTGGCGAAGGGCGGCGGAGATTCTGGACGATCCTCGACTCTTCGAGAGGAGATTCGACTACTGCAAGGACCGCATGGCATTGCGGGCGGAATTCGAAGCACTGCTCAAACCGTGCGTGGCCAAGTGCAAGAGGAAAAACCTGTTCCGTGAAGGCCAGAAGCGGAAACTCGCGTTCTCCTACATGACCACCTTCGACGAGGTGCTCGAATCGCCTCAGCACCTGGCGAGGGGGCTGTTCGTCGAGATCGACCATCCCGAAGTGGGCCGGCACCGTTACGTAGGCCCGCCCTTCCGACTCTCCGAGACTCCCTGGCGATCGTCGCGAGCCCCCATGCTGGGTGAGCACAACGACCTGATCTCCTCGACAACCGAGAATGTGAACGCAGGGTTTGACTGTGATGCCGTCGATGCCGTTGTTGCTGCGATGGACGCCGACCAGCCGCTCAATGGTATCCGCGTTGTAGATTTCACGCACGAATGGGCGGGGCCAGTCGCGTCTCGAGTTCTCGCCGACTACGGCGCAGAGGTGATCAAGGTCGAGTATTCCAAGCGACTTTGTGTTGTTCGAGGCGCTAGACGGGAAAACGGCGCCTACGACCAGCATCCCATGTGGCACCAGGTCAACAGGAACCGTCTGTCCATCACCCTCGATCTCGACCGCGATGCGGATCTGCGAGCCTTCAAAGAACTGGTTCGCGGCGCCGACTTGGTCGTCAACAACAGTCGCGGCGGCGTTATGGATCGCCGGGGACTTGGCTATGAAGATCTTCGCAAGATTCGGCCTGACATCATTCTCGCATCCCTGTCCGGATTCGGCGCAACAGGACCCTACGCAGGTTACGCCGGATTCGGCGGCACCATTGAGCCCTTGAGCGGCCTGATGGAATTGACAGCATATGAACCGGACGGAAAGCGCGTCCGCGTACGAGAGATGGACGTCGTCAACGGGCTTGTCGGCGCCTGCGCCATTATGACGGCACTCCTCTATCGCCGGAAGACCGGTCGAGGACAGTGGATCGATTTGTCTCAGATGGAAGCGGCCACGCATTCACTGATGGGCAGCCACTTGTTGGCATTCGTCATGAACGAGGCGCGTCCAGTCCCGATCGGCAACCGCCATGTTCATTATGCCCCACAAGGTTGCTACCCCTGTGACGGAGACGACAAGTGGGTTACCATTACCATCCGAGACGAGGAGGAATGGCGAGCATTCAGCGCGCTCCTGGGCCATCCCAATTGGGCCACAGACCCCAAGTTTGATACTCCTGAGGCCCGGTGGACACACCATGACGAACTGGACGCCCAGATTGAGCGTTGGACGCGTAAACGAAGTCACACGGAGGCCATGGCAGAACTTCAGGCGGTTGGCGTGCCTGCGGGGGCGGTGTTGAACAGCCAAGAGTTGTGCGAAGATCGCCACCTCAAGGCCCGTGGTTACTTCATTGAGGCAGAAGACGACTCCCCAGGGCTCTTCCCGGGCATGCAATTCCGCTTGTCTGACGGGGCCGGGCGACTTCGCACGCGCGGACCCGACCTCGGCTCCGCCAATGAGTACGTATTTCGGGAAATCCTCGGACGCCCCCACGAAGAAGTCCCGACGATCAATGAGAATGAGATCGGGACGGGCTACGATTCAGACTGATGTGCGTCTGTGTTGCTATAGAGCAACGCGACGTTTCTGGGAGTGTCTCAGCCGACAGAAGAGATGAACGTTCACACGGACAAACTGGCACGCCTGAGCCCGGGCTTGAGCGAGGGATGCTTCAAGAGGATCTCCGTGAGAGGTTTTGGGGATCCGTACAACGCTTACCCGCATTCGATGGTATGGTATCGCGATCATCTCTATGTCGGCACCTCGCGCAATAACTTCGTCATGGTGAAGGTCACTGTCGATGATGGAGTCCGCCTTGCGAATCTTGCAGTCTGGCCGGTCTACAAACCGGACAATCTCCAGGACATCATGAAGACCCTGAGGGCGGAGATATGGCGGTACGATCCAACCGATGAATCGTGGAGTCAGGTCTTTCGATCGCCATTGGTGCAGGCTCCAAGTGGAATCGAGGTGCCGAGTTGTGTATCGTTTCGAACGATGGCGACATTTCAAGGAGCCAGCGATTCCGAGCCGGTGTTATATGTACCGACCCGGCCCACTTCTCACACACCCGAAAGCGTGATGCTCCGCTCGATCAATGGAACAGATTTCGAAGTCATCTCAGAGCCTGGTTACGGCCTCGATCCAAAGCCCAAGGGTATTAGGGCGCTGATGCCATTCAGAGACCGCTTGTTTGCCGCACCGGCCGAAGGGCCGGCACGTGGGAGGGGCAATATCGCCGCCGTCATGCTCGTCCTGGCGAGTTCGGATCCCGCCGTTGGGAAATGGGATCTTGCCTGCGAGCCCGATTTTGGCGACCCGACGAATAAGACAGTCTTCGCGCTGGCTCCATTCAACGGCTTTCTCTATGCCGGTACGGTCAATATCGGCCAAGGATACCAGGTCTGGAAGACGGACGCGGAAGGAAAACCGCCATACCGCTGGCACAAGGTCGTGACCCACGGCGCTTATCGTGGTCGGCTGAATCAGATCGCCATGACCATGTGCGCGCTGGGAGACCATCTATATGTCGGCAGTGCGATTCAGGGATTCCGCGATCACGAAAACGACGTCGGCCCGGCGCCGCCGGAACTCATTCGAATCCATCGGGATGATAGCTGGGACCTGGTTGCCGGTGAGCCAAGACAGACTCCCGACGGGTTGAAGGTCCCTCTGAGCGGGCTCGGTCCCGGCTTCGGGTCTCACAGCGCCGGCTATATATGGCAAATGAAGGAACATGATGGGTGGCTCTACGTTGGGAACTCTGTCTGGACGACACTGCTGCGATATGCAAACACTGAACTCTGGCCCGATGATTTTCGCGAGATGTTCACGCCTGACGTTGTCGAACGAATCGTACGGAGCCGCGGCGGCTTTGATCTGTGGCGCACACGTGACGGTGTAGACTGGACCCCGGTAACCCTGAACGGCTTTGGTAACTATTACAATATTGGCTGCCGGACGATGCAGTCCACCAAGCACGGCCTGTTCGTTGGAGCGGTGAATCCATTTGGTCCCGAGGTAGCCATCAAGCGCACTGGCGGTTGGCAGTACGAAAAGAACCCTGCCGCAGGTCTCGAGATCTGGCTCGGCAAGCACTCTCCGCCGTCCACCGATCGACTCCCACCGGCAGAAAAACTGTCATCGCTGGACGCGCCCGGCTTCACACCGGCGTGGAACAAGCATGAGGATCCGAAAGCTGCGTTCGTTCGCCAGTTCTTCGGGGATAGTGGTTTTCGCCTTTGCGGTTACTGGAACGGCGATGTCACTGACGCAGCCGGCGCCTGCGGGAATCTGATGGAGGAAGTGCTATCCATGCTTCCCGTCAAGCAAGGGCGAGTCCTGGACTTGGAGTGTGGCCTCGGAGGTTCAACCCGGTACCTGCTGAGGTACTTCGAACCGACAAGCGTAATCGGCGTCACGAGCAGGTCCGAGGACATGCAAGAGCTTCGCCGGAAAGCGCCTGATGTTCAGTTCTTCCGGATGAAGCCCGTGCATCTTGCCTTTCCTCCAGATTCGTTTGAGAGTATCGTATGCATGGAAGGCGCGGGCATCCGCCGAAAGCGAGAGAGACTCTGGTCGCAAATCCTTCGGGTGCTCAAACCCGGCGGCTACGTCATCGGCTCCGACCTTCTGTTGGAAGGAGAAGAGTTAGGCAAGAGATTCGCGCGAGGACAATCGGGCCACGCCGGGGAGGATACAGTGTCACAACTCCGGGACTGGCTCACGGAAATGGGGTTCCAGGAAGTCAGGGTCATAGATGCGACCTTCCCATGCTGGACGATGTTTCAGATTCACAAGGATCGCTTCGTGGCCTCGGCGAGGCTCCAGCATGAGTTGTGGACCCGCATCCTCGACAAGATCGAAGCCCAGCTCCCGGGTGGCAACAAACGCGTCAGCAAGTACGTGCTGATCTCGGCCCGAAAAGCTCCCCGCACAGAAGTTCCGACCGGAGGACAATCATGTTGAGAACCGCTGTGATAGCGGCTTCGATCGTCGCGGTTCCGTTGGTTCTCTGGCTTGTAATCGGCGGTGCGAGAGGAGGAAGACAGATCATCGACAATCCGGGACAACTGAAACGGGAGTTGGATCGGCTTGCAGCCCGCCTGCGCCCGCTGGAGGGGAAGGTAGGCGCCTCGCAACAAACTGGCCCCGGTGATTATGAGAGATTCCTAACGATTGAGGGAAGGAAGCGGCGGTACGAACTCCATGTTCCCCCGGGCTACAAAGCCGACACACCGATGCCACTGGTCCTCAGCTTCCATGGTGGGGGCGGACGGGCCGGCCTTTCCAGGATTCAGACACAGTTGGATTCGAAAGCGGACGACGCAGACTTCATTGTGGCGTATCCCGACGGCAGCGGCAGATTCGCCCGCAGGCTCCTGACTTGGAATGCGGGAAGGTGCTGTGGCTACGCCAAGGAACAGAACGTCGATGACGTCGCCTTCGTCAACGCGATCTTGGATGACGTGCAGGCGTTTTTCGCGATTGATTCCTATCGTGTGTATGCAACCGGCCATTCGAACGGCGCCATGATGTGCTATCGAATCGCATGTGAATTGTCCGAACGTATTGCCGCAATTGCGCCGGTCGGTGCAACGATGGGAGTCGATGCCTGCGAACCGGCTCGGCCGGTTTCTATTATGCACTTTCACGGCACGGCCGACCCCAATTCACCTTACAACGGCGGTGTCGGAAAACACTCGCTTTCGAAGGTTGAGTTCATGTCAGTGGATCGCTGCATCGAGGACTGGCGACGCCGCGATGGATGTGATTCACCGCCCGTGGAGACGAGGAAGCAGGACGAAGCAACAATCGTCACATGCCGCGCAGAAAGTGGCGTTGAGGTGGTTCTGGTCGGAATAGAAGGAATGGGGCATACCTGGCCCGGGGGCAGGCGACTTGCCAAAGAGAGTTTCTCCGGGGCTCTCAATCAGAAGATCTCCGCAAATGACATGATGTGGGAATTCTTTACTCGGCATTCACTGAAGGCGGACGGAGAAGTTGCTACAACTCGGAGGTCGTCACCGTGAGATTAGCTCTTCCTTCCTCATCTGCCGATTGCCTTTCCCCAGGAGCGTTCCGCACGGTCTTTCTCGGCAAGAGTCGGCGCACGCAATCAAGGTCCGGGCTGCAACGACTTCGTGTGGGCGTCTTACTGGGGTTGCTCGCCATCGAGGCCGGATGCGCGCAGAGCCCGGGCTTCCGTGTTTTCATTGCGTACTTGCCACAGTTCCTGGATGCATCCGCATCTGCGAGACGGAATCTCACGTCGCTGACCGGGCCCGCGTCCGCACTCGCCGAGTCTTCGTACGGGGCCGGTGACTACGAAAGGAGAATCACTGTCGATGGCAGAGCCCGACGTTACGAACTTCACGTTCCGCCATCCTACACTCGTCAGTCCCCTCAGCCGCTCCTGTTGAACTTCCACGGTGGTGGGGGAACGGCCTCCACGGCTCGGGAACAAACGCGCCTGGATGAGAAGGCCGACCTTGAGGGATTCATCGTTGCCTATCCCGAGGGGACAGGCGTTCAGGACGGCCGCTTTTTAACATGGAACGTTGGGGCATGTTGTGGATACGCGTCTGAAAACAACGTCGACGACATCGCCTTCGTGCGGGCGCTACTCGAAGATGTCGGGACTTTTCTTGCGGTAGACCGGAACAGGGTGTTTGCCGCCGGACACTCCAATGGCGCCATGATGTGTTATCGCCTGGCTTGTGAACTATCAGACCACATCGCTGCAATCGCCCCCGTCGGAGCGCCGATGGTTTCCTCTACCTGCCTTCCCCTTCGCCCCGTCCCGATCATCCACTTTCACGGTCTTGAGGACCAGAACGCTCCGTTCGAAGGCGGAGTCGGAAGGCGATCCGCCGCTGGGATCGATTTAATGCCCGTTGAGGAGTGTGTTAATCAGTGGGCTCTTCGCAATGGCTGTTCACCTAATCCAGCGGAGATACAGCGAATCGGTGATGCGGATGTTGTTTCGTATTGCGCTGGCACCTCGGGTGAAGTAGTGCTCGTTGCCATTGAGGGGATGGGCCATACCTGGCCGGGGGGTACGCGAGTGGCCAGACGAAGCTTCTCTGGTGAGATGAATCACAGTATTTCCGCGACTGAGATGTTGTGGTCGTTTTTTCAACGGCATCCGATGCCCGCGCCAGATCAAGAACGCTGACCGTGAGTCGCAGTAACGTGCGGAGTGAGGGGAATACCGAATGTGTGCAGGTTTAGTTAACGCCTGTCGGGTACTGATCCTGGAGTAGAAGGTGACAAGGAAGAACATACTGCTCATCAGTCCGGATTTTGACGTGGAGTCCTTCTGGATCACAGAAGAACAGGGAATGGGCGCGGAAGTCCTCAACGACCTCGCACCGGTTGGCTTGGCTACCATTGCAGCGCTCACACCAGACACCTACACGGTAGATGTATGGGACGAAGTTGTCCAGGGCCGCATTGCGAACGAGACTGAATTCCAGCGACACTATGACCTCGTGGGCTTCACGGGCTACAACTCGCATTACCTCCGCTGCGTTGAGTTGGCGACTTTGTTCAAGGAACGCAACAAGCTGACGGCGGTCGGCGGCCCTGGCGTATCTGGAATGCCGGAGAAGTATCGTGACCACTTCGACATTCTGTTTGTGGGCGAGGCCGAAAGAACCTGGCCCAGCTTTTTGAAGGACTGGGAGCGCGGTTGTCATCGTTCAGAGTACCGCCAGATTGAGAAGATCGACCTCTGTGAAAGCCCGCCCCCTCGCTGGGACAGCATTGAGGCGTTCATGGATCGATACGCCATGGGGGGGGTACAGACGACTCGCGGCTGCCCTTTCGACTGCGAGTTCTGCGACGTGATCTACCTCTTCGGCCGACGGATGCGCCACAAGCCAGTACACAGCGTGATACAGGAAATCAGAGCGCTGGAGCGGCTCGGCGCGACGAGCATCTTCTTCTGCGATGATGAGTTCATCGGCGATCGCCGATACACGAAATCTCTTCTTCGTGAACTCATACCAGTCAACAACTCGTTCACTCGACCGTTGACCTATGCGGCGCAACTCACCATGAATCTGAGCCGGGACAAGGAGTTGCTCGAGCTCATGGCCGACGTGAACTTCGGCGTCGTGTTTGTCGGCATCGAAACCCCGAACAAGGCTTCGCTCAAAGAGGCTAACAAACTGCAAAACGTGAGAGAGGATCTTGTTGCCGATGTGCGCAAGATTCTATCGTACGGTATTGCCATCAGGGCCGGCCTGATCGTGGGATTCGATCACGACACATTGGACATCTTTGATGTCCAGGAGAGGTTTGTGCACGACACGTGCATGCCCAGCGCAACGCTGAGCATGCTCAAGGCCATCCCGGGCACTCGGCTTTGGCGTCGCCTCAGGAAGGAGGGGCGAGTTCTGGACATCACGAAGCTGCGTGGTGATTCAAAGCACGGAGACGCCTTCAAGCCGCGCAGTTACACCAACATCGTCCCCAAACAGATGTCGAGAGCGCAGTTGATGGCCGGCTACAGGAAGCTCGCAAACGTGATTTACTCTTGGGAGAGCTTCGAGCGCCGCATTCGGGGGTTTGTGTCAAACGTAACATACACCCCGCGCGTTAAAGAACTGCCTTTGACCGAATCGGAGATTTCCGACCTCCGGCGAGCAACGACTGGAGACCAGTGCGCCGAAAGCACCGTGAACGCGATTCTTACCCACACACAGAGCCTCGCTCCGGCCATGATGCGCAAAGTGCGAATGTTGACCCTGCAGCATGTCAAGCACAAACAGACCTTCGACAACCTTCGACCCTATATCGATAGGCTTGTTGAGCTCGAATCGAGTGGGCGCCTTACATTGGCTCAGGACACACGCGAGGTGACAATCCCGGAGAGCTTTCGGTCTATGTTCAAGACTGCGATGGTGTTCGGTGGATTGCATGAACGTGTGCAGCGCGATCTTCACGACCAGAGCCACGAAGCAGAAGCTCTGACGGACATCTTTGTAGACTTCTTAGTTCGGTGGGGCCACGACTTTGAACGGTTCGAGCCCCATCACGGCGAGTTTCTCCGCGAGCTGTCGGATCGCACATGTGCACAATACAATAGATCGCAAACCGGCCAGCCTGCTCAGCTCACGCCTGAAACCACGCACATTCCAAGTTCACAACGAGCGCGTCTCGCGGATGACGTACTGGGAGCAGTGGAGCAGGAGCTCATGAAAGTCAGCAGGATTCCGGAACGTGCAATTGGAGGGTATGCAACGAATGAATGAGGATGCGGACAATCCTTTGGAGTGTGAGGAAGAAGAAGTGATGCCCCAGAAGGAGTACGATCCGAACGCCCTGCGCCGCTACTATGAGGAGTCCATGTACAATCCGCTTATCGCGGAGTTTGTGGGCGGGAGCGATTTCCACAACTTCGGGTATTGGGAGGACGAAACCCTACACCACGAGCAGGCTTGCCGGAATCTGATGGACAAGCTCCTCAGTTTCTTCCCGGATAAACCCCGCGCCTTACTTGATGTAGCCTGCGGCAAAGGGGCAACCACGCGCTACCTTGCGAGGTTTTACGAGCCATGCCGAGTGACCGGTATTGATGTGTCAGAGAAACTGATTACGACGGCGAAGAAGAACGCTCCAGGTTGTACATTCCTCATCATGGATGCCGTGAATCTCCAATTCGATGATGAGTCGTTTGACGGCATCATCTGCGTTGAGGCAGCCTTTCACTTTTCTTCCCGCCAGCGGTTCCTGAAAGAGGCGAGCCGCGTTCTCAAGCCCGGCGGACTCCTGGTCCTCACCGACACATTGGTCACGCGCCGCGCCGCTGCACGGCGAATCGGTAGAACACATGCCAATCATGTTGATAGTATTTCCGCCTATGAGGATTGCCTCAGGCAGTGCGGGTTCTCGGAAGTGGTTGTACAAGACGCAACAAGAGAATGTTGGGAGGGAATGTATTGGGGTGCCGTGCGTTTTGCTCACACGAAGCTTTTGAAGGGCGAAATCGACGCGGAGGAGCTGGAGCAATTCTTAGGTCCGACGTACAGGCGCGTTCCGGACATGAGGAATTACCTGATTGTCGCCGCCAGGAAGGGCGGCGCCATCGGACACGGATAAGCGGATGCTTGTCGAGGGAAGGACGTTCGTAGGTTAGATTATGGCCAAGGCCTTCACAACAAGAGAGTCGGATGATTGGGACATCGTGCAGCGCTACGATACACTGATGTACGATCCAGATCACATCGACTACTTCTCCCAGAGCCACTTTACGAACTTCGGCTATTGGACGCCTGAGACGCGGGACCAATGCCAGGCATGCGAAGATCTGATGGAACAACTCATGGCGATGGTCCCCGAGAAGAAAGGGAGCATTTTAGATGTGGCCTGTGGCAAGGGCGGGACGACGCGGCACCTGCTGAAGTACTATGACCCGGCAGCTGTGACAGCGATCAATGTTTCGAGCAAGCAGTTGGAAACCGCCAGGACCGCAGCGCCGGGCTGCAGGTTTCTCTTGATGGACGCCGCGAATCTTGACTTTGAAGATTCGACTTTTAACAACGTGATCTGTGTTGAAGCAGCATTTCACTTCGACACGCGCGAGCGTTTCTTTCGGGAGACCGCAAGAGTCTTGAAGCCGGGCGGAAGGCTAATACTGACGGACATACTGATGAGCCGGGAGGCGGAGCGGAGCAAGCCCTACCGCACGGAGAAGAACTACCTGGCGAGCCCGGGCGATTACAGGAGACTCGCGTTAAACTCCGGGTTTGTCGACGCTCAGGTGATTGATGCAACCGAGCCTTGTTGGGGAGGCTGCTTCTGGCACGCCGTGCGGTTCATCCACGAACGCTATCTGCGACACAACGTGAACCAGGCAGGTATGCAGGATTTCCTTCGATTGACGTATCGCCGAGCCCAACAGATTCAATACTACCTGCTCGCGTGTCTCCGGAAAGGCGGGGATGGCTGATGAGAGTACTTCTCGTGAGTCCCGATTCTGACAATGAGCGCCTTTGGATCAGCGGCGACGAGGATCCAGGCGCCACGGTTATGAACAACATGGTTCCCCTCGGCTTGGCGACGGTGGCGGCTCTGACCCCGACCGAACACCAAGTGGATATCTGGGACGAGATCATTCACGGTCGCATCGAGAAGGAGACAAACCTGTCCGGCAGATACGATGTCGTTGGAGTCACCGGATTCAAGACCCACATGCCCCGATGCAAGGAGATCGCCCGCATCTGCCGTGACCATGGCATCCCCATTGCAGTCGGCGGACCCGGGGTCTCGGGAACGCCTGATGCTTATCGCGGGGACTTCGACATCCTGTTCATCGGAGAAGTGGAGCACATCTGGCCGGAGTTTATCGAGGACTGGCAGAGCGGAACGATCAAGAACGAGTACCGCCAGATTGTAAAGCCCGCCCTGGATCATAGCCCGATGCCGCGTTGGGACAGTATTGTCGGGGACCTGAACAAGTACGCCATGGGGTGTGTTCAGACGACGCGCGGTTGCCCGTTTGATTGTGAATTCTGCGACGTCATCTACTTGTTCGGCCGAAGAGCCCGTCACAAACCAATTGATCGCGTGCTGGACGAAGTGCGTGTCCTCGAGCGGCTCGGCATGACCAGCGTCTTCTTCTGTGATGACGAGTTCATTGGAGATCCAAAGTACGCCAAGGATCTTCTGCGAGCCCTGATTCCCTTGAATAACTCCTTCGCACGACCGCTGACGTTCTCGACGCAATTGACCATGAATCTTAGCAAGAGCGAGGAACTTCTGGAACTCATGGCGGACGCGAATTTTAGCGTACTGTTTATCGGCATTGAGACGCCCAACAAGGATTCACTTAAGGAAACGAACAAGCACCAGAATGTCCGCAAGGACCTTGCCGGTGATGTCCACAAGATTCTATCGTACGGACTTTTCGTCCGCGCAGGCATCATCATCGGTTTTGATCACGATGGCGCGAGCATCTTCGACAAACAATATGAATTCATCCAGGATGCGTGCCTTCCAAGTGTCGCCATCAACATGCTCAAAGCACCCTTGGGAACAAGACTCTGGTCTCGGTTGCGTCGACAAGGGCGCGTGATTACATTGGCCAACCTTAAGGACAGGCTGGGCCACGCTCGAAGCTACACCAACATTATCCCCGAGCGACTGAGTCGAATAGAGCTCATGGAAGGATACCGCGACTTGCTGCTGCGGACTCATGGGTGGGGAGCCTTCAAGGCTCGAATGACTAATCTCATTTCACTCGTGCGGCGCCGCCCGAATGTGCGGGAAGAGATGATGAGCACAGAAGAGGCAGAGCGGCTCTGTTTCCTTCCCTCAGTCTCCTGTGAAGGTCGACAGGTCATCCGAGAGATCATCGAGCACGCATGGCGAGTCTCGCCCTTCATGATTCGGCGACTCACCATGCCCATTATTCAGTTTGCCAAGTACCGGGAGACGTTGGATGATCTCATACCACAGATTGACCGTCAGATTGAACTTGAGAGGACTGGAGCCTTCCCGCTGGATCCGGATGATCGTCCGATCATGATTCCCGACGAATTCCGATTGGCGCACAGGAAGTTGTTTCCGCCGGTTTATCGACGGGTTTACGCAAACCTACAGAACAAGTCTCGAGTGCCCGAAGCACTGATCGAAGTGTTTGTGGATTTTCTGGTTCGTTGGGGCGGCGCCTTCCGCGAAGAGGATGCACAGCACGGCGGCTTCCTCGATGAGATTGTTGATCGCACATGCGCCCGACTCAATGGCGTCGCCCCACAGGAATTCGTGCCCGTCGAGCCTGCCAACACTGAAATCCGGATTGCTGACTGCAACCGAATGGGAGAAGATATTCTCAAGTGTGTAGAGCAGGAACTGATTAGGTCGTTTTCTGGCGGCTACGGCGGAGACCGAAGGGAATAGGCAATGCGTGCGACGGAGACTGGGGAATGACTTCAATACACGAGACAGACAAAGGGCGTTTTGAATGCAATCGGTCATATGAACCGTATTCAGACGATCCAGACTATATTGCCGGGAATCGAGGTTTTATTCGCGACATCGACCTGGAAACCGCAGAGCTAGTCCTTGACCTGGCATGTGGTATCGGAACTCTGCGCAATCTACTCTGGGAATCCGATCCCGACCTCCGCATTATTGGGATTGACATCTCGCATGAGGGCCTGCGGATTGCCAGGGATCGCACCAGGCGTTGCGCCGTTACGGCGAACGCTCTCCAGGGCGGTGCGGTCACGAGTCATCGCGCCCGCAACTGGCTGATTGCAGGATCGGCGGACGCCATCCCGGTGAAGGACCTGAGCATCGATGGCATCGTCATGGGGCACGCGATCCACATGCTTGCAGATGTAGACAAGATGCTCAGCGAGATTCATCGAGTCCTCCGGCCCGGGGGGACCTTTGCCTTCAGCACGTCCTTCTATGCAGGGACATTCGTCCCTGGCACCGAGAAGATCTACCACGACTGGGTCAAGGAAGCGCTGAACTACACGTTCCGAAGAGATCGGGAACTTCGTGCGGCGGGACATAGCGGAATTCGGCGCAAACGTGGAAGCGCCCCACCGGCCTTCTCGAACACATGGCCTTCACCAGAGGATTGGACCAAACGCCTGGAGCGACACGGCCTTCGGCAGATGCGTCGCTTCATCAGGACGGTGCCCCTGACCCAATACAGCTTTGAAGCCATCGGGGCGTACGCGGGTTTTGCAGGTGTCATGCTGAGCGGATACCCCGTCGAAATTGCCTGTGAGGCGCTCCAGGCAGCGGCTGGGCCGACATTGAAGGCGGCGGGCGTCGACAGTGTGCCGAGGCACTGGCTGGAAGTGGCTGCAACGAAGGATTGACTGTGGGTACGACACTCACGATAGTGCATCGAGACCGCTGGAGCGTAGAAACCACTGGCGCATGAATCAGGTTCGGTTATGAGCCGGGTCCCATGTTGCCCACCGAACATGAGGGGACACGATAATGTCCAGATCTCTCGATCTTGTACTACTGACCGATGAACCGATCGACTGGGAAGGGGACTACTGGTTTCGCGCAAGCAAGAAGATCGAGCGGGAGATGCGCAACCTTGACCTTACTAACGAGGACAAGGATGAATGCTGCAAACGCTTCGGCGTGCGCGAGTACTTTCGTCCACTACCGCCGAGTAAGGATGCTGCCGGTGGAAACAGAGCCTCGCAGCGCTACCGAATTCGCGTGCCGCATCGGCCCCACCTGAGCCTGTGTGACTTGGCAACGACTGCTAAGGCGGCCGGCTACGAAGTCCGCGTCGTTGACAACGTACTGCGATTCCCCGCCAGAATGGAGCAGGTCGAAGCACTGCTTCGCGAGAGGCCAAGGGCCGTCGGAATCTCCACGACCTTCATGTTGAGTGCGGAGATCGTCCGGGCATATGTAGACAAGATAAGGCCGTTGGCGCCTGATTCGAAACTGATACTCGGAGGCCCAACTGTTCGAAAGGCCAAGGAACTGCACGACTATGCAGACTTTGCCGTCTTTGGCGATGGTGAGGACCCTCTCCTGGGGATCCTTGAAGTACTTCACGGAGATCGTTCCCCCGATTCGGTGCCGCACATTGCCTACCTTGACGACGAAGGGCTTCTTCAATATGGTCCGTCCGCGAGAGAGGCAGCTCATGTTGGGGCAATCGGCAAGCCGTACAAGGCGCGAGATGCGATGATTCCTGTACCGGATTGGCGATTAGTCAATCGTAGTTTCGCCAATGTCTTCTCCATAGAGTTTTCGCGTGGTTGCAAATACAACTGTTATTACTGTTCCTACGATCGCGGCAAGAGCATCCGGAATCTCGAAGAAGTACGCCGGGAACTCATCGCCAATGCAGAACTTGGAATCACCAAGTATCGAGTCAGTGATTCCAACTTTACCGATGGGCCGGTCAAGTACAAACGATACCCCCACGATGTGTGCCAGTTGATGATTGATCTCGATTTGGGACTCCAATGGTCCTGCTACGCACGCGTGGATGATTTGAGTGATGAGCTTGCGGACTTGGTGCGGAGGGCGGGTTGCTTCGGCGTCTTCTTCGGCGTAGAATCAGGGAGCGACAAGATTCTTAAACTCATGAGGAAGGGCCACAATCGCCAGGACGCGGTCGATGGCGTCTCGATCGCGAAGCGCAATGGACTGCGCTGCCATGCCAGCTTCATTGTCGGTTATCCCGGCGAGACAGAGGAGACGTTCCAGGAAACGCTTGACTTCATAGTCGAAACACAGCCCGAGACGGTGAACCTCGGCCAATTCCGGGTCGAACATGACACGCCGGTCTACGGTGTTGAAGCCTTCGAGCTTGAGGGTTTGGGTATGTCTTGGACCCACAAAACGATGGACAGCAAGACGGCGGATGAACTTGTGGTCCGAGGCAACCAATACGTCCTCGACCACGGGATCTGTCTGGGTACGGAGTGCAGCTTCCCGACGTTTATGGGACTGGGCCTGACATTGGCGGAATCTCAGGAGATGATGCAAGACATGGATTTGGTCGGCCGGGATCAGTTCCGGCACGAGGAGCGATACCAGCAAGCCTATCACCGGCTCCGACGCACGCTTCTGGAGACGTTTCCAAGAGCCATTGCGGCGGACCAAAAGGCCTGGGAAAGAAGCTCATCGTGATCCGGCCCGAGCGCATGTATAGTGAGCGTTTAGCTCTTGAAACGACATGAACATGAGATTGCCACGCACAATCAAGTCCGCCTCGCCCATGGCACAGGAGCGGATCGCCCAGGCGCAGGCTCACAATAAGGCCCTGCGGTTCGACCTCGCGATCAAGGAAATCGACGCGGTCCTGGAGCGCGAGCCGCATCTTGCGGTCGCCTGGCTATTGCGAGGCAGGGTGTCCGTGGTTGTGGGGCGGTTGCCGGAAGCAGTCGCGGCTTTTCAGAGCGCGGCAGAAAACGACCCGGACATGGCCGAAGCTCATCTTGGCGTTGCCCATGCGTTGCGAGAGTTGGGCCGCCACTCGGAGGCCCTAGAAGCCTGTCGCCGTGCCCTGGCGCTGGAGCCGGAAGCATGGCTGGGCCATTTCATGTTGGGCTCGATCTGTGAACACCTCGGCAAGGAGGAAGAGGCTATTGCCGCCTATCGAGAGGTGTTCAGGATCAACCCCCAGATTACGGCGGCACACTACAAGATCGCTCGTCTCTTGCTTATCAATCATGATGACGATGCAGCTCTTGCCGAGTGCCAATCGGCTCTCCGACTAGGTATTCATGATCCGTCGGCCAGGATCGCCCTGGGCGACCTCTATCTCTCTCGGCAGGATGACAATCAAGCAATCCGGGAGTTTCAGGCCGCTGCAGGGCTCAATCCGAAGATGAACGCGGCGTACCTGAAGGCTGGCGAAGCCATGGCACGAAAGGGAGATCTTGAGCAGGCTCTCGGTCAGTACAACGAAGCTCTCGCCCAGTCAATCGGCGAGGAAAAGATGACCTGCCTGGAGCGAATCGCAGGCATTCACTTTGTGCAGGCTCGCCACGAAGAAGCACTTGCGACCTACATCGAAGCCCTGGCGCTGTCGCCGCAAAGAGCCGATTTGTATTATCGCTTGCAGGAGGTGTTTGAGGCCTTGGGAAGAGACGAGGAAGCCCTGGATGCTCGCCGCAGAGCCTCCGAAATCGAATCGATAAGAAACCGACTGTCCGATCAGTCCCAGATGCCCGGTTCAGCCCATCGGGCCGGATGACCCTCCTTTAAGCATGAGGAACAACTGTGGAGTTCGTCAAAGTCGCGAAGAAACGGGACGTCGCGCCAGACACGCCGTTCCGTGTGACAGTCGGGAATAGAGAGGTCGTTCTGTTCTGTGTAGATGGCACTTTCTACGCATTGCCGAGTGCCTGCCCCCACCGCGAAGGCCCCCTGCACGAAGGATTGGTTGAGGGCAAGACGATCACCTGCCCATACCACTTCTCCAGATTTGATCTCGACACCGGTGACGTGATCGAAGAGCCTGCCGCCACCGGCATCGAGAAGTACCAGATTCGTGTTCATGGCGATGATATTCTGGTTGCCATCCCCGACTGAGGCGGGAGGCCAAAACTGCCACTTGCCGTTCGGCGGAACCGCGATCCCACTGGAACCGAGAGGCTCCACGCGGTAGGATGACGATCGGCAATCGAGTAAACGGAAAACCGCGGCTCACAGACATGTCGATCAGTTCCTCGAATCATTCCGAAGAAACTGCCCTCCAAGCCGCAGAGACTGGTGTTCCGGGCCAAGCCGGAGTCGCGGACCGCTTCACCTTGTATCTGGTGTTTCTCTTCCTGTGCCTCTCGACCGTCGGCTTTGTCGATTCATTTGCAACGTCGTTCCGCTACTCGATGATTACCTACGTTCGAGAGGATCTCGGCGAATCGTTCGCCTCAATTGTCGGCACCTTCAAATGGGTGTATCTGGGCTCATGCCTCTCATTCGTCCCGCGCGTTCTCGCGGACGTCTTCGGCCGGCGTCTCCTTCTCTGGATCACAATGGTGGGGCTGAGCCTGTTGCAGTGGGCCCTTGGATTTGCGCGAACCCCCCATGAGTACGTGCTTCTTTTGGTGCTGCTGGCCATATTCTACAAGTCTGACATCTGGCTATTGGTCATGTCGGAAGAGGCCCCGCCGGCCCATCGCGGACTCTGCGCGGCCTTGACGGTCGCCTTCAGCTGCTCGGGGATTCTTGTGCTCGGTAGTCTGGTTCATCGGATGGGCGATGCTCCGGGCGCCTGGCGCGATGTCGCCAGATTCCCCGTCTGGGGTCTGCTCGCATCCATTCCCATTCTTCTCTTCGTCAGAGAAACTTGCCATTTCAAGAATACCCGTCCCAAACTCACACCCCGGCTGAGTTGGCGACTCATACGAGCTCCCTTTCAAAAGGAATACCGCAGGCGACTCATCGTGATGTCAGTATTGAAGATGTTCGTTGCAGGCGGCGCCGTGGTGATGATATCCCTCATGGGCACGGAGTATCTCCGCGTCGACAACGGATTCAGCCAAGAGCGTATTGGCCGCATCATCCAGCTTGATGTTGTTGCCATCATCGCGGCGTGGGCGATTGCCGGGGCCTTGTCCGACCGAATCGGGCGACACAGGTGCCTCTACGCCTTCGGTTTGGTCTTTGTCATCTCGCTGCTCAACCTCGCACTCCTGCCCAAGGGATCGATCGGAGTTTTGATTGCCTATGTCGCCCAGGCCTGTGCCGCGACCGGGGTCTACGCAATACTGCGCGTTGTCACACTCGAACTGTTTCCCAACGACTTCAGGGCCACGGCCTCAGCGTGGACCGACCTGTTCATGACCTTGTTTGCCGCCGTGACGGCATGGTTCCTCAGCATTATCACGAATTCACCAGACTCGGGCGGACCCGGAGTATCTCTGACTACATGTATCATCTGTGTTGCGCTCGTGCTGCCGCTGGTGTTGCCCCTTTTCGGACTGTTGCGGGAAACACGAGGCAGCCGACTGGAGAACATCCGCTAAAGGTGCTGCGAATGCTACTTTGCGACATCCTTGCAGAATGCCGGAATTGCTCACGCGCTCAGAGAGCGATATACATTATGATCGTGAAGCCCTCGGCCACAGGCAATCAAGAGCAATCGGGGTTGGATTCGATCCGAATGGGCGGGTAGGCGATATGTCCAGAGACTGTCCAAGGTTGCGGGAAGTCCCGCCGACATCCGTTGCTCTGGTCGCACTGGCCGGGGATCTGCTCCGGCAGGGGCACACGCATGCGGCTCTGGAGGAAGTGAACCGCGCCCTGCGCCGCAATCCCGAATTGGCCGCGGCGTGGCAGATGAAAGGTATTCTGCAATCTCAACAAGGACAGTTGGACGAAGCAGAGGCTTCGCACACGGTTGCAACTCGCCTGGACCCGAAAGATTCAGCGGCATGGTTGCTCCTGGCCAATGCGCGGCAAGCACTTGATCGACTGGACGGAGCGCTTGAAGCCGCCAGACGCGCGGTTCGACTGAACAGACATGATGCCCAGGCGCTCCTGCTTCTTGGTGAACTACTTGCCTCGACTGGTCGCAACAAGAAGGCGATGACATTGTATCGCCGCATCCTCTCGCGCGATCCGAATAATGCCCCCGCGCATTACGAGATCAGCCGCTTACTGGCTGAGGTCGGCAATACCGATGAAGCCGTTCACATGATAGACCGGGCCCTGCGGCTACGGCCGGGTGTGGCCGGGTATCATATTGTCGCCGGGGATCTCGCACGGCAGCAGGGCAGAGTTGATGAGGCGATCGCGGAATACCGAATCGCTGTGGACCTTGCCCCGACGGATAGTGTATCCATTGCGCGGTTGGGGATAATGCTCTACGAAGGCAATCGCCGCGTCGAGGCAATGACCATCCTCAACAAAGCCGTATTGCTGAGCCCTCGGCAATCTTACTGTTACCGGATGCTTGCTCGCATATATCAGGAAGAGGGCCGCAAGCAGGAGGCGGAGGAGATACTCCGAGTTGCCCAGAGCATAGAACCGGACCGTGATCCCGACGGTGATTGGACTCTCTTCGTATGTCAAAGCAACCGAAAGATGCCGGATGGAGCCGGTCACTGAGGCGCATGAACGAGGTCGCCGGAAAACACTTTGATGATTGACGCCGTTTCTTCAACGCCATCTTTGCTTCGCGCGGACCTGCAGATGATTGATCTGGGGGCATCGGAAACCGTACTGCGCGATCGCGCGACGGGAACTCACTTCCGGTTCGGTGACGAGGAACGGATCCTGATCCAATGGTTCGATGAAGGGCTGAGGTTGACCGAGATCAGACGGAGGTACCTAGAGAAATACGGGCAGAAGCTGTCTCGGCGCCACGTTCGCGAATTCGCGGAGCAGCTAAGCGCCCTGGGGCTCACGGCAACAAAGAACGCACCTGCGACGTCTGGTTCCGCAACCCTGCCGGCGGACGAAGCGACCATTCCCATGCCATGGTCGACTGAGGACCCCGTGGCACGGTTGAACCACGGCTTCGATCTGTTGCTGCTCACGCTCGGATGGCTGTTACACCCGGTCGTCCTGCTTCCGATCATAGCTCTGGCGATACTTGCCGGCATGGGTTTCGTCGAGAGAGCCGACCGCTTTGCAGAGGAACTGGTCGAGATGGCACGGCCGTCAACACTGCGATTCCTGCTCTTGGTCCTGCTGTGCAGGCTGTTCTGCCTCAACCTGCCCAGAGAGATACTGATGGCGATGGCCGCTCGCCAATCCGGAGGGCGGGTCCGCGGCTTTGAATTCAAACTGGTCTACGGATTCCTGCCCACGGTCCAGATAGCCGTCGAGGACGCTGCCTTGGCGCCCGATGGGCGAGGGCCGTGGAGACTCTTGACGATTCGGTTCTGGACGACGTTGGCCATTGCTTCTTTGGCCATGGCGGGTTGGCTCGTCGCGGACAGCGGTTCAATCATCGGCGCCTTCTGTCTCGTGCTCATCGTGCCGGCTCTTGTCGGGACGGCGATGCACTTCAATGTGTTCATGCCTCTCGACGGCTATTTGGTACTATCATCCTGGTTGCGCGTGCCTCGACTGATCGAGAGAGCAACATCGCATACCGCCGCATGGCTCAGTCTCAGATGGGCGCCGGAACCGCTGACCCCCGATGAGCGATTCTGGTTCAGAATCTACGGAGTTCTCGTTTATCTCTGGCGTCTTGTCGCTGTTATTGCCATCGTAGGCGGCCTCGGATGGATCCTTGTCGCCCGAGAAGGCCGACTCGGCGCTCTTATCGTGACCGGCCTGCTCGCAGTCCGGTGCGGGGACCTGATCAGGAGAAGTGCAATGGGAAACAAACCAATCAAATGGGCCGTGCGGACCGGTGGCCGGTGGTGGATTCGCTGGCCGTTGCGGCTTGTCGTCCTTGGCGCCCTCATCGCCTGCGGTTTCATTCCGTACTCTCACGAGGTAAGTGGCGAATGCCGCCTCGTTCCGCAGGCGGAGGTGGGCCTGCGAGCCGAGATAGCAGGGAGAGTCCAGACAGTCCACGTCGCCGAGGGCACTCACGTCGAAGAAGGCGACGTGGTCGTCACGCTTGCGGCCCGTGAGGAAAAAGGCAGAGTTGAGGTCTCCCGCGCCCAGCTAGCCAAGGCCCGCGCCGAACTCGCACTGCTGAAAGCCGGCTCTCGACCGGAAGAGATCGCGATGGCGACTGAGCAGTTGAAGCTCCGGCAGATCGAGTCCGAACTGGCGAGTGTGGAATTCAAGCGCCTGACGCGAATCGCCGAAACGGGGGCCGCCAATGACCTGGAATTGTCCCGCGCGAAAGAAGAACACGATAGTGCCGAGCAGGTCGTCCGGATATCCCGGGAGTACCTCCAGCGCGTGGAGAAGGGTGCACGCGACGAGGAGATTCAGATCGCCGAGGCGGAAGTCGAACGACTTGAAGCCCAACTTGCGCATGACGAGGAGATGTACTCACTGCGTGAGATCAGGGCGCCCATAGCCGGCCGCGTCGTGACCCCCAACATCGAGCAGCGTCTCGGCCAGTACGTGTTTCCCGGTGACCTGCTCGCGGTCATACACGATACTTCACGTCTGAGAGTGCAAATGGTCGTGCCGGATGCCGGGGCTCCTTATGCGAAGCCTGGCGCCAGGGTGAAGGTGAGGTTCTGGGCGCTCGACGGCGAGTTGCTCGGCGGACGTGTTCAGAGCGTGTCCTCCTATGCCGCGGACTATACCGAGCTGAATGTCGAGCGGATCCGATCTGATCGCGAGATTCTGCTGGAAGACGCCGTCCGGGCCGACGAGGATCGATACGTTCGAGCCTACATCGAGTTGAATGCGACTGATCTCCCCTTGCGACCTGGCATGAAAGGCTACGCCAGGATCATCGTCAACAAGGAGTTCCTCTGGCACTCGCTTGCCCGCCCCCTGGTCCGCTTCGCTCGCGTTGAGGTTTGGTCCTGGCTTCCATGAATTCGCTGATACCTGGCGATTGAACCACACAGCGGCAGGTGTGCATGTATTGAGCAGTGCAGTCGTCCTCCGTAAGGAAATCGCCGCGCACGTGATCCGGATCCAGATCAACTGTATCTTGGCGACCTGCGGCCGATTATCGCCCGCCGAGTTCTGAGAAGACGCCCCCAGTCGATCTCGCCAAGGCGTGCCGGGCCCCCAGACGGCCGTGGATGACCGCCGACACGGACACACTCTTGGAGGTTATCGGAGAAGACAAGAACGACGGGCTCTGGAAAGCTGGGGAGCATTTGCGGATTGTGACTCCGCATTCTATGTTTGTGCAGGCTCCAGCATAGCCCTAGTTCTGTAGGCGGCAGTTTTGATCTAACTCGCTCGAACGCGCTACACGCGTGGGGGGGAGAGAGTTATGAGACGAGCTGCCTGCTTCGCCCTTTTCCTGCCCGCTGTTTCTCTGTGCATTCCCGGCGCCCGTGCCGACCAAACCGATTCACCGGGACTGATTCCCTGGGGAACGATCGAAGGAGGCGTCGGCATCGTCTTCAACACGTCCGGGGGCGAAATCGCCGACAACGGTGCCTTCGTCCGTTTCCAATTGCATGCGGACCCGCGTGACGTGATCGACTTGCTCGATGGTAGCGTCGGCACGAATCTATCAGGCGCTCGCTTCAGCTTCGACGACACGCACGACCTGGGTGATGGGCGAACTCTCGCTGGTCTCTTTGGACAACAGCAACCCAGTCAGTATGGCCTGGACCTCGTCCTCCGGTTGGCCACCTTCGTCGACCCGCCGGTTACGCCACAACTTCACTTCTATAGCCGCACGGATGACAATGGAGCCGTCCATTTCCCGCCGCTGGTGGACTACCTGACGTCGGCGCCGCTCGGTGGCGTTCCGCCCACGTCGGTTCCCGATGCTGCGGCGTGCTGGGCCATCAATTACTACGCCGGTATCGGGCTTCCAGGCGCCTTCACGGCCGACGGAGACGCAGACGACAATCAGATCGCGAACGAAGACCCAGATGACTTGGTCGTGCAGGTCGGTCTGGGGCCGGAGCAGACGGATGTCGTTGTCGGAACGCTCTTCGAGGGCGAGGTCGGTGAGCTGTGCTTTACCAACATCATTGGGCCCGATGAAGACGGTCTGGTTTCGATAGACGTGTCGGGCGACCTAACGAGCGATGGCTTCGTTTACGGGTTCGTTGAAGGAAGCCCCCCCTCTCCGGTGTCAGCGCTGGGTATCACCGGCAGATTCTTTGTGCAGGGGACGCTGTGGTGGGACAGCGCTGCCGACGCCCCGTCCGACCTGATGCGGTTCTTTGCCGGGTCATTGACGATCAACGCGGAGGCTGACTGCGATGGCAACGGCGTAGCCGACGCGGAAGACCTGACCGACGGAACGGCCCAAGACTGCAACGGGAATGGTGTCCTGGACATATGCGATTTGGCAATGGCCGCTGATCTGGGCGGGGAGTACGAGGGAGTTCCCGGTTTGGATACGGACGGCGATTACTTGCTCGACGTGTGTGACAACTGTCCATACGACGTGAATCCTTCGCAGATGGATTATGACGGGGACGGCGTGGGTGATTCCTGCGATTCCCCCGAACCGATCGGGGCGTGGATACCGATGCGGGACGGGGCGTTCCTGGCCGCAGATGTATACATGCCGGGAGGCAATCCGCCCTTCCCGGTCATTCTGGTGCAGACGCCGTACGGAAAGGGCGGATTCCTGGCGACCGGTCTCCCCTTGCTCACGGCGGACTATGCCTTCGTGATTGTGGACTGGCGTGGTTTCTATGATTCCGAGGCCGCCGCCACTGAAGACCCTAATCGCGGTCAGGATGGGTATGATTGCGTCGAATGGGTCTCGCAGCAGAGCTGGTGTGACGGGAATGTCGGAACGTGGGGCGCTTCCGCCGTGGGGCACATCCAGTTTTTGACTGCGCGCGAGCACCCGCCGCACTTGAAAGCGTGCGTGCCGATTGTGTCGGAGTTCAGACTGGGGTATCAGCAGTTCTTCAGCGGCGGGATCTATCGCGAGGAGTACGTCGAGAAGCTGGCCGGCATGGGATTCTTCACGGTCGAGTCCATCTTGGCGCATCCGCTCCACGATGCTGCTTGGCAGGCTACCGAGGCCGAGTCCGACTACGCGGACGAGATCGCCGTGCCCGTGTTCATGATCGGAGGGTGGTACGACCATCGGGCCTCAGGGATGGTTCAGCAGTTCAGTGAGCTAGTCAGGCAGAGTGAGCCTGGCGTCCGGAATGATCACCGCCTGATGATGGGTCCTTGGACCCACTTCACCGTCGGCCACCAGCAACAGGGGGAATTGGAGTACCCCGCAGCCATGAGCAGATCACACGACGCGGCGCTGGCTTTCCTGAACAAACACCTTCGCGGGGAGGGGGATGGACTGGCCGGCGAGGTCGTTCAGTGGTTCGAGATGGGTTCGGATCGGTGGCGGCAGTCGTCCTCCTGGCCACCTCCGAATCGCCAGTCCCTCTTACTCTTCCTGGATCAAGGGGGTGAACTCCATGCACGGCCTCCCACGACCGCGTCATCAGGCTCATTGCTTGCATACGATCCCTCCGATCCTTGCCCGACTCACGGAGGCGTGGTCGTCGCCGACCTTTTGGCGAAGGGGCCACTGGATCAGTCCGTCGTCGTAGAGAGTCGCGATGACATATTGACGTTTTCGACGTCACCTTTGGGCCGTAAGGTGACCGTCCTCGGCACCGCGACCGTACTGCTCTATGTCTCTTCGGATCGCACGGATACCGATTTCATGGTGCGTCTGACGGACGTTTACCCGGACGGCCGATCCATGCTGGTGGTTGACGGCGCGCGGAGAGCCCGGTTCCGCGACGGCTATGAAACGGAGCAACTCATGATTCCCGGCGAAATCTGCGAGATCGCTATTGAGTTGGCCGATGTGGCGATCACCTTCCGCCAGGGACATCGAATCCGGATCGATGTGAGTTCGTCGAACTATCCTCGGTTCGCGGCAAACCCCAACGATGGCGGGGTGCTCTACGATCCGGACACGGCGCCGATGCCGGCCACCAACTGGATTTACCACGATGCGGGCCACCTTTCCCATCTGCGTCTGCCCACGGAACGCCTGCCTCGGCAACTGGACAAGGTGCCGACGGAGCCCGGCCCTCTGACTCGACGCGTCCCTGGCACGTCAGTTTCAACGCGGTAGGAAGAACCAAGCGAACCGTCCCAGGGCCGGGCCAAAATGTCGAGCATCCCCCGCTTTGCTTGCGGGGAGATGGAGACTGCCGGATAAGATTGGACATGACGGCGTAGGGACACTCCATCAAATGGGCCCGGTGGGACGGGTCCAGGGAAGCATACCGCTCTTGGCCGTTGGGGGCTGGTCGGTGTTCGTCGTGGGCTGCCGTGGGCGGCTCAGCACGGCACGGTTGTTTGCAGGAGCGCCTTTCCCGTCATTTCCGCCGGCTGCTCGATGCCGCCCGTGGCCAGGAGCGTGGGGATGACGTCGGCCAGGCAGCCGCCTCCGCGCAGCGTCGATCCCTTGAGGCGATCGTCGATGACCAGCAGCGGCACGTCGTACGTTGTGTGCGCCGTGTGCGGGCCGTTCGTGTTCGGGTCGATCATCTGCTCGCAGTTGCCGTGATCCGCCGTGATGATGGCCGCGCCCCCTTTGGCGAGGACGGCGTCGACCAGCCTGCCGCAGCACTCGTCGACCGTCTCGATCGCCTTGATCGCCGCCTGCAAGTTGCCAGTGTGTCCAACCATGTCGCCGTTCGCGAAGTTAACGATGAATACGTCGTACTTGTCCGATGCGGTTTGCTTCAGTGTTTCCTCCGCCACGCCGCGGGCCGACATCTCCGGCTTCTGATCGTAGGTGGCCACGTCTCGCGGAGACGCGATCAGTTGGCGGTCCTCACCCTCGAAGGGCTCTTCACGGTAGTCGTTAAAGAAGAACGTGACATGCGCGTACTTCTCCGTCTCCGCGCAGCGAAGGACCTTGAGGCCAAGCGACGCGGCATACGCCCCGAAGATGTTGGCATTCGGTTCCGGTCGGCCGAACGCCACCTCGGCCGGCGACTCCTTTTCGTATTGTGTCATCGTGCAGTAGTAGAGGTTTTCGAGTTGCTTCCCCCGGTCGAAGCCCAGGGTCTTCCTGGTCCCGTCCTTGTCTCCCGCCTCGCATGGAAACTCATCCGACACGAACGCGCGGGTAAGCTCGCGTGGCCGGTCGCTGCGATAATTGAAGAAGATGACCGCATCGCCATCGCAAATCGGTCTTGCTTCGCCTACGAGTGTGGCTTCGATGAACTCGTCGCCGGACTGATTCGGCTTCGACGGATTGTCGTAGTAATGTTGGAACGCCTCCACGGCCGTGGTTGCTTGCCTGCCTTCGCCGCGGGTGAGCAGTCGATAGGCCGCTTCCACACGATCCCACCGGTTATCGCGGTCCATCGCGTAGAACCGGCCGATGACGGTCGCCACGCGGCCGATGCCCGTTTCCTTCATCTTGGCTTCGACCTGACGAATGAACTCGACGCCGGACTGCGGCGGCGTGTCGCGTCCGTCGCCGAAGGCGTGGAACAGAACCCGATCTCCCGGCAGGCCGCGTCGCCCGGCCAACTCCAGGACCGCGTAGGCGTGCTCCAGACTCGAATGCACCATGGCATCGCTGCATAGCCCCATCAGGTGTAGGACGCCACCGGTCCGCTTGCAGTGTTCGACGGCCTCACAGAGTCGTGGATTGTCGAAGAACGAGCCGTCTCGGATCGCCCGAGTGATCCGCATGACATCTTGGTAGACGATCCGGCCCGCGCCGATGTTCTGGTGTCCGACTTCGCTATTGCCCATAACGCCGGCCGGGAGGCCGACTTCCTCGCCGCTGGTGTGGATCAGTGCGTTGGGATAGGCGGCTCTGAACCGGTCGTCGGCCGGCGTGTTGGCAAGATGGACCGCGTTGGCATGATTCCACTCGGGATGAGGGTTGTGGCCCCAACCGTCGCGAATGATGAGCATGAGGGGTCGTCGGTCAAGGTTCGGCATTTCTAGTTCTCCTGGCTGGAGTATAGGCCCATGTAATCGCTTCGTCAGGCTTATGGGTATTACTTCGCCCTGGCCCCGCCGTGGGCGTTCTGACGGGGCGTTTCCCGCAAACGGAGCAGAGATCGTGACGGGCCGGAGCGCGCTCTATTCGATGCGGCATCGATCGCGGTCCCAGACCAGCTTCTTGCCGATATAGACGTGGATCTTCTGATCGAGCTTCAGCCCGACTTCAAACGCCCCTTTGCCCGCCTCCCGACATCTGACAACCTTACCCTGAAGATCGAGCGTCGCTCCGTCCGCCAACATGATCCGCACCGAGCACCGCGCGCCTTCCTCGATCCGTTTGTCATGGAGGAACGCGAGCCCGTTTTGGCTGAGGTTGCGGAGCGGAATCATCACGGACTGTTCCTCGTCCTGCCCGTGGATTGCCGCCAAGATGGCGTAACTTCTGCATGCACAGCGCTCGTCGCGTCGCTGATCGGTCGTGGGCGTCTGGTCCCCACCAACATCATCCAGGTTGGCCAGCAATGATCGCACCTCTTCGTCGGAGAGGTCGATTGAGCGGACTTCGATGGCTTGCGGCAATGTCATGACGCCGTTTTCCTCGGCCAACACCAGTACCCGACGAGCCCGACCGGCGGACGCGGTCGATTTGCTCACTCCTCGATTCCGCCGGTCTCGCGATACTCCGGCGGCAATTCGACCATCCGCCGGCGCGCATCCTCGATGAACCGAATGCGCTCCTGCCTGAGCCGATGGAGTTCCGATCGCCTCGGGTCTTCCTTGAGCCGTATCTCCCACGAAGACAGCGCGGCGTGCCACCGACTCAGCTGAACGAGCCCCAGCACGGCGCCCGTGAAACCAAGCACCGCTCCGACAACAAACAACAATCTGGACTTTGTCTTCGCAGTCACGACTAATACTCCGGACGTTGACATATCGGTTCACCGGGGTCGCCTGTGGGGTTGTTTCCCATGGACAGCAGCCACGTCCGAAAACCACGGCGAAAACGATGGCTGGAACTGGAGTCAGAGCGGTGTGGCCGTCTCAGCCGGCCTGCACTGCGGCGTACATCTTGCGGTACTTCGGGATCAGGCCAGACCAGTCGAACCTTTCGCGAACGAGCGTGCGACCGTTTTGCCCCATCTCTTTTAGCGATTCAGGCGCCAGTGTGACGAGATGTCGCAAGGCAGCGGCAATGCTGATTCGGTCGGGCGGAACAATGCGGCCCGCATTTGCTTGTTCTACCTCGGGCATGTTGCAGGCGTTCGAGATCAGAACCGGCAGGCCGCCGGCGAGGGACTCGAGGACGGACATGCTCAGGCCCTCGCTCATGCTGGGCTGAATCAAGATCGATGCGCGGCCGATGCAGGCGAGGACTTCCTCGTGCTGCAGCATACCGGTGAAAGTCACGCGATCTCGCATCCCCTTTCTCGCTACGGCGGACTCCAACATTCCGCGGATGCCGATCTCGTCCGGACCCGCGATGACGAGATGCCACTCGTCCGCCGAGGCGAGAACATCGAAGCAGGCCTTCATCGTCTGGACGATTCCCTTTTGCGGATGAATGCGCCCGAGGAAGAGGAGCCAACGAGGATCGCGCAATTCGGGAAAGCGCTGGATCAACGCGTCCGCCGGGGGCAATGAGTCGTACTCCCTGACGTGAAGGCCGTTGGGGATTACCTCGATGCTGTCGTTGAAGCCGAACGCGAGCATGTGGTCGGCTTCGCCCTGGGCCAGCGCATGGAGGCAGGCGGCGTGCCGGAGGTTGGCGTGCTCGAACAGCCAGCCAACGGGGCGTTTCTTCCAGCGGCTTCGGTGCCACGCCCATGGCATCATCATGCTGTGTGGCGTCATGATATAGGGTCGACCGAGCTTCCGTGCCGTCTTGCCCGCGGCCCAGTTCTGACCGGTCCACAGGCCGTGCAGGTGGACGACATCGGCGTCGGCGACGAGAGACTTGATTTGGGCGTTGAACTTGCCGGACGTGCCCAACGACGAACGGGCTCGCGGCTCAAAAGGCAGCACCTCCACGTCGGGAACATCGGGCGGCGCACCGAACCGGTCTCCCCTGAGGGTGGCGATTCGGCACTCCTCTCCGGCGGCCGCCAGTTCGGCAGCCAGCACGGGCAGGACACGGGCGATCCCCCCCCACGAAGGGTCCAACGATTGAACAACGTGCAGGATTCTCATAAGTGCCATTCCCAGTACCGCATCTCGCCACATAGACGACGATGATCGCTGGGCCGCGAATCCTTTCTCGGCCCTCAGGTCAGCGGGTATGACAAAGTTCTACTTTGTCACCGCCAGCAAGCAAAGAGAAGCTTTGCCCTAGCTGCTTTGCCGAGAAGGGATTCTCGTACGGGTTTAGCGGGGTGGCATGGGTAAGCTCTGCCGCCTGTGGCGGCGCTTACCCGTGTTTCTCCGCCCGGGCTCGACACGGGCAACCAGTTCGGCTTCGCCTCACGGCCTGTCCTTTTCGCATAGCTCAAAGGCCAGACGAGTTGGCCCATGCCGCCCCAGTCATACGCTAAACACGTATGGATTCTCGGCAAAGCGTATAGATCGGTAGCGTATCGATTGTCTGGTAGACTGCAACACATCACGACGCGCGGCCCTTGGCCGGTTGCATCCCCGCCCCTATCATCGGACGGACATGTGCGGCATAGCGGGATACATCGCGGAGACGAATCCTCCGCCATCGGGTGTCTTGGCCGAAATGCTCGCGAAGATCAGGCATCGCGGCCCAGACGGCGATGGCACATGGACGGATTCGGCGAACGGCGTCGGGCTGGCCCACGCTCGGCTCAAGGTGCAGGACCTCTCCGACGCGGCCCGGCAACCGATGCGCTCGGACGACGGTGACGTGGCGCTGGTCTACAACGGCGAGATCTACAACTTCGCTGAACTCCGCGCGGAGTTGCGCGCGTCCGGTTCGGCGTTCAGATCCACAGGCGATACCGAGGTGCTGCTGGAGCTTTGCCGGCGGGACCCGGAGCTTGCCTTCTTGCCGAAGCTCAACGGGATGTTCGCTTTCGGACTCTGGCACGCGCCGACACGGACGCTCACGCTCGTGCGGGACAGAACGGGCGTCAAGCCGCTGCTGTATGCCCCGTTGGAGGACGGGATCGCCTTCGCCTCGGAGATGGCCGCGGTTCGACCGGCGCTGCCCGGTCTGACAATCGACCCACGCGCGGTGATGCAGTTGTTGACGCTCGGATTCATCGCCGCGCCGAGGACGGTTTTTTACCAGGTCCACAAGCTGCCCCCCGGTCACCTGTTGCGGTATCGCGCGGGCGAGGCGCGGGTCGAGAAGTGGGCGCCGGACCCGCCGACAGTGCCGGCGACGCGTGACTTCGACGAGGCGTGCGGGCAGCTTCGTGAGACCTTTGCCGCCGCGGTGAAGCAGCGACTCGTCGCCGACGTGCCGGTGGGCGTGTTCCTCTCCGGCGGGATAGACTCCGCCGTCGTTACGGCCGTTGCGTCGAAGGTGGCAGGCGACCGGGTCAAGACGTTCTCCGTGGGTTTCCCCGATCAGCCTTTCTACGACGAGACGCGGTTCGCCCAGGCGGTGGCCGAGATGCACGGCACGGATCACACAGTACTGCCGCTCTCGCTGAGCGAAGTGCGTGAGGTGATCCCCACGGTGCAGGCGCATTTGGGCGAACCGTTCGCGGACAGCTCCGCGCTGCCGACCTACCTGCTCAGTCGGCTGACGCGCGAGCACGTGACGGTCGCCCTGAGCGGCGACGGCGCGGACGAGATGTTCGCCGGGTACAACCGATACGCGGCCACGAGACTGATCGAGCGGTTCGGCTGGTTTGCCGCAACACCCCTGTACGCGCCTACGCGCTGGCTGATCGAACACCTGCCTGCGCGAAGGGAGCGGAGAATCGGCGGAATCGCCAGTCAGCTCAAGCGGGCCGTCCGCTCGATGGATCGGCGATTGCCGCATCGATACGCGAACTGGATGCGGACCTCGGACGACCGGACGCTCGCCGCGTTGTTGCACGAGCCTGCGCGGGCGGAAGGTGTCGTCGAGGAAATCGCCCAGCTTCTCTGGGCGTCTCGCGGCGAGCCGAAGACGGAAGACGATTTGAATCGGCACCTCATGACGGAGTGGCGGTTGTCTTTGCCAGACGACATGCTGACGAAGGTTGATCTGATGTCTATGGCACACGCGTTGGAAGTGCGCTCACCGTTTCTGGATTATCGCGTGGCGGATTTGGTCTTCCCGCTGGACGCGCGTTGGAAACTCCACGGTTGGAAAAAGAAGCACATGCTGGTCGAAGCGTACAAGTCGGACCTGCCCGCGATGCTGCACGATCGGCCGAAGAAGGGATTTGAGGTTCCGGTCGGCCCGTGGCTTCGCGGCCCGCTGAACCGGATGGCCAGGGACTTGATCGAGAACGACGCGTGTTTCTTCGGCACGCTGCTGAGCCGCGCAGGCGCGATTCGCACACTCGAAGACCACACGGCCGGCCGCGCCGACCACAACTTCTGCCTCTGGGCGCTCGTCTCGTTGCTCTCCTGGCAGCAGCAGCACGCAAGCGACGTGGCAGTGGGGGACTTCGTGTAGAGCCCGGCGAAATGCCGTCGGGACGACATTGGAGTTATAGGAATGAGTGGAGGTGAAACATTAATAGTCATAGGAACAGGGCGCCCGATTGACAGAACACCGTCCCATCTATCTGCTGGTTCACCATCGGAGCTATCGGTACATCCGAGCGGTGGCTGATCACATGGCACAGAATCTCCAGCAGGCAACTCAAGCTCCTCTGGTTATGCGTCTGGCCCATAGGGTGGAGGATGTTGAGTTCAAGCCGGGTTCGCTGGTTTTCGTAATCGGTGAGTTTTTCCCGCCGTTCGAGAAGAACCCGACGTGCATCTACGTGTACGTGAATATGTCTTTGCTCTACAGGGTGCGATGGCATAGGCTGGTCAGCCCCAGAGCCCTGATATGGATGTATACTAAACGTCGCTGGTTCATGAGCAAGCTTGGTTGTTTCGACATGGTGCTTGATTTCTACCGTCCCCAGTCGCGCATTATGATGCGGAAACTCGCTACGCATCCCGTTGTTGTGCGTCATTTTCTTGTCGGAACGGCTTGCCAAGCGCGCGGACAATTGCAGGACCTCGATCGCTGCAAGTGGGATGTGTGTGTCGTTGGCGCTGTTTCGCCGCGGCGCAAGAGGCTTTATGCGCGCCTTCGTGACAGCGGCTGCACATTATCACCCCTGGAAACAGACGATTTCAAGTCGGTGATTGTGCAGTCGAGAATCGTTTTGAACGTGCATTATGCTTGGTGTGATACGTTTGAAGTTCCACGGATCATCGAGGCTTTCGCTAATGGCACATGCGTTGTGACCGAGCCCTGCTATGCAATGAGTGAGCTTGTCCCTTCAAACTGCTACGTATGCGCGACCTACGGCGAAATCGTTGAGCAGGTGCGAAGCCTGCTGAATCATCCCGACCAAATCAGTCGGGTCGGCAGTGCCGCGGCTCGATACTATCGAGAGGAGTACGACGTCAACAGTCGTCAAGGCTACCAGGATATTCTGGAGGCCATTCCAAAGTAACTTGAGCGATTCTCAAATAGTTTGTCGCAACACACGATTGTGCGTTCCCGCATGTTTGGGTGTGGCTACGGCGTGTGTTGTGCTGCTGTCCAAGAGACCAGAGCAGCGATCTCGGCGATGCTCTGTGTACGGAGTACGGTCTTCGGCTAGGCGCTCCAGTTTAGATGCTTGTGGGAGGGACGCAGGATAATGGGCGAGGAAGCACGAGCGGTTCGGATGAAGGAGTGATTGGGCGGTGGGTTTACGAGAACAAGCAGCCAAGGGCGTTTTGTGGTCCGCGGTGGAGAATGGAGGCTCCACACTATGCGGGGCGGTCGTCTTTCTGCTGCTGGCGCGTCTGCTCGAGCCGGAAGCATTCGGCCTCCTGGCTATGGCCATGGCGTGTATCGCAATCGTTGAGATTGTGCTGAAACACGGTCTGGCTCAGGCACTCATTCAGCGCGAGACACTCGAGCCGGAGCATCTCGACATCGCCTTCTGGGCCAGCGCGCTCATCGGGACCGTGTTGTGTGTTGCCGGCATTGCTGTGGCAGTTCTGATCTCGGACATCTTCGGTGAGCCGCGCTTGGCGCCGGTGCTCCGCTGGCTTGCGCTGAGCCCCCTGATCAGCGCGTTCGGTAGCACACAACAGGCAATCCTCCAACGCCGCTTCGCCTTCAAGAGCCTGGCCATCCGTTCTCTCGCAGCAACAATCTGCGGAGGAGCCGTCGGAGTCGGAATGGCGCTGTTCGGTTTCGGGGTTTGGAGCCTCGTCGGGCAGATGCTCACAGTGGGGCTTGTCAAAACTATCACGCTCTGGATGATCAGCGATTGGCGACCCGCATGCAAGGCGTCGTGGCGCCACTTCAAGGAGTTGATCGCTTTCGGCGCCAGTATCATGGGCGCCGAGGCACTCATCGTGTTAAACGGGCGCGTTCCAGATCTCCTTATCGGCTTCTTCCTTGGACCTGTCCTTTTGGGCTACTACACCGTTGGCTTTCAATTCATCGGGGTGATCATTTATGTACTGACGCAGGCCGTCGCCACCGTCGCTCTCCCGACTTTCTCCCGCTTGCAGCACGACGCAGTGCAGATGCGCAATGCCTTCTCCACGGCCACTCAGATCAGTTGCCTTGTTGGTTTTCCCTTCTTCTGTGGGACGCTCGCGATCGCCCCACAGTTGGTCGACGTCGTGCTTGGAGACAAATGGGGGCAGAGCGCTCCGGTGTTGCGGGTCCTTGCGCTGGTGGGGGTCCTTCAGGCTGTTCTCTACTTCAATCGCTCGGTAATCATGGCCGCCGGGAAGCCCTCCTGGGTGTTACAGTTGACATTCGTTAATGTCGTGACAAACATCCTGGTCATCGCACTCGTCGTCCGGTGGGGGATCGTGGCGGTCGCCGTCGCCGTCGTTGTGCGCGGCTGGGTATTCGCCCCCCTTTCGCTCTGGCTGGTTCAAAAGGTCATTCACTTGAAACCTATCGCGATCCTCAAACTCGGCGCCATCCCTCTACTTGGTTCATGTGTGCTGATGCTGAGTGTGTTCGCAACGGGCGTCGTTCTGCCGGAGACCGTGGGTCCTGTTGCGCGTTTGAGTGCCTGTATCCTCGTGGGGGGAACGGTGTATGTCGGCGTCATCATGGTCGCCGCACCGTCGCTCGTCGCGAAAACACGGGAACTTCTTCGGCTCGTGCTGGCGCGCCCTCAATGAGACGAGGGTCAGCCGACAAAGATCCGCTCAGGATTGTCCCTGCGATCCGGCTTGGCTTGTCCTGAGATTCTGTGTGCCGGCGAGTTGTCTGGAAACAAGCGCGTTTAGCCCGTCAACACTGATCCAATGGGGAGGTTTTCCATTCCACTGCAATGAGTTACTATTACTGACTGAATCGGCGCAGACGGGATGTGCTGCGAACTGACCTCCGCGCCGGGCAATGAGATGGACGCTCAGATGGGCCAATGCGGCGACATGCTGGCAGGAGCGGGCCGATTCGGCCGGACTGTTGTGCAGAGATTCCTCGATAAGGCGCAATCACGTGCCGCGCACGGGTACATCGGCTGTCTGTGGCACGCGAATGTCGGGGATGAGGCCGTCTTCTGTGGTTTGAAGCGCCTGCGGCCGGACGTCGCTTGGCTTCCGAGCATTCCGTCCGCGATGGGCCTGGCGCCGTGGCCTTCTCTCTGGCTTGACGGACCCACTTTCCTGGAATCGGTCGTGTTGGGAGGAGGGACGCTCATCAATGTGGGGCGGTACCGATGTTGGGCAGAGGAACTTCTGCGGCTCGGGCAAACAGTGTGGTGTTGCGGGACTGGCGTTGGTAGTGCCGGCTGGTCCCAAGAGGCTGATCCCGACATCAAGGCGTGGCGCGGCGTTTTGAATGAGTTCGTGGGTATCGCAGTGCGGGGACCGCGGTCCAAGGAACGGCTGGAAGCTCTTGGCGTTAGCCGTGTGGAGGTATGCGGGGACCTCGCCCTGGCACTTGTGCTTGACGAGCCTCGATTGCCCGTTGACCCTCCTGCGCTTGCCCTGAACGTCTCCGTTCCGGTTAGTGACGAAGAGCCTGTTAATATGGAATGTGCGATAGACGCCCTAATAAACGTGGCGGCACGATGGCGCAAGCGCGGCGGGCGTATTCTTCCGCTTGCCATGGACCGCGCGGATATCGCTCCTCTGGCTCATCTTTGCAGACAGATTGACATGGACCCCAGGTGCATTCTGTCCGGCCTTGATCCCTTTGAGATCATTGACGCGCTTGCCTCCTGTTCGGCCTTGATCGGTGTGCGTCTTCACAGCGCGGTGTTGGCGACGTGCGCTGGTGTCCCCCCGATATTGCTTGGTTATCGTGACAAGTGTCTGGATTTCATGCTTTCCATGGGTTTGGGTGACGCCCACATCGACTTGGCGGAGATTGATGCCGCTTCTAGTGAAAACCGCATCGAACATCTGTTGTGTAATCCACCCCTGTCGCGGATCGAGATCGTCGACAGGGCACAGCGCTGGGCGGAAGCCCAGAGAGCATACGTTTCCAGGGTGATCGGCGTCGGTAGAGGCAAGGCGGGCAAGCCACCAGGGGCACCGGGTGCCGGGTGGGCAAGACGCCGGTAGCATGCGACGGCTATGTCGCATTCGCCAAGGCGCAAACCGGGATCGGGTCGCCTTTCAGTCCGCTCAGGAAGCAACGCCGTACGCGGTGGTCGCTCTTGAGATGCTCGGTTTTGGGCTCGATGGCGCTGCGTCGACGGCGAATCACGGCCATCCGTTGGGACGACTATTGACCGGTGACGCGTACAAGTTATGATACGACGATCGACGATTGGCACACGTCGGCGCGCAGGAACCGGACTGTTGACGTGCATTCAAAGGCTGTGATGCCTTGTGGGTGGGATATACATGGAATGGCGAGAATCCGCTGATCGCCGTCGAGCCGGGTGGGACGCCGAAGAACGATGACGCCGGGGGCACACATGCGCATGATCCTATGTGCCGACGGATTCCGACCGATGGCCCACGGAAACGGACTGCACAGAGAAGTGGGGGGCAAGTACACCAAGCGGCTGAACCGTATCTGCAGGAGGCGCGTACGCGCATAGCACCACACGATGGAGATAGCCCATGTCTGATGATGGAGTCCTGACGCTGCAAGCCGCCATTGAGGAAGCTGGGCGTTGTCTGCTGTGTCATGATGCCCCCTGCGACGCTGACTGCGGAGCCAACTCCATGCCGGCGACGTTCATCTTCAAGCTGCGCCTGGGTGATATTCGCGGTGCGGTGCGCACGCTGCGTCAAAACAACATCCTGGCCGCCACCTGCGCCCAGGTCTGCCCGACTTGCCGGTTGTGCGCCGGAGGCTGCACGCGCTCAGGACTCGACGAGCCGATCCGCATTGCCCAGTTGCAGGCGTTCCTGGCTGACTACGAGCGGCGGGAGAACATGCGTGTTTTGCAGGCCCCGCCGCCGGGTGATCGCCACGTCGCGATCGTCGGTTCCGGCCCGGCGGGCCTTTCCGCCGCCGCCAGTCTGGCGCTCGCGGGCTACGCCGTCGTCGTTTACGAGAAGATGCCCGAGCCGGGCGGTCTGCTGCGCTACGGCATCCCGGCGCACCGGCTTTCGCGTGAGCTTCTCGAACATGAGATCGGCTTGATCGCCGACCTGGGCGTGCGGTTCGAGTGCGGCCGTGCGATGGCCTCGCGTGAAGAGTTGGAGGGCTTGCTGGAAGACGGCTTTGATGCCATCTTTGTCGCCACGGGCTGTGACGAGTCGTATGGCCTGGGAATCCCCGGCCGCAAACTGGCGGGGGTCCATGCGTGGGACGATTTCCTGCGGCGCAGCCGGGACGAAAAGCAGGTTCGCAAGCTCAAGTCCGCGGTGGGGCGCAAGCGTGTCGTGGTCGTCGGGGGCGGTTCAGTAGCCCTGGACTGTGCCGTGACGGCCCGGCTGCTCGGCGCCGACCGCGTCTACGTGGTCTCGCTCGAAGCCATGGAAGAACTCCCAGCCGATATCGAAGAGCAACATCTCGCTTTCGAGCACGGTATCCGCTTCAAACCAAACTGCCGGCTCACGCGCATCGTCGGCACGGATGGAAGGGTTCAGGCCGTCCGTGGCGTCGAGACGAGGTGGCGGAAGCCCCGCCGGTTCGTGCCCGAGAATGCGGAGGACGTACCCGGGTCGGCGTTCACGCTGCCTGCGGACGTCGTCATAGAGGCCATCGGAGCCGGCCTGTCAGACGAATCACGGGCGCTGCTGTCCGGCCTCAAGCACAACGGTGCCGGCCGGCCTCGCATCGACGCCAACACGCTGCGCACGTCGAATCCCCGCATCTTCGCGGGCGGAGACCTCGCCGGCGCCGGCCACACCGTGGCCTCGTCGGTGCGGGATGGCAAATGCGTGGCGGTCGCGATCGCCGAAGCGTTTCCGCTCAGCCAACCCGCTCGCCCGCCCCGCCGCACGCGCCCGAGCCTGGAGATCGACTTCTGCGGCGTGCGGTTCAAGAACCCGTTCTGCCTTTCGTCGTCGCCGGTTGGGAATACGGCGGAGATGATCTCTCGGGCCTTTGACGCCGGCTGGGGGGGGGCGGTCTACAAGACCGTCGGCCTCGAGGAAGACTACCAGATCATCGATCCGACGCCGCGGCTGAACGCCCTGCACCACGGCGACCAGCGGTTCATCGGACTTCAGAACATCGAGATGATCAGCGAGCGTCCGTACCGGCAAAACCTCCGCGATATTGCGTGGCTCAAGGAGCACTACCCAGACCGTCCACTGATCGTCAGCATCATGGGCTACTCCGACAAGGGCTGGGCCGAGCTGGCGCGCGGTGCTGCCGGCGCGGGCGCAGATATGCTCGAGCTCAACTTCTCCTGCCCGCAGATGGCGGTCGAGGGCGCCGGGCACAAGATCGGCCAGGCGTACGACATGCTCGAACGCTACACGCGTGTGGTGAAGGACGCGGTCTCGATCCCCGTCATGGCCAAGATGACACCGAACATCACCGACATGCTGCCCGTCGCGTTGGCGTCGAAGAAGGGCGGCGCGGACGCCATCTCGGCGATCAACACGTTGCGGGCGATCAGCGAGGTCGATCTGGACACGTTCGCGCCGAAGCCGACGATTCAGGGCCGCGGTTCGATTAGCGGCTTCTCAGGGCCGGCGGTCAAGCCGATCGCGCTGCGATTCGTCGCCGAACTGGCCCAAAGCAAGGAGCTCGGCCTGCCCGTCTCCGGCATCGGCGGCCTGGAGACCTGGCGGGACGCCGCCATGTTCCTGCTGATGGGCGCGTCGAACCTCCAGATTACAACCGCCATCATGCGGTATGGCTACCGAATCATCGATTCGCTCCGCGGCGGCCTGGAAGACTATCTGGCGGATAAGGGCATGGGATCCGTCGGCGAGCTCGTCGGCCGCGGGTTGCCGCTGACCGTTGATCCCTCGGAGCATCACCAGACTCGGCACGTGATCTCCAGCGTCGATCCGGACAAGTGTATCGGCTGCGGCCTGTGCTACGTTGTCTGCCAAGACGGCGCGAACCAGGCGATGAAGCTCGACGGACTGACGCGCAAGGCCGCCGTCGACGAAGAGCGTTGCGTCGGCTGCCTCCTTTGCCAGCACGTCTGCCCGGTCTGGGACTGCATCACCACGAAAGAAACCGATGTGGTTACCACCGGCGGCATGCACGCTGACGCGATGGGGTTTGTGCAGTAGCAGGGGGAGGACAAGCTACTGTCGCCATCCTCATGCGGCACAGGCGCATCACTCCCGCGGCGCCGCCTGGCAAAACACTCGGCTCACTCCAAGTTCAATGCCCAAGTCCAGCGATCCTCGTTTCCGAGCCCGCAGCCACGATCGATCGTGACGATCTTGGGCACCCCTTCAAGAACTGTTGCGGCCGAGGCCCCGGCGTTGGTACGATAGAAGCTCCGGAGTGGCGGGGGTAGCGATTCCGATCGAAGAGCAATGCAGACGCCAAGCGCTGGGAGGCGAGCCGTGGAGGCGAGGATATCATGAAGGCGAAAACAGTCTGCCTGTTTGTTGCGTTCCTATGCTGCATCGTCTCGCAAGTCCTGGGCGCCCCCCTCGATGGCCGGGAGGTGTCTGAGGACGTTTTCTATCAATTCATGCCGATCGCATGGCGCGATTCCGACGGCGATACCTATCGCTACGGCGACTTTGACGGCATGACGGCCTCGCTGGACTACCTCGAAGAGCTGGGCGTCACAGCCGTTTGGATGAATCCGATCTTCCCGTCGCCGGCATACCACGGGTATCAACACGGACCTGCCGACCAGGTCAACTCACGGTTGGGGGCTGAGGCTGGGTTTCTCAACTTCATCCAACAGGCGCACGCGCGTGGCATCAAGGTGTTCATCGATTTCGTCGTTTATGGCATCAGCCACGATTCGATTTGGTTTCAGGACGCATTCGGCAATCCTTCCAGTCAATACGACGACTGGCTGGCGTTCAACAACTCGTCTAACACGGACTATCTCGGCAGCGTCTATACGACGTGGAACGGAGACAGTGTCGGGTTCATTCACTGGAACCTGGACAACCCCAATCCCACGGGGCTGGTCACCACGTGGGCTCAGCACTGGCTCGATCCCAATGACGATGATAATCCGTCGGACGGAATCGACGGGTTTCGCCTCGATCATGTCTGGGAGCAGTATCCGACCGGACCGAACGGGTGGGGTTACAACCTCGATTGGTGGGTGACCTGGCGCGACAACCTCCGAACCGTGAACCCCGATGTGTTCATCTTCGCCGAACAGGCCGATTGGGGCATCACAGGCTCAACCCTCTTGCCCGCGTTTGATGCGACCATGACCAAGCCGTGGGAGTTCGCCGCCCGGGACGCCCTCGGCAATGAAACCGCTTCGAGTCTGTACAGCCAAACGGCTTCGACTCTGGCATCGCTTCCCGGCGGAAAGTACTTCCTCGGCATCATCGGCGACCATGACGTGGATCGCCTGACTTCGGTCATCGGCGGCAGTTTGGAGAAAGCCAAGGCAGCCGCCGCGGTGCTGCTCACGTCGCCATTCCCGCCGATGATCTACACCGGCGACGAAATCGGCATGCTCGGCGTCAAGGGTGATTACGGAAGTGACGCCAACGACATTCCCATGCGCGAACCATTCAAATGGAACGCCGTTGCCGGACCGCCGATGAGCAACTACTGGGTGCTCAACAGCCAGGCATACAACAACGCCTATTCGTCGGACAATGACGGCCGATCCGTGGAAGAACAGAACTCTGTGACCGGCTCGCTGTTGGAGGAGTACAAGCTGCTGATCGCAGCGAGAACCAATCACGTCGCACTTCGACGCGGCACCTATATTCCGATCACCGTCACAACGTCGCGCGTGTGGGCCTTCATGCGGTATCAGGAGGATGAGGAATCCCTCATCGTGGCGATCAACCTGCACGGAAACCCGCGGACTTTTGACGCGGACTTGTCGGCGATGGAGATTCCGGGCGGCGCGACAACTCCCCAAGACGTGATCACCGGCCAGGTCCTGGCGGACATCACGGACGCCAACAAGAACGCGTATCAGATGACGCTGAGCGCTTACGACTACGCGATCCTGGCGGTCAACCTACAGCCGCCGGCGCCAGATCCAAACGCCATCGACGGCGTCGACGTGCCCGACAGCTTCAATGCCGCAGAGGTCGTCGCCACGCAAGACAATGCTACGGGGCTCGGCGATAACATCTCCGAACTGAATCAGCTTTTTGTGCACTACGATGTTGACGGCTTTCGCATCGGCGTCACGGGCAACCTCGCCACCGACGGAACCGGCTTCGCCATCCTGTTCGATACCGTCTCCGGCGGGCAGAACATCCTGGACTTCAACGGATTGACGCCTCCCCCGGCGGGCCCGGAGCAACTGACAGGGCTACGACTGGACAGTGGATTCACGCCGGACCACATGATCTACGCCAACACCTACAGCGGCAACATCTACGTTGATCAGTACGTCCTGCCCACGGCCGGCTCGGCCACCAAGACCTATCGCGGCCAGGGAACGGTAAACGACGGCGACGGCCTCTTGTCAGGCGGCAACAACCCGAACGGCTTGCAGGTCGCGATGAACAACACCAACAGCCTTGGCGTCACCGATACGGATGCGTCCGCCGCAGCCACGGCACTTCACGGGTTCGAGTTGTTCGTACCCTACGCAGACATCGACTTGGCTGGGACAGGCGAGACCATTGGCATCGCTGCTTTCATCATGCGTTCCAGCGGCGACGTCAGCAATCAGTGGCTCCCCGGTCTCGGGGGCGGGCAATCCAATCCGGGCATCGCGCCCAATATGACCACGGTTCCCGGCGATCAGTTCGCGGTCGTTTCGGCGCAAGTGCCGGGCGATCTGGACGCCGACAGTGACGTGGACTTCGTCGATCTCAACCTCTTCGTGGGCGTCCTACTCGGTACCAACCTCGACGCGCAGCACATTGCCCGCGCCGACCTGGATCTCAGCGGCACACCAAACGGGAACGACATCCAGTTGTTCGTTACGGCAATGCTTCAGTAGACCTGTTTCTGTCGCTACAGGTCGTCACGGCATGAGCAGTGCATCGACCATGCCTGGCCCGCGTGGCGGGGGGCTGGGTCCCGCCACCTATCGAATCAGCTTCCGAAGCCACCGAGGCCCGAATGCGGCCCAGCCGAAGCGGCGCCGTTTCTCTTCGCCGACCGAGACCTTCAAGCTTTCGAGTAAGCGGAATGTGGCAGGGTCGTTCTCTGCTGCATCGGATTGAGCAGTTGACGATTCTGAGATAGTCTCTCAGGAGTAGTAACGCCCCAACTCCGAGAGCGTGGCGACGGTCCCACGCTGGCCGGCCCGGATATCCGCGAGCTTGCCGTCGCGATCCAGCAGGACGGCCTGCCAGCCGCATTCCACGGGGAGCCGCACGTCCGCGATGGGGGTGTCGCCCACGCAGAGGATTCTGTCGGGCCGGACGCCGAGCCTTTCGGTGATTCGCCGGTAGAAACGCCGGTCGCCCTTGGCCACGCCCACCGTGGCGCAGTCGAAGTAGTGCTGGATCTTCGGCAGGAGCTGTCGGCCGGCCGAGCCCAGCGAGAAAGGCGGCAGCGTCGTGAATGTGCACACTCTCTTCCCCGCGGCCCTGGCGGCGTCGACGGCGTCCAGCGCTTCGGGATACAGCGTCATGTTCTCGCGCTGCTCGTATATCGCCGTGAGAGACGTCAGCAGATCGACGGAAACGGAAACCCGCATCGTGGCGAACACCTGCGCCAGAAAGTCGGTCCAACCTTCGATGCGTCGTCGCGGCGCCTCCAACAACAGGACCGCCTGGCGTGCCGTGTCGAAAGCCCAATAGCTGATCTCGACGCCGAATCGAGAAAGAAGCTCCTGCACCTCGACAGACGTGACGCGTCCCTCCGGCCAACAGGCGAGGGTCTGGTGGACATCGAAAACAACGACCTCGACAGACATCTCGCAGGCAATTGTTGCGGGCTCGGCGGCATGCCGCCAGTCGGGCTGGACGGTTTTGAGGCAAGAGCCCCCGGCCCGGCGAGCCGGCTTGTTCCAACCCGGTTCTTCCCTCGGGGGGTACGTTCCCGCGTGTCGTCGACAACCCCCCGGCCAAGGCCGGGGGCTCTTGACGGGCCCGGGGGCTCTTGCCCGCGGGGGTTTGCTCCAGAATGGGCGTTGGCGCTCCGATAATCCATGTAGCAGGCCCAATGTCGGGCGAGTCAAACGGCGCCAGGGTCGCGCCCAACTGCCTGACTCACACTGAGTTGCGCGATGTTTGCCTGCCGACGAAGTTGTCGGGAGTCGCCCGATCCATACAATCTAATAGGGTGCGATAGCGAACGCGACTATCGGCCGTGCCAAGAGGCGCCTGATGTACCTCAAGATCGACAAGGACCGCCAAAGATTCCGCCAGATCGTCAAGGGCAAGATCCGGGACGACTTGCGCAAGTTCCTCACGCGCGGCGAGCTGCTCGGCAAGGAAGGCGAGAAGCTCATCAGCATTCCCGTCGCAGGCATCGAGTTGCCACATTTTCGCTACGGTGACAACAGCGACGGGGGTGTCGGGGCGGGCGAGGCAGAGGCGGGGGATGCCGTGGACGGCGCCGATGGCGAGGACGGCCCCGGCGGCACGCAGCCCGGTTCGCATATCCTGGAGGTCGAGGTTTCGCTGGACGAGTTGGCTGACATCCTCGGGGAGGAGTTGCAGCTTCCTCGCATCCAACCCAAGGGCAAACATCAGATCACTTCCGAGAAGGAACGGTATAGCGGCATCCGTCATGCCGGGCCCGAATCGCTACGCCACTTCAAGCGGACTTTCCGCGCGGCGCTGCGTCGTCTGATCATGGCCGGGATGTACGATCCGGATTGCCCGGTGATCGTACCGATTCGGTCGGACAAGCGTTACCGCAGTTGGAAGACGGTTCGCAAGCCGCAATCCAACGCGCTGCTGATCTACATGATGGACGTGTCCGGTTCGATGGGCGACGAGCAGAAGGAGCTGGTCCGGCTGGAGGCGTTTTGGATTGACGCCTGGCTGCGGCGGAACTACGAGGGCATCGAGAGCCGCTACATCGTTCACGACGTCCGTGCCGCGGAGGTCAATCGCGAAACGTTTTTCCGGATTCGTGAGGACGGCGGCACAAAGATTTCCAGTGCCTTCAAGCTGTGCCGCGGGCTCATCGATACGCACTACAACCCCGACGAATGGAACATCTACATCTTCCATTTCTCTGACGGCGACAACTCCAGCGAGAGTGACTCCCGGGAATGTTGCGAACTCGTGCGGGATCACCTGCTGCCGCACTCCAACATGTTCGGCTATTGCCAGGTCGCCAGCGCGTACGGAAGCGGCAACTTCATCAATGTGATCCATGAACACCTCAAGGACGAAGAAAGCGTCATCACGAGTCGCGTGAATGCCAAGGACGACATCTACGACTCGTTGAAGACCTTCTTCTCACCCGGCAAGTGATACGGCGGACCTCCCTATGACACTTCAGCAAACCAGACCCGATATCGCCCGGTGGGCGGACGAGATCGCGGAGGTCGCCCGTGCGGCCGGGCTGGACTTCTTCGAGACGATCTTCGAGGTCGTTGATTTCAACACGCTCCAGCAGATCGCGGCATACGGGGGCTTCCCACAGCGCTACCCCCACTGGCGGTTTGGCATGGAGTACGACCGCCTCCGCAAGCAGCACGTGTACGGCCTCGGCAAGATCTACGAGATGGTCATCAACAACGATCCGTGCTACGCCTACCTGGTGAACGACAACTCGGACGTCGACCAGAAGCTCGTCATCACGCACGTCTATGCGCACTGCGATTTCTTCAAGAACAACCAGTGGTTCTGCAAAACGAACCGCAAGATGATGGACGAGATGGCAAACCACGCCACGCGCGTCCGGCGGCACATGGATCGGTTCGGCCACGATGTCGTCGAGCGTTTCCTCGATACGTGTGTGTCGTTGGACAACCTGATCGACCCGCAGACGGTCTTCATGCAGAAGGCGAATCAGCGGCAGCCAGCGTCGCAGGTCTCGGACGAACGGGATATCGAAAAGGAAATCGTTCGTTACAAGAGCAAGCGCTACATGGAGAGCTGGATCAACCCTCCGAAGGACGCCCACAGACAGCGTGAGGCACTGCTCGCCAAGCGAGCCAAGGAGAAGAAGGCGCTGCCCGAGCGGCCGTTGCGTGACGTACTGCGATTCCTGTTGAATTACGCACCGCTCGATGATTGGGAGGCGGACATCCTCTCGATCGTTCGCGAGGAGGCCTACTACTACGCCCCGCAAGCACAGACCAAGATCATGAACGAGGGTTGGGCGACGTTCTGGCACAGCCGGCTCATGACCACGCGCATCCTCAGCGACGACGAGTTGATCACCTATGCCGATCACCACAGCGGGACCGTCGCGGCACAACCGGGCCAGATGAATCCCTACAAGATCGGCGTCGAGTTGTTCCGGGATATCGAGGATCGCTGGAATCGGGGCCGGTTCGGCAGGGAATATGAAGAATGCTCGTCAATGGAGGAAGGTCGTAAATGGGACAAGAAGCTCGGACTGGGCATGGAAAAGATCTTCGAGGTCCGCCGGATCTACAACGACGTGACGTTCATCGACGAATTCCTCACGCCTGAGTTCGTGGATCGCTTCAAGCTGTACCACTACCGGTATGACCCGACGACGCGCCGGATGGTCGTGGTGAATCGGGACTACGAGAAGATCAAGGCCCAGATGCTCTTTATGCTGGCCAACCACGCCCAGCCGTACATCTACGTTGTGGACGGCAACTACGCGAATCGGGGCGAACTGTATATGGCGCATAGACACAACGGCGTGGACCTGGACATCAAGTATGCCGTGGAAACGCTCAAGCGCGTCGAGCAAGTGTGGCGCCGCCCCGTGCACTTGCAGGCGATGATTAACGACGAAATGGTGCTGTTCAGCTTTGACGGCCAACAGTCACAACAGCAGAAGGTTCACGGCGACCTGCCCGAACCGGCGCATACGGTATAGCGTACCTATCGTACGGCCGCGGCTCCGGTCGGCCGGGCCGGACGCAAGCTGAGTCTTTGAATCCGGGTCTTTCGCGGCTCGATACTCTTTTGAAATCTGTTTGGGCGGGTTGGCTCAATTGGTATGTTCTTCGCTTGGGGCAGGGCCCGCATGGAGTTGAAGCCGTGAGGCCGGAATCTCCATACAAAAAGACGCCTGAGCCTGTGGCCTATGCGCCCGTCGGCGCGAAGAAGTCGTAGCCTGACGGAATCGCAGTGCGTGTTTTCTTCATACTCGCTGCGGCCAACTTCCTTGTCAATGCGGGGTTGCTGGGATACCAGTGTGTGGTGCCGATTCACCTCGACCCGGGGATAATGGACGCGGTTTGGGCGAGCTTGCGGACCCGACATTGGGTCTCGCTCTTCATGCTGTTCGGAACCATCGTGATGTGCTTCATCCCGCGATTTCGCTGTGCGAGGACATATGTGGCCCTGCTGTTTCTTGTCCTCTCGTTGCCGGCCGCGATTGTACTATCGAGGCAGTAGAACGTGCGATGCGAATGCAAGTCGCATCCAGCGGTGGCTCATTCATGCGCAGGTCGAGGACATCGAATCCGTGGCAGGCAGGCCGCCAATGGTTGGAGGCTCGCGGTATACTTCGAGGTGCTATCGTCGTCTCCTGGGGACGCGTTTCGCGCCGCGCTTGGCGCCTGACTCGTAGATGGCGGTGAACAACTTCTCTTCCGCCGGCGACAACGATCGGCCCCGGCGGGCGACCACCTTGCGGGCGACGTCAAGCGCCCGGGCGGGATCGTTGACCTTCACGCCCTCGTCGGTCACCCAACTGAAGTCCGGCACGAACTTCGGCGCATGGCCGCTCACGAATACGCTACAGGCAAACCCGATCACGCAACCCGTCGGCAGTGCGACGTTGATCCCCGTTTTCGTGTGGTCGCCGATGAACGCGCCGACAAAAGTCTCGCCGGTGTCGACGGGCTTGCCGTGAAGTTCCACTCTGACAGGGCCGTAGGTGTTCTTCAGGTCGCTGTTGACCGTGTCGGCGCCGAGGTTGACCCACTCGCCGACGTAGCTGTGCCCGAGGAATCCGTCGTGCTGCTTGTTGGCGTAGCCCTGGAAGAGGGTGCCCTCGATTTCCCCGCCGAGCTTGCAGGCCGGCCCGATGCTGGTTCCGCCGCGGATCGACGCACCGGGCTGGATGACGCAATCGTCGCCGATGTAGCAGGGGCCGGTGACGGTAACGTTTGGACTGATGAGAACGTGGTCGCCGATGTGGATCGGCCCCTCTTCTGCATCGAGCACCGCCGCGGGTTTCACCCTCGTCCCGACGCCGACGTGGATGGCAGATTCGTTGAGCAGGTGCGCGCCGTCGCAGACTTCGCCTTCGATGCGAAAATCCCAGCGGTCGGCCTGCCGGTGGAGTTCCTTCTCGTTCTCGCGAACGAGATGCCACGGGTACGCGATGAGCGTGCCGGCATCGGTCGGAACATCAACTTCACAACAGCCTGACAGCACCGACTTGAGCCTCTCGAGATCGAGCAGCACATCGGCGTCCAGTCTGCACGCCACGGCGCGGGACAATCTTGCGGCAAGCAGGGTCTCCCCCGACCACGCAGCCGAATTCTCCGGCAAGTCGAGCTTGCTCTGCGACAGGAACCGCCCGTTGACCCAGAGCTGATCGTCGGCGGTGGCCGGTTGGTTGACCCGTCTAGGCTGGCGTTCCGCCATGACCTTGGCAAGGGGAGGCCGCACGAAGACGCAGGCAGCCGAACGCCCCGAGACTGTCTCGATCGTCTCGATGAGGCTGCCGTATCCACAGCGCAAGTCGAAGGTCGCGCGCGAGCACACGAGTGGAAGGAGATTCCTGTACCCGGCATCTTCAAAAACGACGAGTTGCATTAATGTGTTCCTATCTTCAGAGTCGCTGCAAGGTTGTAGAGCGATCGGGCCGGTTTTTCAAGTTGCCGGACGCGACATCGCTGCTCTGTTTCGAAGATGATCGTTTGAAGCCTCTAATCGCTGGGCCGAGAATCCTTTCTCGGTCCTCAGGCCGATGCCGAGAAGGGATTCTCGGCACACCACGTTATGAAGGTGCCAAACCGTCGTCCAATGGAAGAGCCGCGGCCTCTCGACCGCGTGGGCTGAAGCCTGCGGCGCGTAGTCGTTGACGCTTCCAGCCCGTCCGCCGAAGATACCAGACGGTGGGCAGTTCTCAGGGAGTTCGCCGGATCGTGGCGCCGACCCTGAATGTATGCATGACCGAAGGGAGATTAGACTATGCATCGCGTCGGCTATTTGGCTCTCAAGGTGTGTTTGCCCCTGCTACTTCTGTCCCAGGCCGCATGCACGAATCCCGGCGGGCGATGTGCGTTTTGGATCGACATGTACGAGGGGGAGCCGCAGACGTATGAGAACATCCTCGATGACCTCGCCGGCGTGCGCGTCGTCTACCTGGGCGAGCGCCACACGCTGCAGCACCACCACGACATGCAGACGCGAATCGTGAAAGACCTCGCGGCGCGCGGTCTGCCGCTGGTCCTTGGGCTGGAACAGTTGGAAGTGGACTACCAGCCGACCGTGGATGCCTACAACCGCGGGGAAATCAGTTTCGAGGAGATGGCGGAAAGGACCGATTGGGCCAAGCGATGGTCGGGATACGAGGTGTACCAGCCGATTGTCGAAGCCGCGCATGCCGTCGGCGCGCCGGTCCTGGCGCTAAACGCAAAACGCGAAACCGTCCGAGAGGTTGCGAAGAAGGGCATCGACGGGCTGGACGCCGAAACGCGGGCTCTGCTCCCGGCCGAGCTGAACCTCGACGACCCGATGTACAGGGGGAAGATGGACCGTGTCATGATGGTCCACGCGATGGTGACGGAGGAGATGGTCGGTCGAATGTTCGCGGCACAGGTCTCACGTGACGAGACGATGGCGCACACGCTGAGCGAGTTCCTCAAGTCCGAAGCGGGCCGCGATCGCGTGGCGGTCGTGATCTGCGGGGCCGGACACGCGGAGCACGGTCTGGGGATTCCGTCTCGCGTGCGGCGGCGGATACCGGGGATCAAGGATCGCATCCTGGTGATGTCCGGCAGCGGCGACGTGGAACTCTCGCCAAAGATGCAGGCGATGGTGCGGGAGATCACCATCACGCATGAGCAGTTACGCGACCTGGACAAGCCGCTGGCCGACTACCTCTACGCGAGGAACTTGAACCCGAAAGCGCTGGCGGATTGATAGCCGCCAAAAGCCCCCGATCCCTGAAACCTCACAAGAGCCCCCGGCCTTGGACGGGGGGGATGTTCCCACATGTCGCATGGCCCCCCCGACCAAAGTCGTTTCCTCCTCAAGCGTCAGCGGCGTGACCTTGCGGGATGAGCAATTCGCGGAGATTACCGGCTATCCAATCGGTGCGAGATGTGTCTAGACTCATCAGGAGATGGGGGCGTCTCGGCGGTGCAACCCTGGATTGGGCAGGAGGACGGGCCATGAATCGGTACATTCTCGCGACACTGGGCGTCTGGGCGGGCCTGGTTTCGGTTTCTTCAGCCTCGGCACAGCAGGCATCGCCGGGCGACCGGGCGTGGCCGGCGGATCGGGACCCACTTCTTCGGCGGGAGACCCGCGCGTTGCGCCCCGCGATCGAACGGCGACTTGAACCGTACGAAGCGGATTCGGATGTGTACGTCGTTCCGTCCCCATATAACCCAGAGTACTCACAGCCGCGAGTGCGGCCGTACGAGTATGAGATCAGGCGCTATCCCCAGGGGTACGGCTACACGGAGGGCTATCACCGACCACGATACTACGACGTCCCGCGGTGGCGCAACGAGTATGACCGGCGGTATCGCAGGGGGCCCTCGTATTATCACGATGACCGGCGCGACTGGAATCGACCGCACTTCGGCTATCGAGGTGGCTACGTGCCCTACGCGGGCGAGTTGGACCGCGCGTACGCCTTGGGACGGTATGACGCGAACCGGGACTACGTTCGCCAGATTGCGTTGGAGCGTGCGGGCCGCTTGCTAAACCAGTGGCGATGGCAGTTTGACGAGGCGATCATCATGTTCCGCGACGGCAGTTACGACCGCGCGGCGATCAACATGCTCGGCGCAGCCGAGAAGAACCACGCCGATGCGGCGTCGCGATTGCACGCCGGACACGCGCTGTTCGCTTTAGGTCGGTACAAAGAAGCGGTCGAGCTGCTGGCGCGGGCGTTCGAGCTGTCGCCGAGCCTGGCGTACAAGAGCTATGACATCCGCGACGAATACGGTAACAAGGCCGACTTCGATGAGCATCTGGAATCGTTGCGGGCCTATGTCGCTGAGCGTCGTGACGAGGCTGCCGCAGTCACGCTGCTGGGCTATGTGACCTTCTACAGTGAGGGACCGGGCGCGGCCTACCCTTATCTGCAACGCGCAGCAACGTTGGATCAAAAAAGCTACTTCATCCCCAAACTTCTGCCGCTAGCCAGATTCGGCACGGGCATGGCGCACCCGCCGAACGGCTCGCGGGAGAAAACAGAGATGCCGCAGCGGAAGACGTTCAAAGGTGATTCCGCATCGCGCGACCGGTCTTCCTACAGCGTGAGCGCGGCGGCGGGACGATGAGCAGCCGCCATGCCTTTGCCGGTCGCCCATGAGGCCGGCGCCACACACCTCGGCGCAAACAGCGAGATTCTCAGTCGTCGCTGTTCAGAAAATCCCCATCGCTGGGCCGAGAATCCTCTCTCGGCCCTCAGGCCGGTGCCGAGAAGGGATTCTCGGCAAAACATGTGTTTCATCGGCACAAGGACCGCTTGACCGGCGGTGGGGGTTCACTAGCATCAGTCCTTCCGGAAGTGGCAAGGCGAACGCTGCCCAGGTGCGGGAGGATGCGTGAAACATGTTGGCCCCGTGTTGTCCCCCAGTGAGACGGATGATTGGATATCGTGTCGCGGTGACGAATGTCGCGTGGATCGTCGGCTTGCTGATCCTGATGACCGCCCGGGTTTCCGCTGTGGACTGGCCTTGTTTTCGCGGCGCCGGCCATGACGGCATCAGCACGGAGTCTCGCTTCGTGACGCGTTGGCCCGAGTCGGGGCCTGAGGTTCTCTGGTCGCGGGAAGTAGGCCCTGCGTTCAGCTCTTTCGCCATCGTGGGAGACCGCCTGTACACGTGCGGGACCGGGGACGCACAGCAAGTCCTCTTTTGTCTCGGCACTTCGGACGGCGGTGTAGTCTGGCAGCGGGCGTTCGAGCCTCAGATCACAGATCCTGACAAGCACCTCTTCGGCGCCCGCGCAACGCCGACCTGGAACGAAGGCCGCGTGTATGTCGTCGGCGGGCACGGACTGATCCTGTGCTGCGATGCCGGCACCGGCGAAGTAACCTGGAAGCATCAGCTCACAAACAAGCCGAATTGGGGATACAGCGGTTCGGTGCTGATCCAGGACGATCTGGCAATCGTTTCCGGCGGCACTTCGGACGGTGCTCTTTGCGCGTTGAACAAGAAAACAGGGAGCATCGTGTGGAAGTGCGGAGACGATCCCGCGGCCTATGCGACGCCGTACCCGTTCACATTCGATGGCAAACGGTACATCTGCGGGATCATGGCCCAGAGCGTGATCGTCGCGGAACTCGAAACGGGCCGGCGAGTTCTCCGCGTGCCGTGGCCGTCGCACTCCGGCGTTAACGCCTCGTCGCCCATCTTCCATGACGGATGCCTCTTTGTGAGCACCGGCTACGGGCACGGTTCCGCGTTGTTCAAGCTGTCGCGATCCGATGACGGGCTCCTGGCGGCGGACGAGATCTGGCGAAACACGAAGATGTGCAACAAGTTCCAGACGCCCGTCCTGCTCGATGGCAAGCTGTACAGCAGCGATGAAAGCGGGCTGAAGTGCGTGGACTTCACGACGGGCAAGCGGCACTGGCGAAAGGGCGGGATCAAACACGGCGGCCTGACCGCGGCGGACGGCCATTTGATTCTATTGACGGAGAAGGGCGAGCTTCGCATTGCCGGGGCGTCTGCCGAGGGATTCGAACCGCTGGCGGAAGCGAAGCTGTTCGAGGGCACGAGCTACTCGGTCTTGCAGCGGATTGCACGTCAACGACAGGGAAGCCGCTGTTGGACGGTACCGGTACTGTGCGGCGGCAAGCTCTATGTGCGAAACCACGATACGATTGTGTGTGTCGATCTGAGACCCGTGGAGAAGTAGCGGATCAGCCGATGCGCTGGAGGGTCATGTCGACGGCGGTGTCCTGCGCCTCATTCTCCGGTGACCGTCAAGCCATCAATGAACGGTGTGCTGGTCAATCGATTCTTGAGCTATTGTCAAATGTCGTTGATGCATTGTGATCAGGCGGTGCAGAATCCGGTGCAGCAAGCGCACGCAGGGGGTCGCACGGCGTCGCAACACAAGAACAGCGGCGTAGAGGAAACCGCATTCTGCGGATCTCTGCAAGGGACTGCGACTCAGTACGAATGTTCGGATAGTGTAAGGATGGGCGATACAGGACTCGAACCTGTGACCCCCTCGGTGTAAACGAGGTGCTCTAGCCAACTGAGCTAATCGCCCGTCTGTTCAGTTCGAGTTGCATTCTAGCTGGGCGTCAGACCGCGCACAACACCGCCGGTTGTGTGGCGGGGTGTGGCCGGTGCCGCGTTTTGGAAGGAGTACGACCACACGCTCTGCCGAGAGTCCACTCTCCGCGCCAGCCCGAGGGCCAAGACAGGATTCTCGGGCTAGAGCCTCTCAGGGTTGATTGTGCATATTCCATTGACGCTTCGCTGTAGATGGGGCCGACGCCGCACTCTCGAAAGCATCCGTGTGGGCTATCGCGCGCCGCGTGAGATGCTCGGATAGAAGAATGGGACCACCGCCAACGACCCGGCAAATGGCTTGACGAGCAACAGAGTTTCATAGAAGCGTCGGCCCCCCGTGGCCGACGCATGCGAGGAGGAAACCCTCCATACTTCACGTCGGCCATAGGGGGCCGACGCTACATTCGATGTCGCGGCCCGGTAGTAGCCCGCCGGAAGCGCCATGCGCCCCCTCGCACCTATCCCCCGACGGGCCTCCTTCGATCTTGCCGCGAGACTCTGTAGAATGCTCTGATGCTCAAGGCGATCATCTTCGACTTCGACGGCGTGATCGCGAACACGGAGCCTCTGCACTGTCGTGCTTTTGCCCGCGCTCTTGCCGATCTCTCACTCTCAATCACAGAGAACGAGTACTTCGCCCACTGTGCCGGACTCAACGACAACGCCATCATGCGGTGGGTCCTGGACCGTGCCGGTCTGACGGCGGACGAAACGGCGATCGCCCGAACACTGAAGGTCAAAGACCGGGCATACGAGGCGATGATCGGCGATTCGGCGGGACTCCTCTTGCCGGGTGTTCACGACTGGGTCGTCCGCGCTGCCGGCCACCTGCCTCTGGCGATTTGCAGTGGGGCCCACCGCGTCGAGATTGACAAGATCCTGGGAAACGCCGGCCTTGCGGAGTACTTTCGGGTCGTCGTATCCGCCGAAGATGTGGAATCGTCCAAGCCCGACCCGGCTGGCTTCATCCGGACGCTTGGCCTGCTGCAAGGCTTTGTCTCGGGTCTCGCCGCCGAGGAGTGTCTGGTCATCGAGGACAGCCTGCCCGGCCTCGCCGCGGCCAAGTCAGCCGGCATGAAGGTGCTCGCCGTACAGACCTACCGCACAGCCGAAGACTTGTCCGCCGCCGACCTCGTGGTTCCCGACTTGCGGTTCGTCACGAACGAGGACTTGGCTGAACTCTGACACGCGTAGGTTCAATCTGCCGCGAGAGCACTATGCTATCCCGCTTAGAATCGCCTGTGCGATGCGCCGGCCGGCATGTCCGTCGGTCAGAGCGTTTCGCTCGGCGGCACGCGGCGGCCCGGCGAGAATCTCCGTGAACGCCGATCGGATGGAGGCCGCCGCAGGCTTGACGAGACGGTTGGTGCCGATCTCCACCGTGTACGGCCGCTCGGTGGTCTCTCGGAGTGTCATGCATGTGACACCCAGAATCGTTGTTTCTTCCTGGATGCCGCCTGAATCCGTCACAACAAGCCTCGCATCGGCCATGAGTTTGAGGAAGTCCAGGTATCCGAGCGGCTCGATGATCCGCAGGTTGGCGATCGAGTCGGCCCTCGCCCGAAGCCCGAAGGCGTCAAGCCGGGTCACCGTCCTGGGGTGGGCGGGGAACACGATCGGCATCGCCTCGGCGACAAACGCCAGGCCGTCGAGGATATCGCTCAGCTTCGCGGCATCGTCCACATTGCCCGGTCGGTGCAGGGTGAGCAGAGCGTATTCCCCGGCCTCAACCGAAAGCCGTTTGTGAATGCCGGTTTGGCGAGCCCGGGGCAGGTGTTCGAGAAGCGTGTCGGCCATCGTGTCCCCGACGAGGTGGCACTTCTCCGGTGCGATTCCCTCCCGCCGAAGGTTGGTCATGCCTGCCGGCTCAGTGACGAATAGCAGATCGCTCAGCCGGTCGGTCAAGACGCGGTTGATCTCCTCGGGCATCGAACGGTCGAAGCTGCGCAGGCCCGCCTCGACATGCGCTATCTTCACGCCCAGCTTCGAAGCGACCAGCGCGCAGGCGATCGTCGAGTTCACGTCGCCGACGACGAAGAGCCAATCCGGGCGGTTTTCCAGGAGAACGGGCTCGAAGCGCGCCATGATCTCGGCAGTCTGGAAGGCGTGGCTCCCCGACCCGACGCCGAGATTGAAGTCCGGCTCCGGCAGGTTCAGGTCGCGAAAGAAACCGGTTGACATGTTCGCGTCGTAGTGTTGCCCGGTGTGAATCAGGGCGTGTCGGATTCGCCCTGTAGCGGCAAACGCACGAACGAGGGCCGCCGCCTTCATGAAGTTCGGCCGTGCCCCGCAAGTAATCATGCAAAATGGAGCGGGCGTTTGCGACACTGATCATGGCTCCGAGGGGCTTGGGCCGCAGGGCGTTAGCCTGCACGGTCGACGAGCCGCGGAACTCAGTCCGCGCGGCCAGGAGCCCGGGCCTTGGCCCGAGGGTGACACGGTCAAGCGTAACTCGGAACAAGTGGAGCTTGGCCGTGAAGCGACAGGCGGGATTCCAACCACTGCCAATGCGCAATCCTTGCGGATTGATCCTTGACAGTGCCACCCCTCGCTAAACACGCACAAGGCCGGGAACGCTTGGCCGCACCACAGGCGTCTACTGTTGGCTCTCCGGCTTTGCTTCGCCGTCCTCGCCGGTCCTCTGCTTCAACGGTTCGATGCCCAGCTTCGCGCACACGTACTCGTACGATCCCCGAGGAGTTCTGCGCCAGTCGATCTCGTCTACTGTTTCCCGGATGACCTCCTCGAACGTACGCGGAATCTGCATGCGGTTCGAAACCACGTCTTTCTGGTATAAGTCGTACACCCGCTTCGCGCGCTTCAGCCGCCGAACAGCCTGTTGGTCCTCGTCATAGGCGTACATCCGGAGCCCGTCGGAGATGAGCAGCCGGAGGCGGGCCATCACCGTGCGTATATCCCCCATCGCCCTGTCGATCATGAACTGCTCTGCGATGAAGCCGCTGAGCCCCTTCTCGTACATGGGGTCGGGGAACTTGTCCCGCATGAACACGAATAGCTCCATCGCGAGGTCCTCTTGCCCCGCTTCGTAGTAGCGGAGGATCGCGCTGCGTGCGAATCCCTCGAACCCGGACTCGAAGTTCGTCGAGACGGGGTTGTCATGGGATTCCATGTCGAGGTATTCCTTCGAGTCTCGAAGGAACGCCTGGAACAGGATGGGGATCATCCTCAGGTCCGGCGAGTACAGCGGGGGCTCCCCCAGGTTCGCGCTGCGGCTCATTGCCATCCGGCCGCGATGGAACATCTTCTGCAGGCAGTAGAACTCGATTCTGTTCGTGTTCAGCTTGTGGACGTCGATGTACTGGCGCGTATCGAGCCCCTTCTCCAACCCTAACACGGACCAGTACAGCGCTTGCGTGTCCGGCAGCCGGAAGTCGAAACTCACCCCCAACGCGTTCTGCAATTTGATGATTCGCTCCGGGTCCAGCTTGACCTCATTTCGCAGGCGATGCGCCCGCCAGAAGCACTCGATCGCCGTGCGCGCGTACCGTGTATCCGGATCATCCATCAGCCGCTTCAGAGCCGCCACCCTGTTAACCTCGTCGCCGGGCGCGGCGTTCGGGATCTGCACATCATCTCGCTTCAAGGCCGCGAGCAGACCGAGGTACACGCCCTCCTGCTCCGCATGGAAACCGAATTCCCGAAGCTCCTCGGCGAACCGGACCACCGGCGACGTGTCGAGCAGATTCCGGTCCGCCAGTCTTTGCAGTTCCGTGATCTTCTCACGCAGGTGCGACACGGATGCGGGATCGCCATCCTTGCCAAGCGCGAGCATGAGTCCGCTCATCCCGAGCTCGGCTTCGTCCGCCGTAGGTGCGGGCTCGTCCGCCATTGCCTCCAGCGATTTAAGCTCCTCGGTCAGTTTGTTGATGTTCGGCGTTTCGAGCAGCGTCTCGAACTTCAACGGCGCGGCGGCCAGGGCGTAGAAATCGTAGTCGCGATAGTAATCCCCGCGAACGCGTCCCGGCCGCACGTAGTCTTCCGGCGGCTCGCCGAGGATGTCTTCCATCTGAAGGGCGAATTGCAGCTTGTAGTAGTAGTGCCATTCGTCCATGTAGTCCCCGACCTTGTGGAACAGAATCCACGCCAGCTCGCGATAAAGTTGAGTGTTGTCGGGGTTGATCGGGATGCCCTTGTCTCGCAGCAACTCGTATCCGTTGCGCACCCAGCGCCAACGCTCCTCCGGCGTTCGCAAGGTGACGGAGATGTTGTAGGACATGTTCCACGCCTGAAAGGCCCACACAGGCGCGAATCTGGGCTGCAACTCGCAGATCATCTGCGAAAGTTGGTAGGCGTCGAAGTATCGCTTCTCGTCCTTGAGCTTGGTTGCTCGCATCCAGAGGTAGTCGACAAGCGGCGCGCGCCCAACCGCGGCCAGCGGGTTCAGCAACACCGACGGCGGCAGCGTATCAGGCAGCGGCGGTGAAACGAGTCCGTACTCCGCGCGCTGAACATTGAGCGGCCCCACCCACCGCGATGCCGCGTAGAGCGTCGCGATCGCGAGCAGTGCCCAGACCCATTTGAGAACCGAAGGACGCATGAAGTCTTCGCCTACCGTAACAACCGAGTCGTGAGCCATGCCGGCCGTAAACCGTGCGCGGTCGTGAGCCACCATGTAGCGTCGGCCACGGGGGGGGCGACGCTACGCTACACGATGATGGCCGCCAACTCTCGGCGTCTTAGCACCAGCACGCCAACAAACATCACGGCCCCGCTCTTTAGTATCACCTGCTTCCAGCAGTTCTCCCACAGGCGCGACCATCCCACCGCGCGTCCCTCGATCAACTGCCGCACGGGCTCCACGTCGCCCATGTAGAGCGACCACGCCACCATGTCAATGGTTGCCCGGCGGACCTCGAAGTAGAGCCCGGGGTTTGGCGGCGCGTATTCCGACGTTGCCGCGAACGATTCGGCCACAAAGCCCATCGAGATCGACAGGATGAACGTCGTGACGAGGATCAGCGAACCCACCGAGTAACTCAGGAAGGTTGAAGCGCAAACGCCCAACGACGTCAGGCATGTGATCGGAACCAGCATCGCCAGCGCCGCCTGGAAGACGCTCAGCCGGAAAGACCCAACGCGGTACAGCACCTCCAGCGCGTCCGGCGTACCGAAAACCGCCGCGCCGCGCCGCGGATCAAGGTTCTCGAAGCTCAGCAGAATCTTCCCGCTCTGATCTACACACTGCACGGGAATCTCGAATTCGTTGAACGCGTCCACCGGAAACGTGTCCACTTTCGCGAAGAAGCTCGTCGTCCGGTCGTCTCCGGCCAGCCAGCGGCAGAGCAGCGCGTCCTTCTCCAGCGTCTTGCCCAGGAAAATCCCCGCGGGCAACTGGGCGGGCACATGAAACTTGAACCGCACGCTCATGATGAAATCGCTGCCCGCCTGGGGCGGCGGTCCATCGAGGCCCCAGGTCTTTCCACAGGCCGGCGGAATCGTGGAATACAGTGCCAGCAATTCCGTTTCGAGCTGTTCACGAATCTCCCGGTCCGTCCTATCCGTCGGGAGCCGGTCCTCTTCTTTCAACTTCTCGTACCATGCCGCCGCGTCTTCGCGCAGGTCCGGAATCTCCGGCATCACCGAAGCGCGTGCCACCAGGACTTGCCGGCGGAGTTCGTCGAAACGCCGCAGGTCCATGCGCGTGGCCTCCGGCAGGTAAAGCAGCAATTCCGTGATCTGCTCGTCCGTCCGTCCCAGCGTTTCAGCCATCACAGACACGACCGGGCTCTCCGCCCCCTTCTTCCCGATGCCTTTGACATCATCCAATGCCGCAACGGCGTCTTGGGCCTGGTCCTCCGTCAGGCCGCAATACGTCTCCAACTCGTGGGCGAGATGCGTGCGAAAACGCCCCATCGTCCCCTGCACGCCAAAATACGTGGCAACCGAGACGATCAACACAACCATCACGTTAAACGACATGATTCCCACCCATTTGCCGGCAAGGAGTTGCCAGCGCGGGATGGGCTTCGAGGCGATTGCGTAGATCTGGCGGCTGAGGATCTCGTTGGAGAGCGACATGCACGAGAAAAAGATCGTCGCCAGGGAGAGAATGAAACCGGCAAAGCCCATCGAGTAGTTGATGAACATCTGGACCTTGCCTTTGATCGTGCCGTCCCCTTCCGCGGTGAGCCAAAACAATGGTAACGCAACCAGGATGATCAGCGCAAACCCGGAGACGAACTTCGAGCGAATTCCCTCCGCAAGCGTGGTCCGCGCCACGGCGCCGATCCGGGACCGCGCCCCGCGCAGCTCCCAACCGCAAATCTCCCCCGCCTCGCGGCTGAACGCCCGACGAATCACGTACGTAAGCGTGATCAGGCACATCACGGCCGCGAGCGAGAACAGCACGATCGAGAAGGTGTAGGACTCGGTCACGGTTGTTCCTAGGAGTACATTCCAAAGCCTTCGTGAGGCCACCAGCTCGGCAGTGCAAACACGCGTGCGACGCCCGGGCTACAGAAAGACCTGGAACTGAAGACACGCCTCAGGACGTACTGTCGGGAGCGCTCTCAGACTCGTCCGCGGTCCCCGCCTTGGCTGCGCTGTCCGCCTTGTCAATGGAACCCCGTTTCAGAAGTCGGTCGAGAATAGCCTTGTTCGCCGCTTCCTCCGTCGCAGAAGGTTCGATCGGCACCGCGGTTGAGGGCGGGGGCACATCGGCCGGCTTGGCTTGCGTCAAGGAGGTAAGCACGTCCTCTCGCGGTTTCGGCGGCAGCTCCACCGGCTCCGTCGTCGGGAGCCGCTCACGAGCAGAGTCATGCGTCTCTCTCCCCGACTGCACCAGGGCCTCCACCAGTGAAACCTTTTCGCTCTCCGCGTCGTCGCCTGCAAGAAACGCCGAGACCCCGACAGTCGATTCCACACCGCTCGTCTGGATCTTCTCCCGCTGCGCCTGGCCCACGACCCGCAGAAACAGTGATTCGAGCCGATCCGTCGGGTGATCCACCGAGAGGACTTCGCTTCCGGACTGCCGGACGATCTCGCGAATCTTCCAGACGGCTTCCTCGTCCAACTGCTTGCTGGTGATCTGTGTCACATCCCGGCGTTGCAGTAACTCGTTGACTGATCCCAATGCCTGCCGCCTACCGCCGTACATGATCGCCACGCGATCACAAACATCTTCGACATCCGCGAGCAAGTGGCTGCAAAGCAGGACTGTTTTCCCGCGGCCACCCAGGGTCTTGATTACGTCCTTGATTTGGCGCGTCCCGATCGGGTCGAGGCCCGTCGTCGGCTCGTCGAGGATCAGCAGATCCGGGTCGTTGATCAGCGCCTGTGCGAGACCGATCCGGCGCGCCATGCCCTTCGAATAGGTCCCGACCGGCCGCTTAGCCGCCCGCTTCAGGCCGACCATCTCGATGAGCTGCTCCGTGCGGCGGCGACGTTCATACGGGTCCAGCTTGAACAGGCGACCGTAGTAGTTGAGCGTCTCTTCCGCGTTCAGATAGCGATAGAGGTAAGATTCCTCCGGCATGAAGCCGACTCGGGCCTTGACCATCGTGTCCGTCGGCGGCTTGCCGAAGATCCTGGCGGCGCCGGAAGTCGGGTACAGCAGCCCCAACAGCATCTTGATCGTCGTGGTCTTGCCGGAACCGTTCGGGCCCAAAAGCCCGTATATCTCACCGGGGTAGATGTCCAGGTCCAGATTATCGACGGCCAGGACCTTGTCGCGCCCCCAAAAGTCTTGAAACACCTTGGTGAGCGAAATGCACTGAACGACGGATTGCAATTGCGGCGATTCTGTCATCTTCTCGCCCGGGGTTTGGGAGCGCCGTACAAGCGCTTGGTCATTTCGTCGTCCACCTTCTTCTTATTCTTCCTGGCCAGGTCCGCCATCGACATCGGGGCGCGGGGGATGTGAAGCCGGTACTCGCGAGCCTCGGGCGGCACAAAGATCTTCGCCACGCCGTCATTCCGCAGGACCCGTGCGTACACTTCTTGGAGCATCCTCGACATGAAGATCTCGGGGTTCTCCAGGAACTCCGGATAGACCTTTGTGAAGTGCTTGTAGTCCCCCTGCGCCTCTTTGATGATCTCGCTCTTGCCAGTCTCGGCGCCCTTGAGAATCTCCTGCACTTCGCCGGTCGCCTCAGACATGAGCCCCTGCGTCGCCACGCGCTGCTTGCCGAGGGCGTCGCGCAACCGCTGTGTTTCCGCCTCGTCTCCCCCGCCGGCTGTAGATTCCGCCGCGGACAGGGCGAGCATCAGGTCGTATTCCTCCCGAATCGCTCGCGCGATCGCATCGTAGTTCACGCCGACCGTTTCCAGGAGCAGGGCCTGGGCCGCCGATTCCGCCTTCGTGAGTTCCGCGAACATCTCCGCCTTCGCCGCGTCGACCCGGTCGAATACTTCCTGCACCTGTCTGGGCGGCATGATGCCTTCGACCATGCCGCTCTTCCGAGCGAGGACTCCCTTGTTGGAATCGATCCGGATTCCCGTCGGTACCCCGGCGGCGGCAAGCGCGTTGAGCTTCTCCGCCAGCCGCTCAGACACGGCCGACAGGAACTCCGCCTGGCCCGGTCCGCGGATGTCCAGGGCCACTCGGCGGGCGGCCACCTCGATGGTCGCATCCCGAAGCAGATTCGACATCAGCGTGTCCTCGGGATACTCGTGGAAGTCGACCGCTCCGGACGCAGGTTTCGGGCTCGGCGCCGGCATCACGTTCGTCAGATATGCCACAACATCGTCGATCTTGTACCGAACGGCCAGAGAAGCGTGGATAATGTTCACATCGCCGGTAATCAGGTAGTCGTCTCGGAGCGGACTCAGGTTGTTCGACTTGTATCCCGAGATTCCCGCGGCCTGCTCCTTCTCGCTGAGCTTGAACATGAACTCGGTTTTGTGCAGCCGCTCCTTCGTCGAGACCGTCTCCCATCGCTCAAACGGATACGGCCACGACCAGTGCCAGCCCTCTTTCAACACGGTCGGTCGTGTTTGCTCGCCCTCGCCGGTGCCGAGGATTCGCCCGAACCGCAAGACCACGCCGACCTCGTCCGGCTTCACGCTGAACCAGCCGCTGAAGAAGTACAGGATGACCAGCACGATCATCAGGAGCTTGAGGATGCCGAAGCTCTTTCGCAGGGCGTCCGCAAGAGACTGATTGGCCGGGTCCAGCTCTTCGTTGAAGCTCGGCTCGACGGCTGCCGCTTGCGCCGCGTCGGATTGTGACGGTTTGCCGCTCATGTCCTTCTAGTTCTCGCTTGCCTCGTCCCCCCGCTTGGAGAGATCGTCCACGACTTCGCCCAGGGTGTCCGCCGCCGCATTGGCATCGGAGGAAGCGCCCTTGCCGGTCTGCTCCGAGAGCTTCTCGGATTTGCCGACGGCGCTGAGTAGATCGAACGGCGCCAGCTTGGCCGCGTCCAGGACCAGCGTGATCTGGCCGGCCTCAAAGATCTGCTCGATCGTCTCCAGTTTCTTCAGAAAATCACTCAACTGCCGGTTTTGTGCGAAGGCCTCGTAATACGTCGCCGCCTGCGCGTCGCCCTGGCCCTCGATCATCCGTGCGTAGGCCTCGGCTCGGGCGATGATCCGCTTGGCCTTCTCGTCCGCATCCGCGCGGAGCTGCCGCGCCTTGGATTCGCCCTGGGCCGTCAGCTCCTTGATCTCCTTCTGACGATCCTCCTTCATCCGATTGAACACTTCTCGCGTCACAGATTCCGGAATCCCGAGACGCTTGATACCCACACTGACAACCTGGATGCCGTAGTCGGCCTCTGCCCTGTCGATGATGCCGTCAAGGAACTGCCCCTCGATCTCCTCGAATCTTGTTTCCTCAAGATCGACATTCACAAGCTGCCTCAGATCGTAGCCCCGCATTACCTCCGACACTTCGTTGTCCAAGAGGTCGCGAATCTTCCGCGCCGCCGAGTCCTCCTGCCCGACAGACTCGAGGAACTTCCGCGCGTCCGCGATCCGCCACTGCGCGTAGGCCGTGAGGATCACCGTCTTCTGGTCCCGTGTACCCAACTGCCGGAACTCTGTCTCGAAGGACCGGAGCCTCGCGTCGTAGCGGTGCACGCGATCGATCGGCCACGGGATCTTCCAGTGGAAGCCCGCTTCGTTCGGCTCGATCACGTCAAGCACGCGGTCGAATCGCGTTACCACGACCGTTTCCGTAAAGCGAACCTGAAACGCGCACATCATCGAGAGAATCACTGCGACGATTATCAGGACGACGATAATGGCTGGAACGTTTTTCAGCATCTTCGAGGCCTCTGGGGCACAACCGCCCACTATCGCTCGCTGATGCGAGATTCCCATCTCGCAGCTCTCTTCGCAGGATTCCCATCCTGCGAAGATGCGGGAGAGGATTCCCGCCAGAGTGGGTGCGAGAAAGGAGTCTCGCACCGGCAATCGGTTCTCAAGCCCACGGATCGCAATCCGTGGGGTACTTCCACCGGTGGTGGGTAGTACCCACCCTACTACTTACTCCGTCGAATCCATCTTCGCTTCCATTGCACCGAGTTCGGCGCCGGTCACCTCGAACTGCTCCGGCGGCTTGAGGTCGAACTCGTAGAGCACGCGGTCCGGCTCGTCCAGCACGACCACGTACTTCCGGATGTTCTTCAATCCGTCGCGCAGCATCCTGAGATAAACACGAAGCGAGTACACCTCCGGCGCCGCCTTGAACGCCGCCAATTGCATCTCGTACCGCCTCGCGTTCGACATCTCTCTGAAAACGTGACCCACCGCCTGGATCTCCGCGTCGGCCGCCTTGCTGCGGGCGATCCCGCCGAGAACATTGTCCGAACGCAGCATCGTCTCGACGGTTTGCGTTCGGCGCGTCAGGTCGTCCGACCCGAGTTCACAGGCCTCATCCTCTTTCACGATCGCATCGTGGAACTCCGGCCATTTCATGCCCGCGCTGAAGAGCTGCATCTGGATCGCATCACCTTCCGCCGCCTTGATCGCCGCGTCACGCTTCTCATAGGCGCTCACGACTTCCTCGTAGCTCTTCGCCACATCCTCGTCCGGCGGCGGGTGGATTCCCCCAATCCCAACGTAGACGATTTCGATGCCCAGGCCCTTCCCATCGGAGCCGGCATGGTCGCACGCCTGTTGAATCGCCACATGCAGGTCTTGCGCGGCAGTAGCACCCTTCTCGCCCATCAAGGCGAGCACATCCGCTCTCGCCGCATACCTCGTCAGTTCGCTGTACGCCAGAGATTCCAGAATCGCCGCAGGGTCCTGCGATTGAGCGTGAAAACGCTGCACTTCAGCCGGATCGCTCTTCACGCGCCACTGCACAGGCATGTTGACGCTCAACAGGTTGACCGGCACCTCAATAGTCGCCGAGGCGGCCTTGTCTCCCACCAGGAGTTTGTATTCGTTCTTGTAGTGCTGCTTCGTCCACAGGATCGGGCCCCGGTTCTCCACGTGCTTCTGCCTGGCCGCCTCCTCCTTCTCTACGTCATAGCCAAGTTCCATGCGACGGATTCGCTGAACCGGAATCATCGTCGACCGATCAACGGGCCAGAACCACTTCAGGTGAATCCCAGGTCCCGCGGTCGTCTCAAGCGGCTGACCGAAGTGCTCGATAACCGCCTGATTCGCCGGGGGCACGACGACGATGCACGTCAGCGCGAGAATCACGATCATCTGCACGATCAACAGCGGCAGCACCGCTCGGCCCAGGAGTTTGTAGAACCACGTTTCACTGACCTTGAAGCCGAACTGGTAGTCGACCGCGTTTGCCATGCTCCGCAGGATCCCGCCCGGCTCACTGAAAATGCCCAGCAGGCGGCTGTCGTAGAACGGCCGTTGCGTCTCCCCGGCAACGCGCGGGCGGTAGAGATCGAGTACGAAGTTGATGACCGTCTCGATCGCCAGGACGATCAGGAGGAAACCGAGCCCGATGGCCAACCCTTGCTCAACCCTTTGCAGCCCGCTGATCACGCAGAGCAGGGCGATGGCGACGGCCAGGCAAACCGCGCTCGAGCCGAACATGGAATCTCCGCCGGCTCGAAGCATCCACCAATTCGGCAGGCGGCTCATGCCCATCGCCCACCGCGAGTACATGAAACAGATAAACGCGCCGGCCCCAGCCGCGAACAGCAGAGCCCGAGGGTGCTCCAGGCTTCCACCCATCGCGTCCGCGATCGGCCCGAATCGCACGAACCACGGCAGGATGACAATGCCGGCAGCCAGGTGAAACGCGGCCAGCAGCAAGGCCAGGAATGGAACCAGGTATCGCTCGATGGATCGCAGCCGGCGAGACGTCGCCAGCTTCTCCATCTGGTCGAGGTCCTCTTCCTCGAAGATCGTCCGGGCGCCGGCCAGCTTCTCCTGCCGGAGCCGTTCCAGTTCCATCACCTCGAACTGCTCTTCGCGAACAAGATGCTGCTGGTGCAGTTGAATCCACGTCAACAGCCAGACGCCCGCCGTCCCGAGCACCTGGAATCCGATCGCCCACAGCGAGCTACTGCGACTCCAGATTGCCAGAATCGCCAGGATGACCGCGCCGCTGACGCACAGGACCATGCCCAGGGCGGCAACGACTTCGCCTCGTCGATCTGATCCGGCCATGTCGAAGAACCTACTCTCTTAACGATGGGTCGCCAAGCGACCATATGGGGGCATTTACACACCTGCCGGGCAGCACCTCTGCGCCCAAGAATCCCAAGCGGGCTATTGTAGGTCCATCTTCCCGCATGCCAAGGCCCAGCGCGTTTTACGCTTGAGCCTGGGTACATGACACGTCGTGCGAGGCACGGAAGTGCCCTGCAGGATCGATCATGGACCCCTGCGGTGAAGCCTGAGGTTCCTGGGATTGACTCCCGCCGACCTTGACCTCAGCGACGCCTCAGCGTACAGGGAACATCCTGGCGGCACTGACGCCGGTTTTTGAGCACAACCGGCCGGCAGTAGCGGTCGTACTACTCGGGGCCGGTCTCGACGCGCGTGGTGTGTCGCTCCCGGGCGTCCGATGTCGGCTCAGGCCTTGCCCGCGGCCATGAACACCACGGGATGTTCGGGATGTTCGCATGAACAGGCTTCTTGCCATCATCAAGAACTCCTACCTTCAAACGGTCCGACAGCCCGTGTACGCCATCATTGTCCTCGTGACGCTGGGCGGGCTGGGGCTCGCGCCGTCGATCACAGGTTGGACCCTTGACGACGACAACAAGATGCTCCGCGACATAGGTCTTTCTACGCTCCTCATTCAAGGTTTGTTCCTGGCCTGTTTTGCCGCCTCCAATGTTTTCAACACTGAAATCGAGGATAAGACCGTCCTCACCGTGATCGCGAAACCGGTGAATCGATGCGTGTTCGTCCTCGGCAAGTATCTGGGCGTCCTGGCGGCCCTGCTAACCGCCCACTACCTGGCTGGGATCGCCCTCTTCATGACCTTGCGGCACGGCGTCCTGCAGACCGCCGCGGAAACCCACGACACAACGGTTCTTGTTTTCGGACCCGGCGTCATGCTACTCATCCTGATAGCGGCCGGCGTGATCAACTACCTTTATGACAAGCGTTTCCTGATCACAGTCCTTTTGCTCGCCATTCCGGCCGGCACCATCTCAACGGGAATCCTGCTGGTCATCGACCGCAACTGGAAGCTCCAGTCCTTCGAGGTCACGCAGACCATGGACGACTTGCCGCCGGAGGCCATCGAGCCGGACAGCTTCAAAGGGATCGTCGAGTTCCGCCCCATAGAGGGCGATCGGCAGATCAAGGGCCACCGGGGCTTTCTCGTGCGCAGGACGTGGCAAGGGCCGATCAATGACGCGGATCGCCAGTATCTCCTCGACCTCAGTGACTCACTTCAGTGGAAACGCGACGTCAATTTTCTGGTCCAGGAAAGTCGCAAACTCCAGGGGACCGAGGTCTTCAAGGCCGCGATCCTCCTCATCGCAGCCCTGGCGATTATGGCTGGCGTCGCGGTCGCGGCATCGACACGGCTTGGGGTCATCGCCACGTTTCTGATATCTCTTCTGGCAATCTCCGCCGGTCTTGCCGCCGACCAAGTTCTCAGGCCGCTGGCAGAAGAGGGCGCCGCCTGGGCAAGAGTCCTTTACCCGTTCGTGCCGAATTTCCAGTGCTTCTGGATGATCGACGCGCTCAGTGATAACAGGATTATCCCCTGGAGCTACGTCGCCTCCGCGGGCGGGTACGGTCTCGTCTATGCCGCCGGCCTCCTTCTGCTCGGGATGGCCCTGTTCGAGACGAGAGAGGTGGGCTAAAGATTCCCCGGCTCGTATCCGTGCCAGAACGGCTCGTAATACCACCACCAAATCGTATACGTCGCCCCGGTCCCGCCACCGCCAATCTGGTAGCGAGCATGCGTGAAGTCGTACACGCATGCCGCCGTGGACAAGGACAGCCCAAGAAGAAGCGCGGCGATTGATGATCGAGTACGGCGGGCATACGCGAGAACACCACTCAAGAGGAAGACCCCCAGAATTCCAACATATGGCAGCAAGAACCAGGCATAGGCACCTGGACGGTCCGAGGCGAACATGAGCCGTGAGGTGAGGTAAATGCCGATGGCGAAATGTGCTAGCATTAAGCAACTGAACACAAGCACGATGATTCGGCTTATTTGTTTGCTACCGGACATTCCTCTCTCAACCTCCCGAACCCTCCATGAATCCGTGCTGAATCTCGGGGTGCAAGTCGGTCACCAAGCCGTCCCCGTCGCAGTCAGCACGGTGGAATGCCTTTGGGGAGGCACCACATGGATCGAGCAAGACGCCTACGAATAGCTGAATATCATTACCATCTGTAACTCCATCGTTATTCACATCCCCTGTTGGGCCGTTGCCGGGAGAGAACCCCAGAATGGCTCCCAGGAACAGAATGAGATCGTTGCAGTCGAGAATTCCGTTCTCGTTGAGATCTGCAGCGCAGAATGCCTGCGAGGACGCGTTGCCGGGTTCCAAGAAGACGCTGACGAACGGCTGGATGTCCTTCCCATCGATCACATCGTCGCCGTTCACGTCCCCCGGCGTGCACGCGACTTCCTCGATTACCGTAAAACTGAAACTCGGACCCGGGGTCGATACGTTCCCCTTGCTCGTCGGCCAGATGCTCGGTGGTTCCGGGGGCGGATCGGCCAGATTCAGCACGTTTGCTGCAATGTTTTCGATCGAGTAAACGTAGATGCCGAACGTTGCCGGCGCGGTAAAGGAGCCACTCGCGATGAGTTGGAGTCCTCCTTGCCCGATGCCGCTCAATACGTTGGCGTTGGTCCCGAATGTCACGCCGGGCTGTCCGCTGGTGTTCTGGCCTCCTCCAATCTGTTTCAGATTCATCCCACCAGGTGGGCCCCTCTGCACGCCAACATAGCCTGACGAAAAACCCCCTTCCCCAGGATTGCTGATGCCCTCCGGGGAACTGAAGTTCTCCATCCCGGCAGGGACCGCATCGGCCGGTGGAATATCGATGGTGACGGGATTCGTCGGAGCCTGCACAAGATCGAGGCTGATCAACGCGAGTCCGGCGCTATCAGGCGGAGAAACGCTGGCCGTGACAGTCCAGACAATGCGGGTCTCAGGGAGCACCTCACTGCCGTCCTGAGGTGACGAGACGGTGACAATCACAGTCTGCCCTTGGGCGGCACTTGAGAGCGAAAGGGCAACCAGCGTTGCTGCAGGGAGCCGCATGTATCTGCTCACACGCGCGACCTCCTTTGATGGGCTGCCTGGTACCCACCCCTCAGCCCCATAATCCCGCTCCCCAACCCCGTAATACTACACCCAGACATGGGAACACAGTCAAGGGCGAGATACGGACATAGAAGGCGAAAACCCATCGCAGACCCTCAGTGTAGTCGTTGCTTGGCCGGAACCGATGCGTGAGCTATTATCTCGATCAAATGAACTGCGAGATTCCCGCTGGCGTAGACAGAGAGCCAACGGGGCAGCCTTCTCGATTGTTGAGGTAGGAATTTCATGGCCCACCGAATCATCGGCCTGCGAGACGCTGAGAGAGAATTCCACGCTGCGCGACATTACCACGAGCATGCCCATGGTCACCAAGGCGAAGCGGCGGCCGCCGCCAAGACGGCGAGCATCTGGCTCTTCGTCACGCTCATGGGCGGCCTGCTCGTGTTGACCAGCTTTTGGGTGCAGCTCGCGAGCCCTGTCGAGCTTGTGGAGCGCGTGGACCCCCAGGGCTTTCCCGTTCTCGACAACAGCGGCGGACTCGTCTTCGACAAGAGCTATCTCTGGCAGTTCCACATGGATCTCGTCGCCGGTATCGGCGCGTTGCTCCTGGCCGCCAGGATTATCTGGCACGCCATCGTCAGCCTCATCCGCGGCCACATGCACATGGACGAACTCGTCGCCCTGGCGATTGTCGCCGCATTCGCCAGCCAGGATTACCGTGCCGCCGGCGTGATCGGCTTCTTCCTTCTGCTTTCAGAACTAGTAGAAAGCCGCACGGCCATCGGTGCGAGGGCCAGCATCGAAGAACTCATCAAGCTCACCCCGAAGATCGCCACACTCATCACGGACGACGGCGAGAGGGAAATCGACGCCACACGCTTGCAGAAGGGACAGCGCGTCCGGGTGCGACCGGGCGACAACATTCCCGCAGATGGCACCGTGATCGCGGGCGATTCCACGGTCAACCAAGCGAACATCACCGGCGAGTCCCTGCCTGTCGACAAACAGCCCGGCGCCGCCGTTTTCAGCGGAACCACGAACCTCACCGGCGCCCTCGAGATCGAGGTCACGCGGGTGGGTGGCGAGACCACGCTTGGCCAGGTGCAAGACCTCATCCTGAAGGCCGAGCAAACCCGCATCCCTATCATGCGGCTCATCGACCGGTACGTCGTCTGGTACACGCCTGTCATCCTCATGCTCGCCGGGCTCGTCCTCTTCTTCACGAAGGACGAGAACGGCCTCCAACGCGCCATCACCATGCTGGTCGCCAGTTGTCCGTGCGCGCTCATCATGGCGACACCCACGGCCATGGTTGCTGGGCTGAGCTGCGCCGCGCGGCTGGGCATACTCATCAAGGACGTCGCCCACCTGGAGAGTGCCGGCCGCCTGACCGCCGTCGTGTTCGACAAAACGGGAACGCTGACCACGGGCGAGCTTTCCGTCACGCGCCTTATGCCGGCGGAGAATGTCGCCGGTGCGGACCTGTTGCGCCTCGCCGCCACCGCCGAACAGTTGAGCAACCACCCGGCCGCCCGAGCCCTGTTGAACGTCGCCAACGAAGCGAACGTCAAGTACGGCCAGCCGGACGCGTTCGAAGAGGTGCCGGGCAAGGGTGTCGTCGCGGAATTCGAGGGCAAGCGGATTCTGGTCGGCCGAGAGTCCTTCATTAAGGAACGCGGTTTCGACACGAGACCCCTCCGCAAGATCGCCGAGGAGGCCGAGGGAATGAGCCAGCTCTTTGTTGCCTACGACGAAGACCTGCTCGGCATCGTCGGCCTTGAAGACAGCGCGCGAGAGGCTGCGCGCGGCGCCGTGGAAGAGCTGCGCAAGGAAGGAATGCGGCGCGTGGTGATGTTGACGGGCGACCGGGAAGCCGTCGCCAAACGTGTGGCCGCGGAAATGGCCTGCACGGAATACAAGGCCGATTGCCTCCCGCAGGAGAAGCTTGAACTCGTCGAAGCCATGCGAAGGCAGGGCCACCGGGTCATGGTCATCGGAGACGGCGTCAACGATGCCCCGGCCCTGGCCGCCGGAGACCTCGGCGTCGCCATGGGGGCCGCCGGAAGCGACGTCGCCATCAACTCCGCCTCCATCGCGCTGCTGAACAACGACCTCACGCGCATCCCGTTCCTGATCCGACTCAGCAGGGCGACGCGTAAAGTCGTCGTGCAGAACCTCGTCTTCGGCGTTCTCTTCGTCACGATCGTCATGACCCTGGGCGCGCTTAACGTCGTCCATCCGATCGCCGCCGCCGCGCTGCACTGGCTTTCGAGCCTGATCGTTGTCTTCAACTCCGCCAGACTCGTCCGCTTCGGCGAGGAGAAGGCCACGCACGAACAGGTGATTGCAGGCGAATCGCGCCCCGCCCCCGCGGCGCCCGCACCGGCCACGGCGTGACTGCGCGGCCTTCGGGCGAAGTGACTGAGGGATCAAGGCCCGAAGGGACCCAGGGGCCAAGGGCTCAAGGGACCGAGGGATGAAGGAGGCGAGGGTGCTGCGTCAAGACGCGCCCTGCGGGCTGCTTCGCGAGCGATCATCAAGTGGGTGCCACTGGCAGCTTGTCTGCCAGTGACCTACGCGCGTCCATCGACAGAATCGCGCCAGCGGGCAAGCCGCCAGTGGCACACTTACGAAATCGCCGACTTGACCGTTGAGACGCCGGTGCTCCCCGGCGTGGTATAATCCCAGAAGATCCAGAACCGGAACCGATCGGACGCTTCGGCATGTCCACGACATCTCTCAAGACGCTTCTCGCTCAGAACACGATGCCGGCTGACCCGGACCTCGTGCGGACCGAACACAACGGCATTCGCTGTCTGGCGTGCGGGCATCGTTGTCTTGTCAAGCCGGGGCGGGAGGGGGTCTGCCGCGTGCGGTTCAACCAGGGCGGCGAACTTCGGGTGCCGGCCGGGTATGTGGCGGGGTTGCAGGTTGATCCGATCGAGAAGAAGCCGTTTTACCACGCGTTTCCCGGCCGCGACGCCTTGTCGTTCGGCATGTTGGGGTGCGACTTCCACTGCTCCTACTGTCAGAACTGGGTCACGTCCCAGACGCTGCGCGATGATCAAGCCGTCAGCACGCCGCGTTTCTGCGATGCCGAGCAACTGGCTCATCTCGCCGTCGAGAACCGCGCGCCCGTTGTCGTCTCCACATACAACGAGCCGCTGATCACCATCGAGTGGGCCGTCGAAATCTTCAAGCACGCCAAGGCGCGCGGCCTCACCTGCGGCTGCGTCTCCAACGGCCACGGCTCGCCCGAAGTGATCGATTTCATCAAGCCCTACGTGGACCTCTTCAAGGTCGATCTCAAGTGTTCCGACGACAAGAACTACCGCCGGCTCGGCGGCGTGTTGGATAACGTGCTCCGCACGATCGAACAACTCGTCTCGTCCGGCTTCTGGGTGGAAGTCGTCACGCTTGTCGTTCCGACGTTCAACGACAGTGACGATGAGCTATCGCGGATTGCCCGCTTCCTCGCCGGGCTTTCACCGAACATCCCCTGGCATGTCACGGCATTCCGCCCGGACTACAAGATGCAGGGCCCGCCGCGCACGCCCACTGAGACGCTGCTGCGGGCGTACGAGATCGGCAAGGAGGCAGGCCTCCGCTTCGTCTATCCCGGCAACATCCACAGTGGCGTCGGCGATCGCGAGAATACTTTCTGTCCCGCGTGCGACGAACTCATCATCCGCCGGACAGGATTCTACGTCGAAGAGAACCGGATGAAGGAGGTTGGGAAGTGTCCCGCGTGTGGTGAGGCGATTGCGGGCGTGTGGGAGGATGCGGCGCCCGGCAATTCGAACGCGGGCTTTCCGAGGTCGGTGAGGATTTGAGAACCATGTGTTGGGCAATGTCGGCCATTTCATCCACATTCATCTTGCTGGGTGCCATGCTTTCACGCGACGAAGTCGTGGGTAAGCATGTTGAATGCTGAGTAAACATGCCTACCCGTCCCGCTCGCGCGGGCCGTGAAGGCATGGCACCCAACGCGCGCGGGCTCTCGCGTGCTTTGGCCCCAACGGAGCCATGCATTGTAGCCGGGGGTGGAGCGAAGCGGAACCTCCGGTTGCCTGTGGGTAGCCTTGGGAGCGGCGTCCGAGGTCCAATCGTCAGCCGCGAGCCTCGCCACGTGTTGGTCTTGAAAGCGCTGCGTCGCGGATTACCATGCCGTGAAGAAATTATCCGGGCAAGCCAATCGACCATGACAAGCCTGCTTCACGAAACGCTCAAGACGATAGCGCGGTTACTGGGGCGCCCCGAGAGGGCATTGGCCGGGGCCTTTGGCCTGTTGATCCTGACAGGGTGGATCCTCCTGGCCTTGCCGATCTCCCACACCAGTGACAGAGTGGGCGTGATCGACGCGCTCTTCACGGCGACCTCGGCCGTATGCGTGACCGGGCTTGTGGTGGTCGATACCGGCAAGGACTTTACGCCGTTTGGACAGGTCGTCATCCTGGCGCTGATTCAGTTCGGGGGGCTCGGCATCATGACCTTCGCGGCATTGGCCGCGCAGCTCATGGGTGGGCGGCTTTCGTTTCGTTCCCAGGCGGCGCTCTACGATACGCTCTATCAGCAGAACGCCGCGGCGGCGATGCGGGACAGCTTGAAACGAATCGTCGCGATGACGTTCATCATTGAGCTTGTCGGCGTGCTCCTGCTCTACACGGGATTCCGACAGCACTCCGCCGGGCACTCTCCGCTGTTTTCAGCGGTGTTCCACTCGGTATCGGCATTCTGCAACGCCGGGTTTTCCCTCTACAGCGACAGCCTCACGGCGTATCGCTCGCAGCTTCTGACCATGTTCGCGATCATGGCGCTGATCATCCTGGGCGGTCTGGGTCACGCGGTCGTGCTCGAAGCGTTGGGCCGAGCAGTCCGGAGGCTGCAAGGGAGAAGGAGCCGGCCGATCACGTGGAGCCTGCACTCTCGGGTCGTCATAGGTGTGTCGGGCATCCTCATTGCAGGTGGCGCGGCAGCCTTCCTGCTTCTCGGGCTCGCGGATGACGACAGCGGGCCGCAACGCATCGTGAACGCTTTGTTCCAGTCGGTTACGGCGCGGACGGCCGGGTTCAATACGGTCAACATCGCCAACGTGCCGCTGGCGTCTCTGTTGATGCTGGTCGGCCTGATGTTCGTGGGCGGTTCACCCGGGTCCTGCGCCGGGGGCATCAAGACCACCTCGCTGGCCGCATGGTTCGCCTATTTCCGCTCCAAACTGGTGACGGCGGAGGACGTCGCGCTGTTCGGGAGACGCTTGCCGGAAGATATCATCGTCCGGGCGGCGGTGATCGGCGGACTGGCAATCCTGTGGAACGTGATCGGCTGTATAATCCTGGCGATCACGGAGTCGGCGGGAGGCGGAGCCTTGCTTAAAAACCTGCTGTTCGAGCAGGTTTCCGCGTTCGGCACCGTCGGGCTGTCGACTGGCATTACACCGGACCTGTCCAGCGCCGGCGAGTTGTGGATCATCGCCACGATGTTCGTCGGCCGGTTGGGCCCGCTGACCGCGGTGTTCATGGTAATGCCGCAACAAGCGGCGCGTGTCCGCTATCCAGAGGAACGACTCATGATCGGCTGAGGTGACACAGTATGAAACAGGTCGCGGTGGTTGGGTTGGGGCAGTTCGGCACGCATCTGGCCAAGCAATTGGCCGTGCAGGGTTGCGATGTCCTTGTCCTGGATGCTGCGGAATCTCGCGTGTCCGCGGTGCGCGATGACGTGCACCGGGCGTTGATTGCGGATGCCAAGAGCTTCGAGGCGCTGGAGTCGGTGGTTGCACCCACCGTCGACGAAGTCGCGGTTTGCCTGGGTGATCATATTGAGGCGAGCATCCTGTGCACGCTGCATCTCAGTCAAATCGGGGTCAAGAAGATCCTGGCCACGGCGATTAACGAGGACCACGCGAACATCCTCGGACGTGTGGGTGCACACAGCGTGATTTTCCCGGATCTCGAAACGGCGGAGCGAACTGCCCGTCGAATGGCCCACCCGAACTTGCTGGATTACTTCCCCTTCGCCGAAGAGTATCGGATCATGGAATACGTGATGCCGAGGCTACTTGTGGGAAAGACGCTGCGACAATCCGGCTTGAGAGCGGATTACCGCCTTTTGGCGCTGGCGATCAGGGTGGGTACCGCTGGTGAATACCACTTCATGCCAGACGCTGAAGAAGTACTTCACGAAGGGGACATCCTGGTCGTTTTGGGTCGGGAGATCGACTTGGCGCGATTCTCGGTATTGGAATAGCGGAGGTGATGCTTCAAGCCCAATGAAGACCCCAGAAAGAATCCTGTGGCCGACAGACTTCTCCGACCTCTCGCTGAAGGCCAGCCCGTATGCCCGCGGCTTCCGTGATCTCTTCAAGGCCGAACTGCACGTGGTCCACGTTTCTCCTCCGACCGTCACTCCGAGCATTGAGCGTTGGCTGCCCAACAGGCTGAGGGTTTCCAAGGCGGAGTTGTTCGAGGCCGCGAGATCGCAGTTGGAGCAAGTCGTTGTCGAGCACTTTGGCGGGGATCCGACCGTGATCTGCAAAGTGCTCATGGGGAATCCCTGGACTGCAATCTGCGAATACGCCGAGCGGCATGATATCGACCTGATCCTCTTGGCGACGCACGGCTTGACAGGAGTCCAGCATATCCTGCTTGGCAGTACGGCCGAGCGCGTTGTACACCACGCTTGCTGCCCCGTGCTGACGATCAAGTGTCATGAGAGGGATTTCAAGTAGGCACAATCCGCCGAGTCTTGCCGCGGCAGTTGACCTCCAGAGCTTGCGAGCGGTGCAAAAACCCGACGCCATCGCCTTGGACAACCGTTCCGATTCCAGCACGTTGGTCAACAGAAACACCCGCTTGCCGCGACGCTTCAAGACGATCATTCGCAACGTCAGCGGCTTTCGGCGATGGCGGTCAGAGAAAAGTTTGGTCGACAAGTCGCGGCCCTCCCCGGATCGCTCGGTCAGGCAACGCCGACACGACCAGCCGATGGCCGCGTACAGTCTAAACTGGTTCTGCCGGTGTTTGAACAGTCGTGCATGTTCTTGCCGAGCGAATGGTCTTGGGCGGTCCCTCAACCCGTGGCCTGGGCGACTCGCCTCGAGTTCAGGGCGGTGCGAATCTTCCAGGCCAGACTCCCGATCACCAATGCGAGGCCGGCAATCGGCAGGAGGCCGACGGTGATGCTGATGAAGCCGAGAATCATCATCGTCGTTGTGAGAGTGCGGGCGTACTTCGCCAGAAAGTCCTCCCGCCGCACAAGCCTGTAAACGCGAAACAGAGCAGCCGCGATCAGAGCCGTGATGCCGAGGAGTTTGAGGTTCGCCAGAAGAGGTCGCGAGATGGCCCGAGCCCTGATCTCCGTCTCGCCGCGCGGCGTCGTAAACCGGTAAACAGTGCCTCGTGTCGGGATCTCGACGTCAAGACTGGCAAGGCCCGTCCGCAGCGCGACCGCCTGGTCGGCCCTCACCATGCCTCCCCGCCCCCCCGGTCCGCGTCCCAAGGACTGCACTGCGACCCTGCCGCTTGGCGGGGAATAAGCGCCCTCGCGCTTCCCTTCAGCCTGCCGCTCCTTGAGCACTGCCTGGTAGCGCTCGACGGTCTGTTGAGCGGCCCCTCGCCTTCTCGCCTCCTTGTCCAGCGCCTCGCGGACCACTTCCAGGTCATCAGCATCCGGAGACCCGAGGACCTCCTGACTTTGAACTACGTTTGGTGCGGCGGGTTTCGCGCGTCGACCACTGGATCGCGGGCCGCCCCGCCCGCCAGCCAACTCGCCTGCCTTCTTCCCGAGGGGAGGCTGATCCTCCTCCATCTCGCCCAGTTTACGTTCGGCGGTGGTGCTGCCAAGCCCGTTGCTGGCGAGCCAACTGCGATCGAACTGCTCATCGTCCACTCCATCGCGATCCGCCTCGGGCATGGAGGCCTCGTCGAAGTTCAGATCGAGGTTCTTGACCGCATCGCGGGAGCGCGACGCCTCCTGCTGCTGGAAGAGCCCATACAAGCTCTCCCGATTAGTACGGGCCACCTCCTGCCCCATGGTCTGCTCCACTGTCCGGACTTGCTCCTCGGCGTCCTGGAGGATCCTAGCGTTCGACGCCCAGGCCTCGCGGAGTTCCTCATTGGCTCCGAGGGACGGCGGGGCGCTCTGGAACTGGTAGGCCCGGATGTCGTCTTTCAGGCGCCCGAGGTTGCTTGCCGCTCGCAACTGGGCGAAGGAGTCGGCGGACCGCATGGTTTGAGACAAGCGTTCGGCGAGCTTCGTCTGATACGACACGTACCCGGCCGCCAGATCCCCTTCACCCTCCATCATCCGCATCGTGCCGTCGAAGTTGAACCAATGATAGCCCTCGGGCAGACACAGCCTCACCTGGCTAAGTTCAGGCTTGATATTGGTGCTGCGGAGCAGGGGCAGCTCGACCGAAGACAGCCGGCCGAGAGCGGGCAGCTTGCCGGCGTACTTCAGCAGCACCGCGTAGTCGAGGTCGCCCGCCGCAGTCTTCACCAGGGGGATTCTGACGTATCCCGGCTTGGCGGGGCTCCGCGCCTCGGCGGGCTTGACGGGCTCGCCAGCCACCTGAGCGGTCCAGAGTCTGGCCCCGCTTGGCAGCTCGACCTCCAAGTACTGCTCCGTGGTGTTGTGCATACGGTACGTGTGCGCCGCGCGATACGTTCCGTTTACGTCCAGCACCAACAGCGTGTGGGCAAACCCGATCCGGGCGCCGACGGTCTCCACGGTCTCGCGATCCTTCACCTTGAATGAGAGAAGCGGCTCTTGCTCGCCACTGTTTACAAGGTAGGCCTCCGTAAGCCCGCTTCCCAGGATACCGACAAGCGACCGCCACTCCTTCTGTTGCCGGCTGACTATCTCGAGACCGTCGTGCTTCTCGACGACGACTTCATCGCGGCCGGCGCTCTCCAGAACCGCGTAACGATGATTCGTGCTACCTGTCTCCACGATCGGAATCGGCGCCGTGTGAACATCTCGCGTCAGAAGCCGGTCGTCCTCCACCAGCACCCGCAACTCACCCATTACGTCGTCCTGGAGCGTCAGGCGCACGCGTACCATCGGGGCAGGTTCCATCGGTCCTGGTTCGACCGTCTTCTGTCGGAGCAGGGGAACACTGATTCGAGCATCCTTCATGCTCGCAGGCAAGAGAAACGACAGCTCACGAATCCCCGCACTCTGGATTGAGAAGTCCAGCAGGATGCTCTCTTCCAAGGCTCGGTCCGTGACGCGGACATTCGTGATCGTCTCGCAGCTCACCGCGGGCCGCCTCGCGGACAAACGCAAAACACCGCGATAATCCGGGGATGAGTAGTGCAGCGCCAGCCGGGCCGTCCCGCGCTGGCCGGCGTTCAGCCAACCGTAGACACGCTCCAATAGCACGCTCTCGCATTCATGCAGATCGGTAGCCCGAACATCAAATGAGGGCTCGACCTGCACGACGATATCCCCCTGCTGGTGCTCGGCATCGAGGACCGCCAGCTTGGGCAGGTGAACGGCAGTTCCTTGCTCTACCCGGTCCAGCGTGCCGACGACAACGACGGGCACTTCGCCGATCCGACCGGTAGCCAGGTGGATACTCAAACGCGTCTGATCGTCTGTCTGCGTAATAGCCCACTCGAACGTGCCGGGCGCCGCGACATGCTCGACGTCCATCCCGGCCGGCAGCAGCAGGTCGAAGTGATGTCGCCGCCCGTTGCGGACGTGGAGGTTGAAACGGACCTCGAGACCGCGCTCCCAGCCGGCGATCCGCAGCAGAGCCTGCACATCCGCCGACATCACGGACCTGACGGGAGACGCCGACAACCTCACGGAACAGGGCATTGCCGCAAACCGATAGGCCGCATGTGGGCGAATCCCAAGCGGACTTCGCCCCTCCCCCTCGGAGCCGTATTCGATCGTCTCGGGGATGTTGCTGCGAGTCACGCCGACCGTCGAGACGGTTCGAACGTCCAGCAGCGGGCTCCTGCGGATCACCAGTTCACCACGATGCAGAGCCGCCCCGTCAACCCTCACCGTCGGCACGTCGAATTCCGACAGGCTTCCCTCACCAACCCGGCCATCCTGCCGGAGGTGAACTGTAAGATCCTCTCTACCCTTGGCAGGATTTAGAAGCGAGACCACCACCCGTTGGTGATCCTCTGCCGGCCGCACTTCCCAGCCACGAACGTTGTCTCCCCCGACCTTCGCGACAAGGTATCCCCGTGGAACCCGCAACGAGAAGAACTCCCTCTCATCGTTGCGAAACTGCATCGACACATGCCACACTGACCTGAGGCCGTCCTCCTGAACGTCCAACACCGCATCGGACGCGACGATCACGCTCTGATCGACCCATCCGTCACTGACTTTGGGCCGCCATTGCACGGTAAATGCGCCGTCCGCGCCGGGCGCCGTCTCGATCAACTCACCTGCCTGTTGTGTGACGTAGCTCCGGCGGTCGGAGACGCGGCTCAGCCGGACCTCCGTTCCTGCGTCCGGCACTCGGATCAATAAACCGATCGCCGGCGCCGCCGGGAGCCGTCCCGTCGCCACGCGCCAACCGCCGCAGTGGTCCAAGGACATCCGGACCGCCAACTCGAGCCGATGCCGGCCTTTCCCGGAGGCATACAAGACCAGAAGAGAATCGGGCGTTGAACTGGCGACTGAAGACTGATTACTGGCTACTCGCTGCTCGTGCGAGAATCCCTTCTCGCACCCTCCTTCGGCCACGCCCAGCCGGGCGGGCTGTCCGTCGAGATCGGCCCGGGCGAGCACGCCCCCCTCGATCCGGAGCGGGACGGTGACATGGCCCCCCGCGTAGATCTCGAAGTCAAGGAAGCCTTCCAGCAACAAAGACTCCTCCCCTTCAAGAACCGTGCTGAATGAAGCGCCGGCCAGCGCGTACGGCGCCGGGGGTTCTTTCGCTTCAATCCTCTTCTCGGGATAGGCCTGATTCCACAACTCAACAAACCTGTCGTACGGGACCAGTAGCTGGTCGGCATCCGGGATGCCAGTGTGCGTTGCCGGGGCATCCGGGTCATAGGGAAGGATGATCACATCTTCCGGCACTACGACCGGCGGCGGCGGCTCGACGACCTGCACAACGATTGGAGGCGTGGCGTCGGAGGGCGGCTCGGCCTCGGCCGCCTGGACATTCACCAGAACCGACAGAACCACCGCACCCGCCGTTGCCGCTACCGGCACCCGCGAACGTCCGCTGGTGCGAGAATCCCTTCCCGCACACTTCTTCAGCCATAACTTCACCATGCCCGCAACCAGGTACCACGGCACGAGCAGGCAAGCGGCATAAAAGCACATGTTGCACAGCAGCGTCATCTCTGGCAGGAGGACGACCAGTGGGAGAAGCGTAGTGACCAGGGCAATCGTAACCAGATAAAGCGCCTTCTTGCGAACCGGCCGGTTTGTCCAGGAAACGCCGACCAATCCCAGCACCAGGGCCAACACCCAGCCCAGTGCGTCGAAGCGGCGTTCGTTCGTCAGCGTCACGACGAGCCGAGGGTCGTCGCCCAGGCTCTGAAAGGTGATCTGCCGGTCGCCCGTCGCTTCCAAGTCGATCTTCAGACTGCGAATCCCCCGCATCGCCCAGCCGCCTTTCGCCGTCGGCTTCTTCGGCGTCACGAAAGGTTTCTCGGGCTGTTCCGTCGCGGCCGCTACATCGACGCCCGCAACAACTTGCTCAGCCTCGGAACTCACGTCGGTGGGGCGGACTCGACCACCCGCTCTGGCGGGCGTCTGTCGGGCTTCGTCACCGGCGTAGCCCACAGCCTTGAGAGCTTCAACAGACTCTTCAGCAGGACTTCTGAAGGCCCCAGCAGAAGGCGCCCGCGCAGCGGCCGTACGCGCGGGGTAGTCCATGGTGAGCTCGGAGATTTGACGCGCCCGGCTGAGGCTGGGAAGAATGTAGAAGAAGTGCAAGCCGCCGCTAAGGCGATACAGCAGCTCCCCGACGGCGGCGATCGCCGGCTCAGGGAGTGCCACCTGGTTCGTCACCACCGTTCCGCCGGTGCGAACCACGCGCGTGCCGGTCGGCAGGTGCAGATGCCAGAGCAAGTCAGCAACGGGAACCTCCCGGCCTGCGCCGTCCCCCTTCGCGCGGAGCCACAACGTCGGCGCCGCGAGATCGACGTCCGCCAGAAAGGCGACCGGCCTGACTGCCGTTTCGTAAACGACGCGCAGGTCTCGCAGCGCGCCCTCGGTCGTAGCCGGCAGGCTGAGCAGCAGCTTCTCGCCTTCGCGTTGCGGCTTGGCCGGCCTCCCGTCAAGTTCCGCTGACCAGAGCGTCGAATCCGGGGGCAGTTGCACGCCCAGGAAAGCAGCCTTCGTTCTCAACCGGTAGCGGGCGGCTGTCTGGGCGAGCCCGTCGACAGACAACATCGTCACCAACTCGGCCCGTTCAACGATTACGGGAGGCAGTGCGCAGATCGGGCGGCGCACCGCGCTGATCTTGACTTCCGGCGCGGCGCCGACGAACCCGTAGGTTCCCAGCAGTCGCTTCCCAGGCTGATACTCGGCGTCGACCAACTCCCCAATGTCCACCTTCCGAAGCGCGCAGCTCACCTGCACATCCTGCTCGGCGCCGCCTTCAACGCACACGATACCTGATTGGTAGACCACGCCCTCGGCCAGGACCACCGGCAAGACTAGGTCCTTGTGATCCAATGTAGCGTCAGCCCCCTGTGGCCGACGAGCCGGTTGGTCCGACAGGGGCTGCTGGAAATCGACGGCCAGACGGATCGTCCCGCGCCGGCCCTCCGCGAGCAGGACAGTCCAGCGACGCATGTCGCCGGCCGGTTCGCTGCCATACTCCTTCAAGCCGACGCCGTCCAACCCGCGAATGGACAGCGCCGCGGGCGTGGCGTTGTCCAGCAAGAGCTGCAAGCGCCGTGTACGCGCGTTCTCCACTTCGTAGGCGATTTCGTAGTGCGCGGTGAGCACGTCGGATTCGATCGAGAAGAATGAATAGGACCGCGCAGTCAACCTGGGGATGGCCCGCCGTGCGATCAACGCAGCCTTGTACGTCGGGCCATCGAAACGATAGGCGAGGTTCGTACCCACGCCGGCCAGGCCGAAGTCTCCCTTCTCGTTCTCATCAAGGGGAGTGAGCCGCGCGAGGGTTTCCGGGTGAACGGTCATGTCGTCCTGTGCGGCCACGGCGATCGCGCCCTCCTCACGCGTCGCTCCCGCCACGGCGAAGACGGGGAATTCGACCGGCGTAGCGCTCCAGTCTCCCAGCCATCCCGAAGGTGTGCACTCGGCCTGGAAATACACGCGGCATTGCCGTCCGGGCAAGACGCCCTGGGGCAAACGCACGTGGATGCGAGACGACTCTTCCGCCGCAGCGTACCGCTCGATCGACAAAACGCTGCCGTCGGCCGCCGTGACCTCCGTCACCTGCCAGCCGGCGGGAACCAGAGCGTCGAATTCGAAGAGCCTCTCGGCATCGGGCAAGAGGGTGAACCCGCCCCTGACCTGTTGCCCTCCCTCCTTCAAGACGAGCAACACGTTCGTCGTGACCAGCAGTCGAGCCGGCTGCCTCTCGAACTTGGCCGCGAGGCTGAAGTCCGCCTGCGGAGCATAGTAGGCGAGGATCGGTCGAACCTGTGGGGATCCCGGTTCCACGTCGAATACCGTCCTGGGCAGCGCTTCGGTCAGCACGTTCGTGTTGATAGGAATCAGTCTGTTCGCCTCGATCGACGCGGCCTTCAGTCGATCCTCGATCAGCACCCCGACGACCATGGATTGACCGGCGACATCGAGCGGCTCAATCACCGGCAGACTCCATGACCCCAACTCGGGCTTCGTCCTGACGGCGGACACGTCTATGACGACTGTCTCGTTGGTCGCCTCGCGCAGATGGACATCAAGTGTCTTGCGACCGTCCACAACAGGCATTCCCCAACGGGCGAGCTGAGGCGATCGAACGTGTGTGATCTCAAAACCCGCCGGCACGGCAAACTGAAAGCCGTCCACGGCCCGGTGCAGGATCGTCATCGAACACGTCAGGTGGAGCCGCTCGTACGCCTCGGTAACCTCATCCACAAGCACGCTGCGGGCGATGACCACGCGCCCAACGCGCTTGAGGCGGCTGTTCAGCGTCATCACCAACGAGACCTCAGCCCGTTGTGGCGCCAGCTCAAACCGGGTCACGCCTGATGCCTCGTCGAAAACTCGGCTGATCACCTTCGCGCCGTCTTTCACCTCGACATCGCCGGGGACAGTGAGGCGCAACGCGGTGGCGCCCGGCGTGGGCACGTGGAACCTCAGGCTCTGCCGAGCAGCGGTCGTCTCCAAAGGAACGACAATCTCGAGAACCAAGCGGTGCTGTCCCTTGCCCTCGACGAAGAGCACCATCCGGCCGTCATCGGCGAGCCCGATCGGAGCGCCGTTGCCGTCAAGCGTCGCGCCGCGGAGACCGACGCCCTCAAGCGGTAAACCGACCGCGTGCAGACTGTCTTCGAGGACGTCGACGATCAGCGTCCCGGTCATCCTGGCACGCTGGCTCTCGACGATGCCCTCGTACTCGGCCGAGACGACCACGGCATCACGCGGCGCCCGGTCCTTGTGTGACCGCTTCGCGCGGGCCGCGAGTTCTTCGTACTCCGTTCGAGAGAGGAGCACACGCCGCGACTGGGTTCCGAGCAGGATGTTCAGGTCCTCGAAAGGGACGAACACTTCACGGATCATCTTCGGCGCATCCTCGCATGGTCCCTCGTTCGCGTCCTCGGCAAACGCGGCGTTCAAAGTGAGAACGAGAATGACCGCAACGGCCGGGATTAGCAGGAGAAGACGCTTAGTCATTGGTCTGCCCCCCTTCCTCCGTGGTGTCGGCCTTGCTCGCGACACGGCTCTTCGCCGCCTTCGCCTGGATACGCGCAATCGCCGCTTCCTCGCGCACCTTCCTCCGCGCTGCGACGACCGGATCGTAGGGACGGATCCAACCGACGTACCGGATCATCCACGCGACCAAAACGACGAGCACCGCACAAAGCAGTTTGTCGTCGACGATCTGCGCCACAAACGTCGGGATGAAGATGCTCGCGAGAACGAGCAGCACAACGAACGTCCCAGCCGCCAGCCATCGTGCAGTCGCCCTCTTCCTCAACAGGAACACGCCGACGAGAATGACCGGGGCCAGGACGAGAACAGTCAACCAGTCCTCATCCATGGTGAATAGCCGTAGCGCCCCTTCACCGCCCTGCGGCGGCCGGAGGGTGGAGAATAGGTAGGGATGCCCGTCTGTGTGGAACGTGCCGGCCGGGTTCTCGGCGACCTTCAGGCCGTGCGAGACCCAGTCGATCAGCCGACCGCTGCCACGTTTGGGGAACGACCAGGAATCGAGAATCGGGCCCCACTGCCAGCCCTGTTCATCGGTCCAAGGCCCCGTCCAGCCCAGATAGGCAAGCTCTTCCGGCAGGTACGCGTAAAGGTACACCTTCTGAATCGCCGGCTCGGAGGAAAACACCGGACATTCCAGCCTCGTGCCGCCGCCCTCCACCGAATAGCGAAGCTCGAGCAGAAAGACCGCATCCGCATCCTGGCCTGAGAGCGGTATGAAGAATTCATGCTTGTCGCCGCGTTCGAGCGGCACCGGTCGGCCGTTGATGCGCAGCGGTTCATTGTCGAAATCCACATTCTCGGGAAGCTCCACAGCCAACCGTTGCCGGGCACTCCGCATTCGGTAGAGCGCCCGGACGGATGTCTGCCCGCTTCGCGTCACGACCATCTGTATCACCGCACGCTCAATGCTCGTGCGCTTCACCTCCTCGAGTTGATAGCGCGTCGCGGTAACATCCAGGACCCAGTCGTCGTGAAACTCGAACGCCAGAGCCCCACCGGCGGCATCCGCGCCGGCCATCAAATCGTGCTGTGGGTCGATCGGTCGGATTCCCCGTGGCTCGCCCGTCGCCTGAACATCGATGGTCTCGGCCTTCGCGAGCACGATCTGACCCCACGCGCGATCCACCGCCGCCGGCCGCAGGTGCGGAATCGTCCGCTCGATGGTCCTGCCGACGTCGAGCTTCTCGATCTTCTCCTCCCAGGCCAGGCGAATCGTGACGTTGCCGCTGAACTCCGTCTCGCCAGCCAGGCTCCATGCGACGTAGCCTTCCGGTAAGTCCTCCGGCGGCGGTTCGATCTCCTTCTCCCGAACGTTCGGCGTCTCGTTCCGGATCTCTCCCGCGAGATCGGCGGGCAAATCGACTCGCAACGACTTCACGCCGCTGTACCGAATCTCGTAGAAGAAAGTGGCCGCATACTCCATCACGCCCGCCTCGACTTGCACCTTCAGCAACTGGCGAGCCGTCACGTGCGGCTTGCGGCGCTCGACAGCCAACGTCAGCCGCACGTCCTCCTGCGTGTACGCGTATGCCAGCACCGGCCGAGCCCCCCGGTCGTCGCGCAAAGGCGCCAAGCCCTCGGCCGCCTCTTTAAACGAGATGCTCCGCAGACCCTCCAGCTCGTGCGGGTTCACGCGCAAACTCTCCGGCGCGCGCACGAGGAGCCGCCCAACGGAGCGTTCGACCGTCGTTCGAGTCACGCGAGGAATGTCGAGCTGTAGCTCGGCCGTCTTGCCGGTCGGACTCAGCAGGTCAGGCTCCGCAAGTCGCCTTTGGAACTGGACCGCCAACGCCACGCGTCCAAGAGCCTTGCGCGAAAGGTTCACCACCAAGTGCGTCTTCGCGTCGCCCTCCAGATAGTGCGTGTCGACCTGAGCCGGCTCCGCGCCGGCAGCCTCACAGCCGCGCACATGGCGGACCTCGTAACCGGCGGGAATATCCAGTTCCAAACGGAAAACGCCGGCCCGTTCGATGCTGCAAACCACCACCATGTCCAGCGTCAGTTGCTCGGGTTGGAGGTTCGCCACGACCAGTGAGTCCGCCGTAATCCTCGGCTGAACCTGCTCAACCCGGAGTGAGAAGTCGAACGGCAATGAGACATAACGGTATGAAAACGCCCATCCGCCCTTGGCCAGGGACGCGGGCAGATCTGTGGTGTCAACTTGCATCAAGCCGGTGTGCCGGGTGACCTCCGCTCGCAGTCCCGCGGCAACCTCGACCACAACCACACCCTGTTGCCTGCCGACGCCCAATGCACGAATCACCGGAACCTGCAGTTCCTCTCGCCCGCCTGGCAAAGCCGCTTCTCTTTCCCCCGTAGGCTCGTCCGCAAGCCCTTCCAACTCTCCGCTTTCGGCCTTCGGCTTCGTGAACTTCTCCAACTCGACCGTCACGTCCTGCGTCTTCTTCGCAGGCTCGAACAGGTCCGCGGTGATGCGCTGGCAACCCTCCACCGTCTCCACCGACCACTGTCGGATGTTCGGATCGAAGACGTTGACGATCTTGTGCGTGGCAGGGAGTTCAATGAGCAGTCGCGAGAGCTCGGCTCGGCTGATGTCGTAATGAAGTCGGCTGCGCGTGCGAGTCACGCCTTCATCCACCGTCACTTGTTGCTCGGACTGCACGTTCGCCAGCGCTTCCAAACCCGTCGCCCCCTCGGACTTGGGCGTCCAGTCGATCCGGACCGTAGGCGCCGCGCCAACGAACGCCAGCACCACCGTTCGGGCAGGCTGCTCGCCCGGCTGGTCGTCCTCCGGCACCTCCGTCGCCGCAATAAGCGGACGGATGCTGACCTTGACGCCTGCCTCGGGAATGTGGATCCGCCATCGGCTGACCGGTGCTTGCGGCGCTTCAAACGAAACGCCGTTCTGCCCGGGCGATTTTGTGAAAGCCTTGACGTATTCGAGTGACAGCGCCAGCACCCCCGCCTGCCGGTCCTTCCGCTCGACGAGCAGCTTATGTCCCACACCCGGCTCAAACACGATCCGCGCCGGCTTGCCGTCGAGGACCGCCCGTGTAATGGCCGCGTCCGCCAGACGCAGCGGGATTTCGCTCCAGCCCTCGGCAAGAACCTCGATCTTCAACTCGGAGCTGACCCGCACGACGTCCTTCAAAACCGTCGCCTCATTTCGGGCCTCGGTTATCAGGGCGCTGACAGGCGGCTCATCATCCGGAGGCAGGCGCATGTTGTCGCGCGCGGCGCGCCACAACTCCTGGAATTCCTCGTACGGCAGGAAAACACCCCGGCCCTCTTTCTCAAAGACCGACCGCAGCTTCGTGTAAGGAATGTAGATGCTCTGCTCGGTGACGGCCTTCTCTTGTGCAGCGCCGTGTTCGCCCGGCTCGGGCGGGTCCGCCGCGCGGGCGGCCGACACAAACACCAAAGCCGCAACAACAAGAAGTACGAAGGCAAGCCCATGTCGCTTGGCATCCAGGTTCATGGCGATACTCCAGCTTGTGACTCGGGGACCGGCGAGACGCGGAAGGCCCAACCCGGACGCACCGGGCGAGTGAATCTCCTCATCCACGGCAACATGCAGGCTCATCGTTTTCTACACCTACGCTCGCTGTATAGACGCACTACGAGCGAGGGAGTTCCCAGGTTTCTTCCGTGGGGCACACGAGCGGCGGTAAGACTCGCGCCTTGGCCGGACCGCCAGAAGTGGGCCCGCCATGCCAGATCATACATATCGCCATCCAGGCCGCAATCCTCGCGGTCGACCCTGGTGTGGCAAAACTCGCGACAACGGACGTGCCGCCGGATCGGATCGATGGCCGACCGTGCGACAGCCGGCCGCATCCATCCACCCTATTCCCTATTCTTGCACTGTGGGATCGAACGCGTGCATCACTGCGTCAGAGCGGCCACGGCATCTCGTTCCGGACGTAGCGGCCGTCGAAGAAGCCAATGAAGAATTCGCTCAGCAATTGATGATCGATGGCTTGCGGGTTCGGGTCTGCCCGGAGGTTCTCCTCCGCCGCGTACGTGGTCCGGTGGCTCGCGTGAACGAGCACGTGATACCACGGCTGATCACGGTCCGGCCGCGTCTGGTTCGACTGGTACCACGCCTCATCGGCCGTGCACACCAAATCAAAGGCCACAATGACGCCCCGGTACCCGTAACGCCGGTGCCGGACCAGTTGGCCCACCTGAAACTTCGGAGCTGGCCCCTCGGGCCGGTCCGCCGGCGTGCTTCGGTTTGACATGATCATGGTGAAGGATGATAGCAGCCGCAGCGCGATCTTCCACAAAGCCGAAGCGCTCGTGCCGCCCGCCCGAAACCGATAGCCCCTGGCAGAAGCCAGGGGTCGAATCCACACCGATACCCTACGTGGCGCCGGCGCCAAAGCCGGTGGTCCCGTCACCGCAACAAGGCTTGCCGTCCGGCGACCCCCATGACCAAAGCCTACCCATACCAGCCCGAAGCGCCGGGTGCCATGTCTTCACGACCCGCGCAAGCGGGACGGGTAGGCATGTTTGCTCAGCATTCAACATGCTTACCCACGACTTCGTCGCGTGAAAGCATGGCACCCAGCCCGACCAAGGCTTGCGGTTTGGCGGCCCGCGCAAAACTCCGCCGGCTCACCCCGCACATGCCACCAATCGTCAATCTCCAATCGTCAATTGACGGAGCGCTGAGCAAGCATATCAATCAGCCGCATTACACGCGCACCCAAACTGTGACCTTCCCCATTATTCGTGGACACCCAGATAAGGGGTAAACTCCCCCGCTGAAGGTGTTCATGATCAAGGGATCGACACGACGGAAGTCTCCTCCCTCGCGTTCGCAAAGGAGCACGGTGCCGAAAGGGGATTCGCGGCACAGCAGGCTTTTCGCTCTATTCGGAGAATCTGGAGGCCCGGTCGGTGGCCGCGTTCGGATTGCCGGAACCGGAGGCATCGCCGTCCGGGTCGATCAAGTCGACCTGCTCCGCTTCCGCATCCAAGGCGTTATCACGCTGTTCGCGGATAACGTCCCATTCGTGTTGGTTCAGCAACACTTCGCGCGCCTGGCTGCCCTTGTAGTCGCCGACGATCCCGGCAGCTGCCATCTGGTCGATCAAGCGGCTTGCCCGCGAGTAGCCGACTTCGAGCCGGCGTTGCAGCAGGCTCACGCTGCCGCGCTGCGTCTCGACGATGATGTCGACGGCCTTGTCGAAGAGCGGGTCCCGGTCGCCGCCGCCCTCCCCGGCGGTCGGCCGCAGCCGCTGGAGTTCGTGATGGAACTCGGGTTTCGCCTTCTCGCTCAGGTCCTTGAGCACCGCGCGAAGTTCGTCCTCTTCGATGTACGTGCCCTGCGCGCGGACGAGTTTGGAAGAACCCGGCGGCAGGAACAGCATGTCGCCCTGGCCCAGCAGGACTTCCGCACCGTTCTGATCCAGGACGATTCGCGAGTCCATCCGGCTTGACACGCGAAAGGCCATGCGGCACGGCAGGTTGCTCTTGATCAGACCCGTCACGACGTTCGCCTGCGGCCGCTGCGTCGCGACGACGAGGTGTACGCCGACCGCCCGGCTCTTCTGTGCGAGCCGACTCAGGTGGTGCTCGACCTCCTTGCCGCTGGTCATCATCAGGTCCGCCAACTCGTCGATGATGATGACGATGTACGGCAGATGCGTCGGGATTAGGAGACGCTCCTCCTCGGTGGAGGGGGAGAACCGCTCGTAGATCGTCTCCTTGCCCAGTCGGTTGAAGGCTGCGATGTCCTTCACCGCCGCCTCGGCGAGCAATTCGTACCGCTCGTCCATCTTCGTCGTCGCCCATTGGAGGATCAGCTCCGCCTGCTGCATGTCCGTGACGATCGGGCACATCAGGTGCGGAATCGACTTGAAGACGGACAGCTCGACCATCTTCGGATCAACGAGGATCAGCTTGACATGGTCCGGCCGCTGCGTCATCAGCAGCGACATCACCAGGGCGTTGATCGCCACGGACTTGCCGCTGCCGGTTGTGCCGGCGATCAGCATGTGCGGCATCGCTGCCAGGTTCCCGATTAACGGGTCTCCGCTGGCGTTCTTCCCGATGAACACCGGCAGGGCCATCTTGGTCGGCTTCACGCCGCCGAGCATGACGAGTTCTTTGAGCCGCACCGTCTCCTTGTCAATATTCGGAACCTCGATCCCGATCGTGTTCTTGCCGGGAATCGGGGCGACCACGCGCACGGCGGGCGCCTTCAGCGCCCGGGCGATGTCGTTGGAAAGCGAGTTGATCCGGCTGACCTTTGTGCCGGCGGACAGCTCCAGCTCGAACATCGTGATGACCGGGCCCGTGTCGATTTCAACGACGCGGACCTCGATGCGGAACTCCTCCAGCGTGCGTTCGAGGATCGCGGCCTTCTCCCGCACGACGTGTTCCTGCGCAGCCGAGTATTCGATTTCCGGATCGCGAAGCAACGCCAACGGAGGCAGGACGTAATCGCCGAGTTCCTTCGGCCATGCACTCTTCGGCGGTTTGGACTCGACACGTTCTCGCCCCAACATGCGGATGATCAACTCCCGCTCGGGCGCCCCCTGCTCACCCTCGGGCTCTTCTTCGTCTTCCGCGGCAGGATCCTCGTCGTCGTCCTCTTCTTCCAGATCGTCTTCGTACTCGCCGTCACACTCGTCGTCGTACTCATCCTCTTCGCCGTCTTCCAGGTCCTCCTCGGCGTCGCCTTCCTCGGCAAGTTCCGATTCGGGAATGGCGACGGCGGTGTTGCCCGCGCCCATCGTCACGGGCGTCAGGCCGGGCCGGGACAGGCCTGCCAACCGTACGGCAGTCAATCCGCCGGTGAGCTTTCGCCACAACCGGATCGTCGCGGCCGGCAACCGGAAGACGAGATCGTCGGCCATCAGCAGAAACCCGACGAGCATCGCGGCGATGAGGATCAGCGTCGCCCCCACGGTGCTGAAGTAATCCAGGAGCGTTCCGGCGGCGGCGATGCCGAGTATCCCGCCGGGCCCCTCGACGAGGCCCTCCGCCAGGGGTGGCGCGATGAGCGCGGCGGCGGTGCTCGTGACGGTCACCACCAGGCAGAGCCCTGCCATCCGAAGCGGTCCGTCACTCAGCCTGCGGCGCGTGAGTTGAACCAACGCCGCAAGTGTCAGACATGCCACCAGCGGATAGACGCCCTGCCCGAGGTGGTAGAACAACTGGTAGGCGATCCAGGCCCCCGCACGCCCGCACGCATTGTGAACGGGATCGGGCTGCGGCCACACCGAGCGATTGGGCCAGTCTGCCGCGTCGAACGTCAGGACGGCAACCCATCCCAATGCGCAGAGCACTAGGCCGGTGACGAGTCCGCAGTTGCGGAATGTCTGCATGCGTCGGTCGGAGATTGTCACGTGTCGCGATCTTCCTCTGAAAAACGGTTGCACGACACTGCGGACCGGCTGCGCACACGATGCGCGCACCTTCGCTTTTGCCCAAGCCAGGAGGAAACATCCCCCGGGGGCGACGATCCGTATCTTGAGTTGTATCGGCAGGATACGTTTGGGCTCTGGATCGAAACGACACCGCTTCCCTGCGGCCGGCAGGCGAGATTCCGGGTGAACATGCCTCAGTTGCCCCAGCAACGTCTGCCAGTACTGCCTGTGAAGTTCACAACGAGTCAGTGCCCCCTCGGGTCGGGGCGACCGTTTGCTAAACAATGCGACCCTCGCGACGTGACAATCCGGCATCACCCATTCGTGCCATTTGGCGTCGCGCACGGGATGATCGCCACATGATGGATACGCAAAGTCGCCACGAAAGTCATGGCTCTGTGCCACCTGTCCGGCACACGGGTGTTGCTCAAAGCTTGAAATCGCAAAGCGGAGTTGTTAGGCTGAAGGTCGTTATCGGAGCTTAGACAGCAAACCACGTCGGCCGGCCGCAATCCGAGCGAGCGGCGCCGGCGCAGGTGGAGGAGGGCGAAGGAGGAGCATGTCGTTGCAACGATCGTGCCCATTTCTCGGCGTGCTCGACAGTGACAGCATCCGGGTCGAATGGGAGGGGCAGCCTCGCCCCGTTCGCCTGATGGATGTCAATCCTGAGCGGGCCGCTCCGGCCGGTGCAAAGTCGGCGACGGAGTTTGGCAGACGCACGCTGCGCTGGGCGCGGGAGACGTATTTCGAGGATGTCGGCGAAGTCCTCCTGCACTTTTCGTTAGACAAAGTGATGCTCAGCAATAGCGGCAAGCTGCTGTGCTACGTCTTCGTCCGCGGCGAGAACTACAACGTTCGGCTCGTCCGCGAGGGCTGGAGTCCCTGCTTCGAGAAGTACGGCTATCCCCTGATCCACCGTGCTGAGATGGAGAGGGCCGAGTTCTGGGCCAGGCTCGAAGGTCGCGGCATCTGGGGCGGGCTCGGAGGCCGTGGCGACTACCGCGTGCTGAAGTCCCACTGGCAACGCCGGGCCGGCCTCGTGGACTGCCACCGCCTCGCAAGCACCATGGGCGAGGACATCTTCAGTTGTCGACTGCACTACGACGAGATCGTCGGGCGTGCGCGGGCCGGCGCAAGCGCGACCGTATTCGCCGAACTCACGAGATCGTTTCACCTCTCGGACGGTGCGGTGCTCATCCAATTGGGCAACCCCTTTCAACCCTGCACGGCGTACTTCCCCCCTGAAACGCGGGACCTCGCGGGCTTCATCGAGCGCGAGTTCCTCGGCTTCGGAAATGCCAACTACGCCTACCTCACCGGCCATCTCGCCTTGGCCGAGGGACGACCCCAGATTGTGATCGACGTACCGGACCAGATCACCACGTATCCGCCATGCGCACATGTGATAGCCTGACGGCGGCGCTGATCCGAGCCCCAAGCGCCAGCGCGGGGTCTCCAATCCGAGCCCCAAGCGCCAGCGCGGGGTCTTCGTGGACAGGCCGCAGGTCTTCGGACCCGCTCGCTTGCGCTCGGGGCTCGGATTCGGCTTCGACCGCACTCGATGGCCTGCTTTGCGGCGTGTGACAAAACAGGCTAGATTGATGGCCGTGTCGCGGCATCAGCTGCGCACGTGTTCAGCGAGGGTCGCATGGGTTAGCGCAGCCGCGTTAAGCGGTGGAGATTACCCGTGGGGAAGACCTCAGGCTGTTCCCACGGGTAACGAGTGGGCCACCCTGTAGGATGCCCCACTCGTTACCCATGCCACCCCGTCCGAAAGCTAAACACGTACCTTGCCGCACGTGGACCGGACCGCGACCGCTCTGAGATAACGAACCATGCCCTCGCCGACAGCCAACGAGATTCGTCAGCAATTCAACGACTACTTCGTCCAGAAGCGCGGCCATACGTTCGTGCCGAGCAGCCCGTGCGTGCCGCATGACGATCCCACGCTCATGTTCGCCAACGCGGGCATGAACCAGTTCAAGCCGATCTTCCTCGGACAGCGCGCGCCCGATGTGGACAAATGGCCCGGCGCGATTCCCGGCAAGCCCACGCGCGCTACCAACACGCAGAAGTGCATCCGAGCCGGCGGCAAGCACAACGACCTCGACGACGTCGGCCACGACACCTACCACCACACGTTCTTCGAGATGCTGGGCAACTGGTCGTTCGGCGACTACTTCAAGAAGGAGGCGATCGCCTGGGCGTGGGAGCTGCTGACCGGCGTCTGGGGCATCGACAAGGCGCGATTGCACGCGACGTATTTTCAGGGCCACGAGGCGGAGGGGCTGGCGCCGGACCATGACGCTCGCGACTTGTGGCTGGAGATTCTGCCGACAGAACGCGTCCATCCCGGCGACAAAAAGGACAACTTTTGGGAGATGGGCGACACGGGCCCGTGCGGGCCGTGCAGCGAGATTCATATCGACCTGACGCCGGACAAGAGCGGCGCGAGCTTGGTCAACGCCGGCGACGCACGGGTGATCGAGATTTGGAACCTGGTGTTCATCCAGTTCAACCGGGACGCTGGCGGCAAACTGACGCCGCTGCCGGCGAAGCACGTCGATACCGGGATGGGTTTCGAGCGATTGTGTGCCGTGCTTCAGAAGGCCCGCAGCAACTACGACACCGATGTGTTCAAACCGATCTTCGCAGCGATCCAGAAACGCACAGGTGC